>CAZPHH010000013.1:33842-69377 GCA_964586145.1 uncultured Phycisphaeraceae bacterium | reverse complement strand
TCCCCACCCCTATCCCGCCCCCGGATGGGGGCGGAGGAGAAGGAGCGAGAACAATGGACGGCAGGAGCAGAAGAGTCTGAAGACCCAGAGACCGGCTGGAAAGCCGGTCCCACACCAGAAGCCGGTCCCACACCAGAAGCCGGTCCCACACCAGAGGCCGGTCCCATACCACAAGGCGGGGGACGTGGCGAGGAAGGCGCGGCGGAAGCTGCGGAGCGAGACTCACACTTTCTTCCAGGGGGTGCGGGCGACGCGGGTGCCGTCGGGCAGGTCGATCAACTCGTAGTCGGCAAAAAGGTTCGGGGCCTCGGCGCGGGCGATCTCCAGAATGCGACTGGCCACCTTGCGGATTTCCACCTCCGCGTGCTCATTGGCGCGCAGCTCGATGAAGTGCCGCAGGGCGCGCGTGTTGGCCGTCACGAAGATTTTCGTCTCCGTGGCGTTGGGCAGCACGGAACGGGCCGCCTGGCGAGCCAGTTTGCGGCGCAGGGTGGCGTCGGATTCCCGGCGAAACACGCGGTCCAGACCCTGCACGAGCTTCACGTACGCCTCCTGGGCGTGCTCCACCGCCGAGCGCCAGACCTCATGCAGTTCCGGATCGTCGGCGATGCAGTCGGGCTCCACGAAATCCGCCACGGACTCATCCACGTACCGCTGCGAAAGCTGCGAGTACCCGAAGCCCGCCCGGTGCCGGATGAGCTCGTGCGTGAACGATCGCGACACGCCGGTGATGATGAAGTTCCATACGCTGTGCTCGAGCACGCTGCCGTGCCCGACCTCCAGAAGGTGTCCGATGTAGGCCGCGTTGCCGCCGGGCCGGGGTTTCGCGAAGCTCATGTAGCACATGCGGCCGGCCATCTCACACAGCTTCTCGCCGGCCACCGTGGAATCCGTGGCCCACCGGGTCACGCCGTGGTCGGCCAGAAAGCGGTCCACCGCCTCCTCGTCCACGGTCTGGCGTCCCACGAGATAGACGGTCGGCTCGCGAAGAATCCGCATGGCAGTCTCCTGTGCGTTTCCGGGCAGCCCGGCGTGCCGGGCGGGAGACTGTAGATAGTCCGCCGCGGCTTCGTTTGCAACGCATGAAGGACGCCATTACACTGACCCATTCGGCTACGTGTTGGGCCGGAATAAGGATGCGCACGGAGAATTCTTTTACTCACATGACGGAACGACCCGAAGCACAGCCGGACATCCAGCATTCCGCCCGCGCCCGGCGCGTATTCATCATCGGCCTGGACGGGGCCACGTGGGACGTGCTGCGCCCGCTGATGGACCGCGGTCTCATGCCGCGTCTGAAGCGGTTCTGCGCCGAGGGCACGTGCGGCACGCTCTGGTCCACGGTGCCGCCCATCACGCCCGCCGCCTGGACCACGTTCATGACCGGCAAAAGCCCCGGCACCCACGGCATCATCGATTTCGAGCGATACGATGTCCGCACGAACCGCCTGACGTTCAACACCACCAACTGCCTGCAGCACGTACGCACGCTGTGGCAGATTCTCGGCGACAAGGGGCTGCGCGTGGGCTGCATCAGCATTCCCATGACGTACCCGCCCACGCCGGTCAACGGCTTTCTCATCAGTGGGTTCGGCACGCCCAACCGCGACAGCGAGTTCACCTGGCCGGCCGAACTGAAGAACGAGGTGCTGCAACTGTGCCCGGATTACGGCTTCGGCAGCCGCTGGCGGCGCAAGACGCTGGGCGGCGAGGGTGTCTTTCAGGAAAACCTGGAGGCGGTCAAACGCAGCTTTCACCACGGTGAAACGCTGGCCCGCGAGCTGGGCGACCGGCACGGCTGGGACGCGCTGATGGTGGTCCTCAAGCTCGTGGACAACCTCCAGCACAAGACCTGGAGGTACATCGATCCCCGCTGGGTGGAACGCCACCCAAAACGCACCGAGGTCGTCTTCCAGTGCTTCGCGGAGCTGGACACCGTGTTCGGCCGGATGGTCGATTACGCCGATCGGAACCAGGCCGCCGTCTTCGTCATGTCCGACCACGGCCACGGCAGCCTGGAGGGCCAGGCGCAGCCGAACCGGCTGCTTCAGCAGTGGGGGTTCCTGACGATCAACCCCGCCGCAGAGGGCGCCAACCGCGGCCTGGGCTGGCTGCGGCGGATGCGCAAGCGAAAGCGCGGGAAGTTTGACGGCGGCATGTTCAGCATCGAGCACGACCTGGCCGTCGACCTGGCCCGCACGCAGGCCTGCGTCATGCATGCGGGCATGGCCGGCTTTCTGTACATCAACCTGGCCGGTCGGCAGGAGACGGGTATTGTGCCGCCGGAGCGCTACGAGGCGCTGCGCGACGAGCTTCGAGCGCGGTTTCTCGAGGTGACCGATCGCGACCCGGCCGGGCGGACCATCCGCGTCTTCCGGGCCGTGCATAAGCCGGAGGAGCTCTACGGCTGCTCTCGCGAGGAGCGGGAGTGGCTGCCCGACCTGCTGCTGGTGCCGCACGACAGCCTGGCCGTCATTCGCAAGATCCGGGCGTCGTCTCCCGTGCGCTGGCTTCCGTGGCGGCGAATCGAGGGCACGCACCGCGACAACGGCATTTTCGCGGCGCGAGGGCCGGGCGTTGCCCGCGGCCGATCGCTGGACGCCGACATCATCGACTCCACGCCCACCGTGCTGGCCCTGCTGGGTCTGCCGGTGCCGGACGATATGGAGGGCCGGGTGATCGAGGGCATGTTCGATCCGCCCGTTGTGGTGGAGCGGGAAGCGGCGGGCGCCGCCGGCGGCGCGGCGACGGGTGAGGTCTACTCGGACGAGGACCTGCGCAAAGTGACCGAGCGGCTTATGGATCTGGGCTATCTTCAGTAGGCTCGTCCGGGGGCTCGGCGCCGACGGGCGATGAGGGCGCCTGTCGCTTCCGGGCTTCCTGCGCCTTGACGATGGCCTCGAACCGGCGGGCCGCCTCGTCCCAGAAGCCCTTGTCGAAGAGGATCTCGTCCGGCACTTCGCGGTTGCTCACGAAAACGGCCGGCGCTTTGCCGACGTTCAGCGTGCGGGCGAACTCCGCATCCTCGGCGATGCGGTGGCGGACGGCGTCGGACTCCATCGTGGCGAGGTACTGCGCTGCATCCAGTTTCAGCCTCTGCGCGACCTTGGTGCAGTCCATCTTCTCCAGCATGTCGAACTTCCGCGCCTTGTAGAAGATGTCGTGCGCCTCCCAGAACGCCTCGTTTCCGCCGAGCACGCGGGCGGCCTCCACCGCCCGGGCCGCGACGCAGGCCGCCGGCACGGCGTTGCCGGAGGCATACGGGTTGCAGTCGGTGCTGTCGGGCAGGTATTTGAAGACGATCCGCACCCGTCCTTTGAACAGAGGGGTCACGTGGTCATGCAGAAACGTGGCCAGTGCGTGCGACCGCTCGTCCGCGAAGTCGCCGAAGACGACGACGGTCAGGGATTGCGAGTCTGGATCGACGGCGGTGGACGGGTCGTCCGGGCGAAGCCTGAACTGAAGCCTCGGATTCTTCTCGTAGAGCTCCCAGGCTTTCCCGGTGAGCCGCCGCTCCACCTCCTGCCAGAACACCTTCACCGACCGGCAAACCGAGGGGACGTGTCGCCCGTTCAGGTACGCGGACGGCGTGCCGCGCAGCCGAATGTTCTTGGCGAGTTCAATATCTTCACGGAGCCGGTTCTGCACCGCGTCCGAGTCCATCGTTTCGCGGAATGTCTCCCAGTCAAAGCCCAGCGTCTTCGCCAGTTCCGGCAGGTATCGTGTTGGGTTGGCCAGCCGGCCCGGGCTCGCGAACATCAGATCGTGGGCCTTCCAGAAGGCGTCGTTTCCGCCGAGCACGCGGGCCGCCTCGGCGGCCCTGGACGCCTCGCACGCGGCCGGGTGCATGTTGTGCCGCATGTGGGGATTGCAGTCCATAGCGGCCGGATAATGCTTGAACACGATCTTGAGCCGATCCCCGAACATCGGTTCGAGCACATCATCCGTGTACTTGGCAAATCGGGAACAGTGCGGGCACTGAAAATCCGTGATGATCACCATGACCGCGTCAGTCGCGTCGGGGTTCTTCACGGGGTCGTCCGGACGGATGGGAATGTCCAGCAACTCGCCCTGCTCGTAAATCGCGTAGAGCGTGCCGGCGTGCTGGCGAATGGATTCCTCGAGTTCCGCATGGGCCTTCGCCGCCGACGCAAAACCGACCTGGTACTGACGCCGCCCGCGCTGCTCCGCCGCGTAGTCGTGAAGCCACAACTCCGCGACCGCCACCGCCGCCATGGTGGCCAACGTCACGAGAGCGAATCGGCGGCTGGGGTGCGACGCGGGGGCCGGCGCCACGGGCCCCGCGCCCTTCGGTTTCGCCGCCCCCCCATCCGCTCGCGGCCAGAGCACGAAGGCGCCCACCAGCGCCGCCCCGTTGAGGGCGTGCGCCACCAGGCACCACGGACACCACTCGTCCAGGTCCGTGAAGAACATCAGGTACATGAAGAACAGCGCTCCGGCCACGCCGGCCACGTTCAGCCCGAGCGGGACCAGGTGCCAGACCCGCCGCTCGTACGTCACGCGGCCCACGGCCAGGTACCACGTGGCCAGCACACTGAAGTACATCATTCCGAACAGGGCAACCGAGCGCGGCACCATCTCGATGTCGCTCAGGATCGGCAGCGGGCGCGGTTCGAATTGCCTTGCCAGGGCGGCCAGCGCGGCGCGACGATCCGCATCCGGCCCTGCGTCGTCCTCCGTTTCCTCCCTGGGAATGGGCGGAAACGTCCCCCAGGGACTGGCCACCACCGCGTCACAGCTTCGGGCACTGCCGGTTTCGGAATCCCCTTCGCACACGTCGTCAAACCACGCCAGGCCCGTGTGCTTCACCTCGTGTTTGAGAAGCAGATAGTAACTGATCAGCGCACCAAGCAGGGACGAGACAATAACAAATGCCAGAATCAGTCTCTTCCTTGGCATCCGGCAGAAACCTCATTCAATGCAGGAGATCGTACGGCAGGCTCGCGTTCGACTCGCTCGGTCTACCCCAACTCCTCCGCCGTTCGCCCCTCAAATCGGCCGGACCTGAAGCCGCGCCTCCAGGTGCCGGCGCACCAGGCGATATCCCCGCGCGTAGCGGCTGTCTCCCACAAAGGCGATCAGCAGGGCCAGCAGCGGGTATCCCAGGAAGCGCAGGTACGAAAGCGCCTGCGTCAGCGCGTTCGGGAACTCCGGCTTGTAGTCCTGCAACTCCACGAAACTCACGAACACGCCGGGAACCTGAACCTGAAGATCCCCGTGGAACCACCGTGCCCACGGGAACAGCAGGGCCAGCAGCACGAGCATCCAGAAAAACGCCGACAGACTGCCCCGCACGCCGCCCAGCCCGCCCGCCAGGCATACCTGGGCCGACGCCAGGAAACAGAGCGCCAGAAGCCCGCAACTGATCTGCCCCACGAACTCCGCCAGCGGCAGCAGCAGCTCGATCAGGTTCGCCGCCAGGGCGGTCCGGCCCGCCTTCTCCGGCTCAGGGCCATCCGGGGACTCCACACCGGGCTGTGTCGATGCGATACCCGCCTCCAGCTCCGCCGCCGCACCCAGGATGTTCCCCCAGCGCACGGAGGCGAATGCCGCCACGTGCACCAGCAGCGACAGGATCAGGAACAGCAAAAACACGCCCCGAGCCCCGCGGATCGTCCGCAGCGCCCCCTCGTAGTCCCGCAACGTGGCCTGCTCCTCCACGCTGAGCTTCGCGCTTCGACCGGAGAAATCGCTGTTCATGCTGCTGTCCTTTCGACCGCTCAAGATTCGCTCGATCCGCCGCGCGAAACCTCGTCAAACGCCTCGTCCGCGGCCTGAATCGTGCTCTCAATCAGATCATCCGTATGCGCCAATGACACAAACATGCACTCGTACTGGGAGGGCGCCAGGTACACCCCACGCTCCAGCATGGCGTGGAAAAACCGCGCGTAGGCCTGGGTATCCGACCGCACGGCCGAGGCATAGTCCGTGACCGGCCCCTCCGTGAAGAACACGCACAACATGCTGCCCGCACGCGTCTGGCAAACGGGGACCCCCGCCGACCGAGCGGCCTGGCCGAGCCCCTCGGCCAATCGAGCCGACCGGGCCTCCAGCGTTTCATACACATCCGGCTCGGCCAGCGCCTCAAGCGTGGCGATACCCGCCGCCGTCGCCAACGGATTGCCCGAGAGGGTCCCGGCCTGGTAGACCGGCCCCAGCGGCGAGACCTGCTCCATGATCTCCCGCCGACCGCCGTAGGCCGCCATCGGCAACCCGCCGCCCAACACCTTCCCCAAACAGGTCAAGTCTGGCTGAACGCCATAGAGCTCCTGAGCACCGCCCGGGGCCACCCGGAAGCCGGTCATCACTTCGTCGAACACCAGCAGCGAGCCGTGCTGATCGCACAGACTCCGCAATCCGGCCAGGAACCCTTCCGCCGGCGGCACGCAGCCCATGTTGCCGGCAATGGGCTCCACCAGCACCGCCGCGATCCGCTTGCCATGCTCGGCGAAGAGATCCTTCGCCGCGCTCAGGGTGTTGTACGGCAGCACAAGGGTGTCCGCGGTCACGCCGCCCGGCACGCCGGGCGAGGACGGAGTGCCGAACGTCAGCAGCCCGGAACCCGCCTTCACCAGCAGGGCATCCACGTGGCCGTGGTAGCACCCCTCGAACTTGACGATCGCGTCCCGGCCGGTGAATGCGCGAGCCAGCCGCACCGCGCTCATGGCGGCTTCGGTCCCGGAGTTGACGAACCGCACCATCTCGATTCCGGGCACGCGGGCAATCACCAGCTCGGCCAATCGGACTTCCGCTTCCGTCGGAGCGCCGAAGCTGCACCCTTTGGCGGCCGCCTTGTTGATCGCCGCCACCACGCGCTCATCCGCGTGGCCGAGGATCAGCGGGCCCCAGGAACCGACATAGTCCGTGTACGAATTGCCGTCCAGGTCGGTGAGAACGGCGCCAGCGCCCCTGGCGATGAATCGGGGGACGCCGCCCACGGCGCCAAACGCCCGGACGGGTGAACTCACTCCTCCCGGCATCACCTCGCGGGCAGCCCGGAATGCGGCTTCGGACCGGACCGTGGTCAGCGCTTCCTCGCCAGTCTCGTCACGACGGGTGGCGGTCATGGGGACCATCATAGGAGCCCAACAGACCGATGCAAGCCGCCTCGAAGCCGCCCCCCGGCACAGTCTATCGCCGCCGGGCCACGCGGGGGGGGTGCCGGAGCTTGATCTTCATGTCTTTCCCCGTGGAAAGCCTGCCCGGGGCTTCGATCGCCCGAACCGCCTTCTTCACATCGCCGACCTTGAAGACAACCGTCGCGTTGGCGCCCCGGCCACCCGTGGTCGCGTACATGTACGCGATGTGGACATGGGCGTTGGACAGCCGCTCGCACAGGTCCGCCACGGCCCCCACCCGATTGGGCAACGTGATGGCCAGGACATCCGTTTCCGTCATGGGGATGTTCATTCGCTGCAGCGCCACGCGGGCGCTGTCCGGCTTGTCCGTGATCAGCCGCAGGACCCCGCTCTCCGCGGCATCCATCATGGACATGCCCGTGATATTGATTTTCTCCCGGGCCATGGTGCGACAGACTTCTGCCAGCACGCCCGGCTTGTTCGCGGTAAAGACGGAAAACTGCGTCGTCTGTGGCATCGGGATTTCTCCGAAGACAGGATTCGTCCGCCTGCGCCGGTGAGCGGCCCGGACTCGACCGCGCGATGCACATATCCTACTGCCACCGTCCGTCTTCGCCAAGCCCCGGAACGGCATTCGGGAAAATCCGCCTCGACAGTCCACTGGACCGCCCCACAGCCCTCTTCGTAGACTGTCTCACGATGCGATTCGACCAGCACCTCCATTCCCGGCACTCGTTTGACTGCGAAACGGACCCGGAAGAAAACGTGCGCCGGGCGATCGAACTCGACCTGCAGGGTCTGACCTTCACCGAGCACTTCGACACCCACCCGGACGAGTGGCACCTGTGTCGCTACAACGACGAACGCTACTCCGCCGATCTGGCGTGGCTGCGCCAGATGTACGGCCATCAACTCCGCATCGGCAAGGGCATCGAAGTCTGTTATCAGCCGCGGAACGAGGGTTTCATCCTGGACCACCTGGCCCGGCACACGTTTGATCTGGTCATGCTGAGCGTGCACTGGACGCAGCGCGGCGCGTTGCACCGTCCCGAAGACTGGAAGGACATCGACGCCGCCGCGGGGGTTCGCATCTATCTCGAAGCCGTGCTGGAGGCGGTCGGCTGGGCACGCGACCTGGCTCGGCAGCGTGGGCCGGTCTTCCACGTGCTCGGACACCTGGACCTCGTCCGACGCTACACCCACCGCTTCTTCGAGAACGATGTGCCGGGCATCGGAGCAGACCTGGTGGACGACATCCTCCGGACCTGCCTGGAGGCCGGGCTCGTGCCGGAGGTGAACACCTCCTCCATCCGGTTCGGCACCGGCCGACCCATGCCCGACGGTTCGGTGATCGCCCGCTACGCCGCGCTCGGCGGCCAGGCCGTCGCGTTCGGATCCGACGCTCACCGGCCCGAGCACATCGCCGCCGATTTCGACACGGCCATTGCGATAGTGAAAGCCGCCGGCATCCATCACCAGGCGGTGTTTCTGGACCGCCGCATGTTGATTGTCGACCTGGATTAGACTACAACGATCCTCCGCAGCGGCCGGCCTGGGCGTGCGGCTGCCACTTGTGAAGTCGGAAGTCGATATGTTGCCTCGCCAACACAGGAAAGCCCCAGCCCACGCCGACCGGGAGGGTCAGGGACTGTGACCTATGATGTTCTGATCGTCGGAACCGGGCCGGCCGGAAGTACCGCCGCCTCTCTGCTGGCCCAAGCGGGGCATCGCGTCGCCCTGGTGGGCAGCCAGCCCTTTCCCCGGACGCCCGCCGGCATCGGGTGGGTGGGCGCGCAGGCCGCCCCGCTACTGGAAAGCATCGGCGCCTGCCGGGAGACGCTGGACCGCCCCATCGCGGACATCACCTTTCTCAGCGCGGACCTGGCCAAATCCGCCACTCCCGCGACGCGGGAGACTCCCGGCTACTTCATCGACCGCGCCGCGTTTGAGAACACCCTGATCGACTCGGCCACCTCCGCCGGCGTCCAGGCGATCCACGAGGCCACGGTTTTGGACGTAACCCTCCGTGAGAAGAACGTGGAAGCCCGGTTCCGGAACCACGACCCGGTCCAGGGACGAATCCTCGTGCTCGCCGACGGTCGTTCGTCTGCGCTTGCCGGTCGGATCGGCCTGACCGCCCCATCCGGACGATTCTGGGCGGCGTATCTATGCGTGCCCACGGGCGCGCCGCCGGCCAGAGACAAGGGCAAGATCAGCATCATCCTGGGCCTGACCCGCGACGGCGGCTACGGGATGACGCTGTCTGCGGCGGGCCAGCTCACCGTGGCGGTAAGCGTGCCGGGCACCCGGGCGGACGCCGTCTCACGGCTGACACGTCTCTGCCAGACCCTGGCGGAACGGGAGCGTATTCCGGCCGACATTGATCCTCAACCGGAGCGTATGGTCATCGTGCCGCCGCCGCTGAACGCTTTGGACATGGAAACGCACGTTGGCAAGCACGCCCTTCTCATCGGCGAGGCGGGCGGGTTTGTGGCCGCCCTCTCGAACGAAGGCGTGGTGCCCGCCATGTGGTCGGCCTCCATTGCGGCCAAGGTGGTGACCACCGCGCTCAAGAGCCGGCAATCGCAGGACAAGCTGATGACGTTCGACACGCGATGGCGACTGGAGATGGCGGAGTATCTGCGCTCACCCAATACCGACATGCAGTTCCTGGTGCCCCTGGTCTTTTCCAACCAGCCCATGGCCGACCGCATGGCCGCCGCCTTCTTCCGCGGCGACAACATCTGAATCTCTGCGCCCCCCCTTCCCTCTGGAGCGTCCATCGCATCCACGAAGCGCCGGAACGACTGCGTCTCCTTCCGGCCGCTCGCCTTCAGGTCCGACCGGCATGAGCGGGCCATTCCGTTCCGGGAACTCCGCGCCGCACGGCCGTCGGCTCCTTTCGTTCAGCCGATGCCGCCGGGCGCGTGCCGGGCAAAGCGTGGTCCGCCTCCAGGCCGTCGGCGCTGCGCATCGGTATGGAGCTTATGGGCGGCGCCGACCGGCGTCGGATGTCGCCAAAACGCAGTCGCAGGGCCCAACCGAGGGTCCGGCGGATGGTCAGCAGCAGACCCTTCATGCCCAGCAACTGCTCGCCGGCGTCCACGAGATACAGTCGGCTTTTCGGCCTCACGAGGGCCCAAAGGAAGCGGACGGGATTGTAGAAGTAGAGGTAGGCCGCCAGGAGGTTCAACTGCTTGCGCCAGGGTTTCGGATGGAAAGACGCCACGACGTGGCTTCCGCCGAGCATGTGTTCCTCCACGCGACACCCCCCGACGCTCTCATAGGCCATCCCGGACGTATACGTTCCGGCGTACAACGCGGAGCCCGTCGCAGGCACCAGCATCAACACCTGCATGCTGATCGCACCGGCGTTGCGCAGCAGGCCGACCTGGTTGAGCAGACCGCCGGGCACCGGGCCGCGGCTGACCAGCGGCTGCGCGTCATGGTGCATCATCATCGGCATCGGCCAGATGCCGTGCCACCGCAGCAGGCGGAACACCTCGGTCATCTTGTCAACGCTCTGGCCCTTTTTCACCAGGGACCCGGTCATGTCTTCGATCCCCATCCACAGGGCACGCACGCCCGCCTTGCGAACCGTTTTGAAATGGTCGCGAAGCTGGAATGCATCGTGAAGAGTGACCTCCGTGCCCCAGCGGACCCGCTTGCAGAGCGGCGCACCCTCGATTTCCGTGCGGGCCAGGGTCTCGATGATGTCCAGCGCACGCTCCTTCCGGTTGAAGAAGTTGTCATCCGTGCCGAAGTAGTTGTGGATGCGGTACTCCTGATACAGTCGCTGAAACTCGTCCGCGATGCGCGCCCCGCTCTTCACGCGATGCTGCCGCTGGTTGTACGCGGGAATTGGGCAATAGGGACAGGCAAACCTGCAGCCAAACGTCATCACGAGAGACGCAATCGGGCTGTACCGGGCCACGCGCCCGGCGGGAAGGGCATGTGCCCCGAGTGTCGCCCGCCGGCCGGGGGGCTCCAGCAACCGGTAGCCCAGCACCGGGTGCGGCAGTTCGTCCAGATCACCCAGCAGGCGCTGCACACCCGTGTCGACCAGCGTCTCCGCGACGCCGGCCTTGTCCGTCTGTGCATAGACCAGGCCGGGAACGTCGTCGAGAAGGCTGCTGTTCCGCGCCCGCAGAAACGTCGATCGCAGCGATTCGCCGTTCGCCCGGATCGACAGCAGGACCTCCAGCAGATCGAGCAGTACGTATTCCTCGCCGGTGACGGCCACGTCTGCGCCCCACGGATCGCGCGGGTCGGCGCTGAAGGCGTCCCAGGGCTCGTAGATCGCCTTGGGACCGCCGACGATGATCAATGGGCGATGCCGGGGATCGATACGGCACGCGTCGCGAATCAGCCCCTCACACGCAGCGGAATGGAGCTGCATGCTCGAGACCATGAAGAGGTCCGGGACGCGCCCGTCCAGACGCATCTGTTGCGGTCGGAAATTCCGGTTCCACTGCTGCAGGACGATGCGCGTCTTCTCAAAGCCCGCGTCCAGCATCGCGGCGCCGACGGCCCGGACGCCGGCCGGCACCATGTGCGTGGCCGCATAGACGAAGGGGAGCATCTGCGTGCGCGGGTCGAATGCGCAGGCGATCACGCTGGTCAGGTCGTGCGCGCGAGCAAGACGCCGCACTCGGTGGCGCAGATCGAGCAGTTCCCCCGGTCGCAGCAGTTCATCGCCCCGTGGACGGGGAGGTAGTTCCATATTCTGTCCTTCCGGCCCTGGCCTTTGTGTCACGTCGGCGTCACACCCCTCCCGGTGCGGCGTCCGCCGGCTGCCCCCGCGCGAGCGGGCATCCATGCCGTCAAGGCGGCAAAAAAACCGACGCGGACGAACACGCGGAGGCATCCGACCACATCGGCTTACTCGTAAATGACCGCCCGCCCCTTCGGGCCGCCCTTCACTTCGTCATCCGACGTCTTCGCGTCAGACCGCGACCACCGCCTGCCCACCCGCTTCGGGCCCACTCCAGCGACGCACATGGTAACACGCGCCCCCGTAGAATCAAGCGGGTCTGTGCATTCCAGCCGAGTCCCCCCATGAACCGAGCGTCGAGGCAGTGGAGAAGCAGTCTGTCAGGAGTTTTCCCACCTCGTTGCGAGCCGAGTTCGCGACACACAGGAAGAGCCCGGGAGCAACAGAGGACCGGGCCTGTGTGCAACGCCGCCGCGCCCTGCGTTCGCGGCGATAACGCCTTCCCCCGGCACGCTCATGCATCCCGCCGCTCCTTGATGCACGGCGTCACAATCCTTCTTCCGTCACCCACCCGGCGCAGAAGGACTCCAGCGTCGGTTCGTACCCACACTCCGGGCAGCGGGTGCCGGTCAGGCCGCGGAGGCTATAGCCGCAGCGCGTGCAACGAACACCCGCCTCGATCCGCTCCTGTACCGGCACCGCCCGTGCCGGCCAGAGGAACGCCGTAAAAAGCAGCCAAATCCCCAGCGCAACAACCGGAAGCGCCACAACGCCGACCTCCCCGTCGGAATCGCCGCGAAGCACGTAGTACAGCGGAACCAGAACCGCCACGTGGAGAAGCACTCCCGAGGAAAGGATCGTCCCGATCCGCGCCCGACGCGTCCATGCCACGCGATGCCGCCAGATCAAGATCCAGACGACGACGGCCACAACGGCGCACACGCCATTGCAGATTATGACCGCATGCTCGTCTTCTCCCAGGCTCACCACGTCCGTTAGAAACACGAGTAGAATCAGCCACAGGCCGACCAGAAACGGTAACAGGCCCATGCCCGCGGCCAGGGAACGCGCAGTCGGTGTCATCATTCGCCTCCCGTCGCCGCCCAGCGGCCAACGTGTTCGGATCACCGCCCAGCCCCGATCCAGGCCCCACCACAGCCACACGGCCACCCACACCCACAGGCCGACCAGGCTGAGGTTCTGCCCGGTACGCAGGATGTCGTCAGTGACACATCCGACGTTGAACATCGGCTGCCACCAGAGCACCTGGGCCAGGGGCACCAGCACGGTAACAGCCGTGGCAGCCGCACGGCCGAGCGTCCATCGCACGAAACGCCGCCAGAGCCACAGGCCCGCCCCCACAACCAACACGACAAACGACAGGTTGACTCCCTGGATGTCGTCGAACGGAATCCACGGATAGAACCATTCGCACGCCTGAAACGAGAGAGCTGGAATGAGGAAGAGCAGTCCCAGGCAGAGCATCAACCGACCGGTGAGTGGTGTGGCGCGGGCCAGCGAGCTGGCCGGGCGGGCCTTGCCGGCCATTGGCACGTTTGTCTGCGGCCTGCATGCCATTCGTCGATTCCAGTGGGTGGCGCTGCCCAATCGGACCCGTCAGCCGTTCACGAACTTCATCGCCCAGTCGGGATAGCGTGATCCAGCGGCGGCACCCGGCGGCGCGACCTCGTCGATCCGCTTCAGATCGTCCGCGGTCAGCACCACGTCTGTCGCCGCCGCGTTTTCCTCCACGCGCTTTGCCTTGCGCGTCCCGGGAATGGGTACGATGTCTTCCCCCTGGGCCAGCAGCCACGCCAAGGCCAACTGCGCCGGCGTGCAGTGCTTCTCCTTCGCGACCTGTTCCACCCGTGCCACGAGCTCCAGGTTCCGCTTGAGATTTTCACCCTGGAAGCGCGGATTCATCCGCCGCCAATCATCCGGCGCCAGCTCATCGACCGACCGTATCTGGCCCGTGAGAAACCCTCGACCCAACGGGCTGTACGGCACAAACGTGATGCCCAGCTCTCGACAGGTCGCCAGGATTTCCGCCTCCGGCTCGCGCGACCAGAGCGAGTATTCCGTCTGGAGTGCCGCAATCGGATGCACCGCCGCCGCCCGACGAATCGTCGCCGGCAACGCCTCGGACAACCCCAGGAACCGTACCTTCCCCTGCTGCACCAGCTCGGCCATGGCCCCCACAGTGTCCTCAATCGGAGTCGCCGGATCGACCCGGTGCTGGTAGTACAGGTCCACGTGATCCAGCCCTAGGCGGCGAAGGCTCGCCTCACAGGCCGACTGGACGTACTCCGGCCGGCCGTCCACGGAACGCGTCTCCCCTTCCACCCGCAGAATGCCGAACTTCGTGGCCAGCACCACGCGATCCCGCCGGTCGCGAATGGCCCGGCCGACCAGTTCCTCGTTGTGCCCCCGGCCGTACATGTCGGCCGTGTCGAGGAAATTCACACCCAGATCCAGCGCCCGGTGAATGGTGGCGATGGACTCGCTTTCTTCGTGGGGGCCGTAGAACTCGGACATCGCCATGCAACCCAGGCCGATGGCCGACACGCTCGGACCATTCTTGCCCAGCTCTCGATGCTTCATGTTACACTTCCCTTCTCTTGCCCAGTTTCAACCTCTGATACGAAGGTTCCCTGTCCTCCACGCGGGCCTAGGTGGCGTTCCTGCGGGCTTTTGCCCTCGAGTGACTGCGGACCTCCGGGCGCTAGGGTCTTTTCCCGCCCTTCGCAATCGGGGCCGTTTACATTATCATGGCCTGATGGGGCATACAAACTTGCAATGGGCGATCGCATTCTCAGCCATGGACGCCGGCACATGAGTGAGCCGCTACACGGAGTCAGGATGGACAAATGGACGCTGGAGAGCCGGCAGGAACCGCTCGTCCGCGTCGGGGTTGTGTTGCCCGAAGACGGCGCCACGTCCGTGCGGATGGATGCGTCCGAAACCGACTACCGCTTGACCCCCACCTCAGATGCCGAGGGGACCGGGTGTGGCGCCCGCTCGTTCGTCCTGCGCGTGGACGGCGAGCGAATCGCCCTGGTGGTCGACGGAAAGCCGGCGGACGTGGCGCGTCGCTGGAGGGTCATCCCCCCGGCTGGGGACCGGGCGCATCCACCGCTGATCACACTGCACGACGTGGTGGCCGGCCGCGGGTTCCACTGGGAAAAGCGGATCACGCAGGTGGTGCCGGGCGCCTTTGTGGCCTCGGTCTGTGACGGACGGATCCTGCTGGTCAACGAAATCCCGATCGAGGACTATCTCAAGGGCGTCATCACGGCCGAGATGGGCGGCGAGTGCCCGATGGACCTTCTCAAGGCCCAATGCGTCACGGCCCGGTCGTGGCTGCTGGCTCGGACCGAGCGCAAGCACGAGGCCCAGGGTTTTGACTTCTGCAATGACGACTGCTGCCAGCGCTACCAGGGCTTCACACACCTGACGCCGGCAGGCCACTCCGCGGTCGAAGAGACGCGCGGCGAGGTCATGATTCACCGCAGCGGCACCCTCGTTGACGCGAACTACTCCAAGTGTTGCGGCGGTGTCGTCGAGGGCCCGGAACCCGTGTGGGGCATCTACAAGCCCGGACAGTACGTGGTGGCCGACGCCCCGCCCGACTCGCATGCCCGCCGCTTCGTCCCACTTCAGCCCGCCCAGTTGGATGAGTACCTCACCGGCGACTGGCTCAACACGTGCGACGTGTTCTGCAGCCCGAACGTGGTGTCACCGGCGGAGTTCGAGAAGTACCTGGGCGCGGTGGACGAGGCGGGCAGCTACTTCCGCTGGACGGTCGAGTATCCGCGGGCGCGGCTGGAAGAGATCCTCCGCACCAAGTTTTTCGAACGAACGGGCATCACCGGCCGCGAAGCCCTGGCCGAGCTGCTGGACCTCGCCGTCACCCGCCGCGGCCACTCCGGCCGGGCCACCGCTCTGCAGGTGGTCTACCACGACCCGGAACAGCGGCGCCGGACGGCGACGATCGAAGACCAGTACTGGATCCGCCACGCCCTGCACGAGAAGTTCCTTTTCAGCAGTGCGTTCAAGGTGGCGGCCGAGCGGGACCAGAGGGGCCGGCTGCAAACCATTCGCCTGATCGGCGCCGGCTGGGGCCACGGGGCCGGCCTCTGCCAGATCGGGGCCCTGGGCATGGCCCTGCAGGGCTACGATTACGCGACAATTCTGCACCACTACTTCGAGCAGATGGACATCCGGCAGGCATACTGAGCCGATGAACCTCGTGTTGGCATCCGGCCGGCTGCGGTGGCCGTGAATGCGTCTTACGGGTCCCGCTCCGGGCCTGTTTGCATCCGCGACGGAGTACGTCGTCGAAGCTGGCCGCAGGCGCCGTCGATGTCCAGGCCGCGACTGCGGCGCAGGTGCGCGTTGACGCCGCGCTCGCGGAGAATCTCCAGAAAGCGCTGCGATGCGTCGGCATCCGGCCGCCGGAAGGGCAATCCCTCGACCGGGTTGTAGCGGATCAGGTTGACGTTGCTCCGCATTCGCTTGGACAGGGCCGCCAGCTCCCGCGCGTGCTCCGGGCGGTCATTCAGCTCGCCCAGCAGCACGTACTCCAGCGTCACCTCACGACCCGTGCAGTCGAAGACGTACACGGCCGCCTCCACGAGCTCGTCGATCGAGATCTGCGCCGCCCACGGGACGATCTGCCGTCGCAGTTCATCATTCGGTCCGTGGAGCGACAAGGCCAGCGTGATTTGCAGCCCTTCCTCTGCCAGCCGGCGCATCGGCTTGGGCAATCCCACCGTGCTGACGGTGATCTTCCGGGCCCCGATGTTCATTCCCCAGGGCGCATTGATCACACGCAGGGCCCGGACCACCGCCTCGTAATTCAGCAGCGGCTCGCCCATGCCCATGAAAACGACGTTCGTCAGCCCGCGATCGTCACCGCAGAGCCGGGTCAGCCGCATGGCCTGCTCGACAATCTGCCCCGCGGACAGGTCCCGCTCCAGGCCGCTCAGCCCGCTGGCACAGAACACGCAACCGGCCGGACACCCCACCTGCGTCGAAATGCAGGCCGTCCGCCGGTCCGCGTCCGGAATGAGCACGCACTCACTCGTCGCCCCGTCCGGCCATCGAAGCAGCAGCTTGCGGGTCCCATCGGATGACGCCACATCCCGCTCGATGACGGACGTGTACAGCCCGCCCGCTTGCGACAGGGTGTCCCGCAAGGCCTTCGGCAGGTTCGTCATGTCCGCAAACTCGCCCGCCATCCGCCGATAGATCCACTCGATCAATTGCGTCACGCGGTACGCCGGCTGCCCGGTCAACGCGGGCACAGACGAAAGTTCTTCGGGAAACAACCCCAGAAGATGGGACGGATCGCAGATTGGAGCCGGTTCTGACATCGTGAATTCAGGCAAGGGGCGGCCCGGTCAGCGTGATCGCCGGCGGGCCTCTTTCTTGTGGCGGCGGACCTTCTTCGTCTTTCTCGCGGCCTTTCGTTTCGGCTTGCCGGCAAGCCGGGTGGCCGGGCGCGGTTTCGTACGACCGTCTCGACCGGTGAAGGCATGGCGCAACACGTCGTCCGTGGTCTGGGCGAAGACGAATTTGAGTTGCTCGCGGATGTCCTGTGGGATCTCCTGGAGGTCTCGCTGGTTCCCTTCCGGCAGAATCACCCGCTTGAGGCCGGCGCGATGGGCGGCCAGGACCTTTTCCTTGATGCCGCCGACCGGCATGACCCGACCGCGCAACGTGATTTCGCCCGTGATGCCGGTGTGCCGGTCGACGCAACGATCTTTCAACAGCGAAACCAGGGCCGCCAGGATCGCGCTGCCCGCCGACGGCCCGTCCTTCGGGATGGCGCCCGCCGGCACGTGGATGTGGTAATCGTGGCGCAGCACGTCCGCCGGATCGATCCCCAGGCTGGCCGCCCGCGACCGCACGATGGAAAACGCCGCCTGCGCGCTCTCTCGCATCACGCCGCCCAGTTGCCCGGTGAGATTCAGGTTGGCGTTCCCGGGCATCTTCGTCGCCTCGATAAAGAGGATGTCGCCGCCGGTCGGTGTGTACGCCAGCCCGGTTGCCACGCCCGGCAAGGAGACGGCGGTGGCCACCGACGGTTCGAGCAACGGCGGGCCCAGGTCCGCCTCGATGCTCTCGGGCGTGACGCGGGCCGAACCCTCTTCGCCCCGAACCACCGCCGCCGCCCGGGCGCGGCAGACGCCTGCGATCTGGCGATCCAGGTTCCGGACGCCCGCCTCCCGGGTGTAGCCGGTGATCAGGCGGTTCAGCGCCGCCTCGTCAAAGACCACCTGGTCGGGTCGCAGCCCGTTCTCCTCGAGCTGCCGCGGGACCAGGTACTGCCGCGCGATCTCCAGCTTCTCGCGCTGCGTGTACCCCGGAATGTGGATGACCTCCATCCGGTCCAGCAGCGGCTGGGGGATGGGGTCCATGTAATTGGCCGTCGCGATGAACAACACGTCGGACAGGTCGAACGGGACGTCCAGGTAGTGATCCGTAAACGTGTTATTCTGGGCCGGGTCCAGCACCTCCAGCAGGGCCGACGCGGGATCGCCCCGGAAATCCGACCCGATCTTGTCCACCTCATCCAGCATGAAGACGGGGTTGTTTGACTCCGCCTTGCGAAGTTCCTGGATGATCCGACCCGGCATCGACCCGATGTACGTGCGGCGGTGGCCACGGATTTCCGCTTCGTCCCTCATGCCGCCCAGCGACATGCGGATGAACTTGCGTCCCAAGGCCCGGGCAATGCTCTTGCCGAGCGATGTCTTGCCGACGCCGGGCGGCCCCGCGAAGCACAGGATCGGCCCCCGTCCGTCCGGCTTGAGCTTGCGGACGGCCAGAAACTCCAGGATCCGCCGTTTGACCTTCTCCAGGCCGTAGTGATCCTCGTTCAGGATGCCCTCCGCCCGCTTGACATCCAACCGGTCTTTTGTGCGGACGCTCCAGGGCAGCGCGCAGAGCCAGTTCACGTAGTCCAATGACACGCCGTACTCGGGCGAGGCCGGATGGATCTTCGCCATCCGCTCGACTTCCCGCTCGGCCTCGGCCAGGACCGGCTTGGGCATCTTTGCGGCCTGGACCTTCTCGCGCAGCCGCGTGATCTCCGAGCCGGCGCCGCTTTCCTGGCCCAGCTCATGCTGGATGGCCTTGAGCTGTTCCCGCAGGTAGTGCTCACGCTGGGCCTTGTCGAGCTGCGAGCGGACCTGGGACTGGATCTTCTTCGAAAGCTCCAACACGTCGAGCTGGCCTTCCATGGCGGCATGCACTTTGCGCAGCCGGGCCGGCACGTCGAACGTCTCGAGGACTTCCTGCTTATGCACGAGACTCAGCGAAAGGTTGGCCCCCAGAAAATCCGCCAGCCCGCCCGGCGTGCGGATGTTGTCGAGCACGATGCGGGCCTCATCCGGCACGTTCGGCGACAGCTCCAGGATGCGGTGCGCGGCGTGACGGGCGTTGTGCATCAGGGCCTCGAGCTCGGTGGTAAGCCCCTCCGGATCGTGACGAGGGTGGACCTTCGCCTCGAGGTAGGGCTCGGCCGACGTGAGGTCCTCGATGCCCACGCGAGCGATGCCGTGAACCACAATGGTCTCGGTCCCGTCCGGCAGCTTGTACATTTTGAGAATCATGCACGCCGTGCCGATCCGGTGCAGGTCGTCGAGGTCCGGATCGTCCTTCTCCGGGACCCGCTGGGCCACCGCGCAGATCAGCCGGTCCCCCGCCAACGCCATGTCCAGCAGCCGCTTGGATTTCTCCCGGGAGACGGCCAACGGCATGATGGTTCCCGGAAAGGCCACGGCGTCCCGCATGGGCAGAATCGGTAGAACGGCAGGGATGACGATGTCCCTGGGGTCGATCGCCCGCGCGCCGTCCGGCGGCCGGGCAGACACCGGGACCTCTTCCACGGAATCGTCCTCGAAATCCAGGTCCGTTTCCGGTGTATCTTGCTGAGAATCCTCTTCGTTCATCTTGCCCCGCCGGGTGATCTGAGGTTCATTCGTCCACGCTCTGTCGCTCGCGCGGCAAGTCAATCCACAGGTACCCCTTCCGGTAGACGGCCTTTACGTCCGCCACGCGCACGTCGGGAGTCAGGCGGACCTTGCGATGGAAGCGGCCGGAGTTGATTTCCATCAGGTGTACGCTGACGCGCCCCTCGCCGTCCGGCACGCCCGGCTTGGGCCGATCGCCCCGGACGTGCAGCGTCCGCCCCTCCACGTACACGTCGATCCGCTCCTGCTCCATGCCCGCCAGGTCCACACACACGACGTAGCGATCGTCCAACTCGTAGACGTTGATCGCGGGCACCCACAAGTCCGGCGCCGACGAGCGGAACAGGTTTCCGCCCATCATCTCGTCGATCATGGAGCTGAACTGATCGGCCATCTTTTTGAACGCTTCGTCCACGACAGGATTCCCCGCTTCCCCCGTTCCAATACGGCCGGACACGACAGGCAGCGTACCGCCGCCCGGAAAACGCGTCAAACCCGGGGACGCTCGTCTGTGGTCGGATGGTCCCACACATCGTTGCGTTACTTCGCTACGCCGGAGGGTCGATCTGCCGCGCGGCCGCCCGCCCGATGTTGCGCAGCATGCCACGGAAGATGAGGGCGTGCAGAGGATACAGAATGTACCAATAGGCCAGGCCGGGCAGGCCCAAGGGGTCGAAAATCGCGGTCTGACGGATCGTGGAATGACCGTCGCGGGCATCCACCTCGAACTGCAGCCATGCCCGGCCGGGCACCTTCATTTCGGCCGACAGGCGTAGCAGCCGCCCGGGCTCCACCGCCTCGACCCGCCAGAAGTCCAACGCGTCGCCGGGCAACAGGTTGACAGGATCGCGGCGACCTCGGCGCGTGCCGACCCCGCCGAGCAGGAGGTCGAGAAACCCCCGTAGCCGCCAAAGCCCGTTCGCGAAGTACCAGCCCGTGTCACCTCCGATCCGGGCGATGGGGGCGAACGCGACCCCCGTCGGCACCGGCACGTCCACGGTTCGCGAATCGACGATGCGATGACCGAAGGTAACTCCCGCCCAGCCCCGGACTGCGCCCCTGGACGACAGGGCATCCGACCATCGCGTCTCCGCCAATTCCCGGTCCTCGTTGGCCAAGGCTCGGGCCATGGCATCAACCATGCCGCGCGGGCGCACACCGAATGTATAGCTCGCCGAGTCATCCGTCACCACCGTATCGTGTCGCACGCTCTCGATGAGTTTCCGACCGATCCGCGCGAACACGGGCGTCACCAGACCCAGCCACAGGCTGGACAACCGGGGCGTTAGCACGGGAACGGGAATGATCACCCGCCGCAGGCCCCGCTGTCGTGCATACTCGGTCATCAAGTCGTGATAGGAAACCACGTCCGCCCCGCCGATCTCGAACACCGCGCTGCCGGGCAGATCGACGCGCAGGGCCTCGACGAGATACTGGATCACGTCTTCGATGGCGATGGGATGTGCCCGGCTTCGCGTCCAGCGGGGTGTGACCATCACGGGCAGCCTTTCCACCAGCGATCGAATCATCTCGAAGGACAGGCTGCCCGGCCCCAGGATGATGGAGGCCCGGAACTCGATGGTGGGCACACCTGATTCCCGCAGGACCCGCCCCACCTCCTGCCGGCTACGCAGGTGCGGCGACAAATCGTCGCCGGACCCCAGGCCGCCGAGGTAGACGATGCGTCGCACGCCGGCTTCCCGGGCGGCGCCGGCGAAGTTCCGGGCGCCTGTCAGTTCCTCCCGCTCAAAGGACCGCCGGGACCCGAGGGAATGCACGAGGTAGTACGCCGCGCCGATGCCCTCGAGGGCCGGACGCAGCGATGAAGGGTGAAGCACGTCACCGTGGACGACCTCCGTGGTGGACCAAACCCGGGTGGCCAGATGTTCCGGGCGCCGGGCCATGCAGCGCAGCGAAACGCCCATCGCCTCCAGGGTCCCACGCAGCCGCCCTCCCACATAGCCGGTGGCCCCGGTGAGCAGCACACGATCGGAAAGGACGATCGACATGGCGTAAACTCACTCCAGCTCGATCATGCCCGGCGGACGTGCCCTCACCCCCACGCCCGGGGGGAGAAAGCCGGGCGACTCCACGCATGCCCCGCCGGATTGATGACCCCGACATTCAGTGCTTTCCGTGCTGCCCGTGCAGTTGCCCCCGGATGGACGCGTAGGCCGCAAGTGCCCGATCCCGCGCCTGGCCGTGGTCCACGATCGGGCCGGGATACGTCTGACCGATCTGGACGTCTGCCTTCCGAAGCACCGCCGCCGGCGCCTCCCACGGCTTGTGGGTCCACTCCGCCGGCAGCTTGCCAAGTTCCGGGACCCATCGGCGCACGTAATTCCCTTCCGGATCAAACCGCTCGCCCTGCGACACCGGGTTGAACACCCGGAAATACGGAGCGGCGTCCGCCCCGCAGCCGCCCGTCCACTGCCAGCCCAGGGTGTTGTTCGCCAGATCCGCGTCGACCAGCGTGTCCCAGAACCAGCGGGCGCCCTCCTGCCAGGGAATCAGCAGGTCCTTCACCAGGAACGACGCCACCACCATCCGCACGCGGTTATGCATCCAGCCGGTCGTCCAGAGTTCGCGCATGCCCGCATCGACGAGGGGAAACCCCGTCTCTCCCCGCTGCCACGCCCCGAGGCTCCGCGAATCGTTCCGCCAGGGGAACTTCGCGAACTCGGGCCGCAACGGAGACGTTGTGGTATGGGGAAAGTGATGGAGCAGATGATGGGCAAACTCCCGCCAGAAGATCTCCTTGAGGTACACCTCCGCGGACTTGGCCCCCTCAAAACCGCGACGGCCCATTCGCTCTTGAACCGCCACCCACACTTCACGCGGACTGATCTCTCCGAAGTGCAGGTGAGCGGACAGCCGTGAACTGCCCCGGCGGTCCGGGCGGTTACGATCTTCGTCATATCGGGCCAGGGCCGATTCCAGGAATTCCTCCAATTGCCGCAACCCACCCTCCCGACCAGGTACCCAGGCCGCCCGCATTCCGCCCGCCCAGTCGGGCTCGGGCAGAAGTCTCAGAGAATCGAGGCTCTGCGACGCCGGCCAGCGTGACGGGGCCGACAGGGTCCGCGGGGCCGGCAAAGGCGAACCGGGGTCCAGCGTCTGCCCGCACGCCCGCCAGAACGGCGTGTAGACCCGGTACGGCCCGCCCTGCTGCGTCAGCACCTCGGCCGGGTCTGTGAGCAGGCTGCCGTTGAAGGTTTGGGCGTTCAGTCCATCCCTGAGAAGGGCTTCCTCCACGGCTGCGTCGGTCCGCACGGCCGATGGTTCGTAGCGTCGGTTCCAGAATGCCGCAACCGCCCCCGTGGATCGCGCCACCGCCAGCAATTCTGCAATCGGCTCGCCCCGGCGAACGATCAGCCGCGATCCCAACCGCTCCAGTTCCTTCGCCAGGGCCGTCAGGGAATGGTGCAGCCACCACCGGCCGGCCGCTCCGGGCGCCCATTCGCCCTCCCAATCCAGCGCCCAAATGAACACGGGAACGACGGGAACCCCCCGCCGAACCGCAGCCTCGATGGCCGGGTTGTCATGCAGGCGAAGATCCTGACGAAACCAGACAATGCTTGCCATGGTCCTGGCTTCCCGTCCGCGTTCACATTGGCTGCGTTTCGTCGCCGTCGGCACCTTCCGCTTCTTCGTCCGTCCTCTGTGGGGTCAGGAACAGCCGGTCGGGGTCATATCTCCAGTCTGGCATTCGTGCCAGGATGGCGTCGAAGGTGGCCGCATCCATGCTGGGCGTACGGCTCAGAATCCAGAAAAACTTGCGCGACGGCTCGCCGACGACGGCGTACTGGTAGTCCGGGTCGAGGTCGATGATGTAGTAGTCCCCTTCGAACGGCCAGAAGAACTGCACCTTGAGCTTGGCGTTGGTCGTCCGGTCCACCACGCGGGCGACGCCGATCTGCCGGTCCACGGGGCCGTTCAGGGACGACTTCCGACACTTGTTGACCACGCGGATTCGCCCGTCGGGCAGTGGTGCATACTGGGCCGTCACCCCCGTACACCCCCGCTCAAAGCTGTTGGGATACCGTGCAATCTCGTACCAGGTGCCTTGGTATCGGTCGAGATCCACGTAGTCTACCGTTGCCAGCGGCGGGTAGGACTGGGTAAATGCGCCGCATCCGCCCGCGCCGACGGTCAGCCCCAGCAACGGCAACACGCTTAACCACACGATTCTGCGAACGACCATAATCCAACCCTCCCACAAAGGTTACGCACTCTCTGCCCCCGCCCGCGGCCCACACGCTGGGCACGGGGTGTCCGTTCCCATGCGAGTGTAGGCGGCAGACCGCAATTGGACAGAAAAACGGCAGGCGGCCTGAGCCCCAGCCCAGCCGCCCGCCTGTTGAGCTCTCTGTTCGCCCGAGGAATGATGATGAGATCATGCCCCGGCCTTCTGGAAGTTCTGCGCGGCGAAATCCCAGTTCAGCAGATGGTCGATCACCGTCTCCACGTATTTGGGGCGGGCGTTTCGGTAATCGATGTAGTACGCGTGCTCCCAGACATCGATCGTCAGCAGGGCCGTCTGGCCATGCCGCAGAGGCAGGTCGGCATTCGGTGTTTTGACCACCTTGAGCCGGCCGCCCTCCGCCACCAGCCACGCCCAGCCGGACCCGAACTGCGTGGCCGCCGCATCGGCCAGGGCAGCGCGAAAGGCCTGGAAGGATCCGAAGTCGCGCCGGATCGCGTCGGCCAGCGCCCCGCCGGGCTCGCCGCCGCCGCCGGGCTTGAGACTGTTCCAGTAGAACGTGTGGTTCCAGACCTGGGCCGCGTTGTTGAACACCGGGCCTGAGGCGCTGCCGACGATGTCTTCGAGTGATTTGCCCTCTTCGGGCTTACCGGCAATCAGCTTGTTCAGGTTCGTCACATATGCGTTGTGGTGCTTGCCGTGGTGGAACTCCAGCGTCTCGGCGCTGATGTGCGGCTCCAGGGCATTTCGAGCATACGGCAGCTCGGGCAATGGGATGGGCATGGCATTCTCCTTATGTTCGTGCAGGTCATTGACGATTGGCCGTACCCGCAACTGTATGCAGTCGGACCCCGGTTGTCGATAGCTCCCTACCGCGGCGGGGCCGTCAGCCGCTCGGCGAACACGGCGAAACCGTCACGGGAAGGCATATTCATCGCCAGCAGGATGACCGCTGCCAGTGGAACCACGGCCAGGGGCCAGAACCCTGTCACCAGCACGGCCACCGCCCCCAGCGACCCCACGCCTTCGGCCATAGCCGAACCGAGGATGACCAGCGTTCGGTACGCCTGCATGGCCAGGTCCTGGGTGTCGCCCCGCTCCGATCCTTCCGACGCCTGTCTGCACGCTCTTGCCAGGAGTTGCCTGCGAACCAGCGTATACGCCAAGCCGCCGCTCACCCCCATCGTCACGACCACCAGGATGAAGATGGATTTGAGTTCCTCGTCCGCTGCGCCCAGCGGAGCAAAGCCCCCCGCCACGGCCGTCACCGCGAGCACACCGACGATCATCGCGAACACGATAATTCGCAGGGTCCGAACCATCGCCTCCGGGGACTGCAATCCGCGATCCATATTCCGTCCTTTGCCCTGGCAGCCCTATCGCGGCGACTCGTCGCCACGGTTGTCCTCCGTCTCCTCTTCCGGTTCGCGATCCTCAGTGGGTTCGTCCGTCCGCGTGACGGGTGGCTGAGCCGTCTCCTCGGGGTTCGGAGCGGAAGGCTCTTCTCGCCGGAGAATCGTGTCTATCGGCGGAAGATCATCCGTCGACCGCACCGTGGTGTGAAACACCCGCCAGGGCGGCTTCGGATCATCCGGTGGAGCCGGCTCCGGGGGCGCCTCCTCGACAGGCGGACGCTCATCCACCGCGGCGGGCCCCTCCTCGACCGTCGGAATCGGCTCGCTCGCCGGTTCCACCGGCGGTTCCGGCTCACTCCGCTCGGGGGGCGCCGGCTCGCTCACCACCGGTGCTTCCGGCTCGCTCGGTGGGGGCGGTTCCGGCTCCGAAAGCGGAATCGGCGCCGCAACCGGATCGCTCCGCCACGACCGGCTTGGGGGCGCCGGCGGCTCCTCCAATCGAACGGAGGGTGGATGCCATTCCCGTGCCCGCGCCGGCGGCTCGCCCGTCAGCGGGCCTTTGTATCCGATTTCAACCGGTCCAGGCGGCTCGTCCGGGGCTTTCGGGCCCTCCACCGGCCTCGGCATGTCCGGAGGCCCGCGGCGAGCCGCTGCGATCAGCAGCCAGAGGGACAACAATGCGAAGGGCACGACCGGCAGAAGTTTGAACCAGAACAGGTTCGCATACCGAACCGAATGCTCACCCTCCGGACGCGTGGCGGATACCGCCGCAGACGCTGCATCCGCCCGGTCGCCCAGGCCATAGGTTGCGTCAAAACCCAGCGTGCCCGCCAGCCAGGGCTGGAAGTGCTCGGCCACAACCGCTCTCGGCACGTCATCGAAGGGCGTCTCGTACTTCGGATCGTGCCAGGCCCATGCCGCTAACCCCCCGACCGCCGCCAGCACGACCCCCGCCAGCGCATATCCCGCGACCAGACCGGACGCGGACAGCACGCCCCGCCCCTCGCCGTCCGCCGCCGGCCTTCGCCATCGGTCTACCGCCGCACGGATCAGGCCGCCGACCATCACCGGCACGGAAACCGCCAGCGGCAGGTACAATCCCACGCCAAACGCCAACGAACGCACCCCGAGCAGTTCCATGACCAAGCCCGCCATCGCCCCGATCAGCATCAGCTCCCACGGCAACTGCCCGGCCAAGGCATCGTCCACAACCCGCTTGAGCAGGTTCGCCTCAAGCGCCGGCAGCGGATCGGGCGTTGCCTCCGTCGGCACAAACCCGCGCGTGCGATTCAGCATCAATATCACCGCGGCCACCACCACCGCGGAAACCAACACACCCAGCATCTGGCCGATCTGCTGCTTGTACGGCGTCGCCCGCACCAGAAAACCCGTCTTCAAATCCTGCGACAGGTCACCCGCCAGACAGATCGCGATGGTCACCAGGGCCCCAACCAGCATGACCGGCAGCCTCGCCTCCGCCGCGCCCGCTTTGAGGCCCACCGCAAACAGCACCGCCGTTCCCATGACGACCGCCAGCGCCAGGGGCGCCACCGGGCTCCACGACCCGCCCACCAGGCCCACCAGCCGCGCCGCCACCGCCGCAAACACGAACGCCCCCACCAGCACGCAGACCGCCCCCGCCGTCGACAGCCCCAGGTCGGAGAAGCGGATCATCGCGTAGCCCAGTCCGCCCAACAGCAGAAGCACCAACAGCATTGGCACGTCACGCCGCGCGGGCTCCACGCCGCGCCGGCCAAACGTGCCCGCAATCGCCCGTCCGCTGGACGCGAGCACGGTCGGCAACGTCCGAATCAGCGCCAGCAGACCGCCGAAGACGACGGCGCCCAACCCGATGTATTGGAGGTAGCTTGCGCATAGGTCGTCGGGCCCCATGTCGCGAACGAGCCGCGCGGCCTCCGGTCGAATCGGCTGCAACGCCGGGTCGGCACACAGCCCGATCAGCGGCAGTATCATGAACCAGCCCACCACGCCGCCGGCGAAAATGGTGACCGCAATCCGCGGCCCGAGCAGGTACCCCACGCCCAGCAGCGCCGGGGATGCGTTCAAGGACGCAGCCGTCCGGACCGACCGAATCTCCAGGACGGCCTTCTCCCGCCAGAATCCCAACCCCTGCAGAAGCGAATACACCCCGCCCACGATGAGCCCCACGAACACAGGCCGCGCGCCGGGCCCGCCCGCGTCCCCTGCCTGCAGGATCTTGGCGCACGCCACGCCCTCCGGGTACGGCAGGCGCCGGTCCTCCCGCTCGATGAGGGTGCCGCGCATGGGAACCAGAAACAGGATGCCCAGCAGCCCGCCCACCGCAGCCCAGATCACCAGCTTCAGCAGATTCGGCTCAAAACCCGCCAGCAGCAGCGCCGGAACCACAAGAATCATGGCCTTGCCCAGCGCTTCACCCGAAGAGGCAATGGTCTGAACGATGTTGTGTTCCAGCAGCGTGCCGCGCTTCAGCAGCCCGCGCAGCACCGCCATCGAGATGACCGCAGCGGGAATGGACGCCACCATGACCACGCCGAGCTTCAACCCGACATAGGCGCCGGTCGCCCCGAAAACCACGGCCAACAGCAGACCAATCAGAATCGCCAGAGGTGAAAGCTCGCGCATGCCGCATGACTCCTGCCGGATCGGCGGGCGACATCCCTGCCGCCGCCATGCGAATGTCTCGCCGCGTCGGGCAGGCCCACTATATCCCCTGATTCGGATCGGGCAAACCGGTATTTCCCACCGGCCGACACGAACCCCACGCAACCCCTCCCCGGCCGCACCGGACGATCCCGCCTTGACTTCTACACGAACCAACACGTACAGTTGCCCGCGAGTCAGGCGGACGGGAAGACTCACCGAAAACAACGGCCAGGCCACCGAGGGGTGTATTCAGATGGCGTCACCGTATAACGTGGGGCTGGTAGGGTTCGGAAATGTCGGGACCGGCTTGGTGCGGGCCCTGGCAGCCAACCGCGATTTGATCGACGCCCGCGTCCCACACCCCATCCGCATCGTTCGGATCGCCGACCGTGACACGCAGACGCCCCGCAACGCTCCCTTCGACCCCGCCATCCTCACCGCAGACACGGACGACCTGCTGGCCGACCCCGGCATCCAGGCCGTCATCGAGCTGACGGGCACCATCGACTTCGCACGAGACCTCGTGGCCCGGGCACTGGCCGGCGGCAAGCACGTGGTGACGGCGAACAAGGCCCTGATCGCCACCCACGGCGCCGAGCTCCTCCGCATCGCCGTCGAGCACAACACCTGCCTGCTCTTCGAAGCGGCCGTCGGCGGCGGAATTCCCATCATCCGCACGCTCCACCAGGGAGTGGCCGGCAACGACATCACGGCCATCCGCGGCATCATCAACGGTACGGCCAATTACATACTCACCTGCATGGACGAGGAGGGGCTGGACTTCGAAACGGCCCTCCGACAGGCCCAGGATCTGGGCTACGCCGAGCCCGACCCCACGTTCGACGTCGAGGGCATCGATACGGCCCACAAAATCGTGATCCTCGCGAGTCTCGCGTTCGGCCAGCGGATCCGCGTGGAAGACGTCTGGGTGGAAGGCATCCGCCGCATCCACCCCCTGGACATCGCCTACGGCCGGGCACTCGGCTACGTGATCAAGCTGCTCGGCATCGCTAAGCGCCTGCCGGACGGAAGCGTCGAGGTCCGCGTACACCCGACATTGTTGCCGGAGCAGCGATCGCTGGCGTCCGTCAACGGCGTATTGAACGCCATCCGCGTGGACGGCAACCTCACCGGACCCATCGTCCTCTCCGGACGCGGGGCCGGGCCCGAACCGACGGCCAGCGCCATCCTCAGCGACCTGATGGCCCTGTCGTCCGCCGAGGCCGAGGGCGGCCTGGGACGGGAGATGCGCCTCTGCGTGCCGCGGCAGGCCACGCGCATCCGGCCTATTGCTCGACTGAAGTCACGGTATTACCTGCGTTTCGGGCTGCAGGACGTGCCCGGCGCGCTCGCGCAGGTGCTCACCACGCTCGGCCGACACGGAGTCAGCGTGGCCTCCATGGAGCAGCCGGCCGAACATCCCGGGGAGTTCGCACACGTTCTGATCCTGACCCACGAAACGGTCGAGGCCAACGTGCAGGCCGCCCTGGCAGAGGTGGTAAACCTGCCCGTGAATCGGGCCGAACCGTTCCTGCTCCGCATGGAAGGCATGGACTGACGGGTCGCGCGCCTGGCGGAGGCTCGTGCATTCGCCGCCCCGCCTGGTGCCGACCGACGCCGGCCCCGCAGGCTCAGCGAAGGGCGCAGACACCATGGCCGCACAGATCACGGTCAAGCGCGTCCGGAACGGGTTTCGCCTGGAGTCGGAACTCTGGCTGCCGCGTCCACGCGCCGAGGTCTTCCCGTTCTTCGCGAACGCCTTCAACCTGCAAACGCTTACCCCGCCATTCCTGAACTTCCGGGTCGTAACGCCAAGCCCGATCGAAATGCGGGTCGGCCTGCGCATCGATTATCGACTGCGCCTGCACGGCCTGCCCCTGCGCTGGCAAAGCGAAATCACGGTCTGGGAGCCGCCGCACCGCTTCGTGGACGAACAGCGACGCGGTCCGTACCGGCGCTGGGTCCATGAGCATCGTTTCGAGGGCCGCCAGGACGGAACGCAGGTGTCCGATTCGGTCCATTACGCCGTCTACGGAGGGCGGCTGATCGAACGTCTCTTTGTCCGCCATGACGTGCAGAACATCTTCGCGTATCGTCACCAGAGACTGCTGGAGATATTCGCCTCCCCGGCCCCCTGACGCCGCCGCAGCTTTGGGGTGCCCCCGAATCCGGGTCCAACCTCAGTGCTCAACGCCCGGTTGCGGCCCCCCTCGCGTCTCCTCGGCATCGATGTGGTGTTCCTGCGTGGGGTCAATCTGCAGGTAACGCCCCAGGATGCGTACGCCCGCGTAGAAGGGCAACGTGTCCGCCGCCGCGACCATTACTTTGTACACGTACGAGGAAAGGATGATCCCGAGCACGATATCTGTGGTCACGTCACCCCGGCGCCATGCCGCCCCGAACGTGATGGTCACGACTGCCACCGTATCCACCATCTGTGAAACCATGGTCGATCCGTTGTTTCGCAGCCAGAGGTGCTTGCCCCGCGTGAGCTTCTTCCAGAAGTGAAAAAGAAACACGTCCACAAACTGGGCCGTCAGGTAGGCCGCCATGGAAGCCGCCACCGCCATGGAGGTCGCGCCGTAAATGGTCTTGAGCAGCCCCTCCTGCCACGGGAGCGGGTTCGGTACCGACGGAAACCAATTCGCCGCCCACAGCGTCCCGATCACGAACAGGTTGACCACGAAGCCCAGCAACACCACGTAGTTCGCGCGACGCCGTCCGTAGAACTCGCTGATGAAGTCGGTGCACAGAAACGTGATCGGGTAGGGCAGCACGCCGGCCGGCACTTCGAAACGGAATCGGAACCACGTGACGCCTGCCCAGAGCACCGGGTCGTCCCGCCCGATGTTCCCCAGCCAGGCCGGAGACCATGCCGACGGCCACGGGATCGAGAACAGCACCAGGAACTTCGTGATCCCGATGATGTTCAGCATGGCCATGGCCCCGATGAACAGGCCCGCAAAGAGCAGGAACACCCGCTCTCGGCGCTCGTGGAGCTCGGCCGTCACGTGAACACGATCATAGCCTTTACCGGTCATGGCCTGAGAAACGATAGGGCCGATCCGCGTCAGTCGTCAACCCGCCGCAGGGAACGTGCTGCGCATGGCATCGGCGGCACACCTCTCCCCCTGCATCACGTTCGGGCGGATCGATGGACCGTTTGCGAATGGAGTTGCGGTCAGAGGGAATCGAGAACCGGCACCGGCGCTACAGCACCATGCGGGGGTTGACGCTGCGACGGGTGGACCATTTGAACAGCAGGATGGCCGGCACCGCCGCGGCAGCCCGCAGGATTTCCAGCACGGCCAGCGCCGCAAAGACATGCAGAATCGGATGAATGGCGACGGCGTTGCGCGGCAGTGCGCCGTGGACGAACGACGACGACGCCAGGTGCCCTACCGCTGCGATCAGCAACAGGCACCAGATGGCCCGCTTCCGCCGCAGCAGGGCCAGCACTACGCCCAACAGAAGCACGAAATTCCATTCGGCGTACGGGGTCCCGCCGAGACCCAGGTACCCCCGACGCGACTCGAACCGCGTGTGGTAGAACTGGGTGAACCCCGCCCAGGTGGCGGAGGCCCGGCCCGGCCGCCCGTGCATGACCAGGTAGCGTGCAAACCCCTGCGTGCTCGCTTCGTCCATCGCCGAGAAATCGTAGATCGCCAGCGGCTTCAGTGGTGGGAGGCGCTCGCCGTTCGGCTGGCGAAGGTACGCCTGGTCCGGCGCCAGCAGCGAACCCGTCACGTGCCCGAACGTCTGCTTGGGCACGTACAGCGGATTGAGCAACGCCAGGTCCCACCCTGCGCCCGTAACCGCAGACATCGCTTCCGGCACGCTGCCGCCCGTCAGTTGCCACATGCGGATCGTGTCCGCCAGGCGGCCCGCCTGATCCGCAAGCTCGGCGTCCGCGGCAATCCACCCGTCCGCCTGGGCCTGCGCGAACCGCTTTCTCAACTCGGCCAGGTCCGGGCTCTGGGCCGTGTTCAAACGCTCCACCGCCACCGTGCGATGAAACAGGGCCGTCCCGCACAACACAGCCGGCGGGAACCGACCGAATGCCCGTTGGCCGTGCAGCCAGAACGGAACCATCAGGGCGGCCGCCGGCAGCATCGCCGCCAGAACCGTACCCATGAAGGTCCCGGCCCCGCCCGGGGCTCGGACCTCGCGGCGACGCGCGGTCCGGGCTTCCCGATGAATCCCCGTCGCCAGACACAACGGCAGCAGAATCCACCCGACGGGGCTGGTCAGGCCCGCCACTCCGGCCGCCACGGACGCCCCCAGCAGCGCACCGACCCGTCCACACGCGTGGTACCGCACGAGCAGAAACAGGCACAGCGTGAAGGCAAACGCATACAGAACAACCGGCGACACCGCGTTGGCGTAGCCGATCAGGTGCAGGCTGCCCGCGCCCAAAATACCCGCCACGATCGTCAGCCCGCGGTGCGACCAGGCGGTCCAGGCAATGCCGGCCGTCAACAGGGCGCAGCCCGCGACCAGCGCGTGCTGCAAAAACAGCAGGCCGGCAGCGCTGTCCGCCTGGAACACCGTGAACACGCCGGCCAGCATCAGCGGATAGCCCGGCGTGCGGTACTGGGCGTACGGATGCGAGAAGTCCAGGCCGCCCGCAATGTTGGCCGCCAGCGTGAGGTACTCCGCCGATTCCGGTGTCACCCAGAGCTGGGAGGCCGACCAGGCGATCGACTGCACCACAGCCACCCCCACGCCCACAACGGCCAGCAACCCCCACGGCAGACGGCGCGGAGAGCGGACGACGGACTCCAGAACCGGGCGATGCAGTCGCTTCATGACGGTCACGGGCCGAGCAACACCTACGACACCTGACCGTCTTATCGGCCCCGCTCCGCCCCATCTTTCGCTGCGGTTGTCAGCACGTTTTCGGACCTTCGCCCCGTGCCGCTGCTCTTGAGGCAGCGCTCGCCCATCTCCCCCTCGCCGCAGGCAGGGCGACCTTACCTCATCCCTCGCCGGCCGGCTCCCATCATCCGCCCAGCACAAGCGAGGGGCCCGGGCCCCAACCATCTTGTCCCGGCATCACGGATCAACGCGGCCCGGGTGCGGCTGCGCGAACAAGGGCCAACGATTCGCCGTTTCATCTGACCTGCCCTGGTGCGTGACGGCGTCGCCGATGCCGGCGTTTGGCGCGATTTTCCACCCGGATGATTCGGAACCGGCTGGGAGATCACCACGCCGCGACGTCCGCAAGATCCACGTCCAGGTCCGTGTCGAGATCGCCGGTCAGGCACAGGTCGCCGGGGGCGAAGGTCGCTCCGGGACCATTCAGGCAGGTGAGCAGGGCCGCAAAGTCGGCCAGGTCCAGAACGCCGTTGCCGTCGAAGTCGCCGTTGGGCACGGGGTGGGGAGCGATCTCGTACACGCGTACCTCGCCCGCCCCTACCGATGCGCTGAATCGTGCCCGAGGCGGGTCGTCCAGCAACGTCAAGCTCACCGGCTGGTCGGCAAGCACGTCACGGCCGGTCAGTTGCCACGAGGCCGTCCGCAGGCCGCACAAGGCAAGGTCCAGCGTGACCTCCGCCGCAAGCGGCCCCCCGTCCAGCGTGCGAACGGTGAGATACACGGGCCCACGGGAGACGTGTCCGAACCGCTCCATCTCCAGCGCGGGTTCGGCCGTTGCCGCGGTGATCGGCTCCCACCCGGCCGCGCTCAGCGTTTTGATCACCGGCATGTAGAGCTGGAACAAGGGTCGGTCGCGGTTGTACAGCTCCGGATGCGAGAAGTAGCGGTTGAGCGGATCGTCGCCTTCCATCCCTCCGCCGGTGCTGACGGCCGGGAAGAAGCCCCAGAAAAGCTGTCCCCGGATGAACTCCTCCATCTGCGCATGGGTGATGTACGACGGCGATTCCCAACCCCATTGGAGCAAATTGGAGACGACCCGGTGCCGGGCCAACGTCCGTCGCACACGACTGTCGGCATTGCTCTCGACGAGGTGGAAGACTTCCGAGCCGAGGATGTCGGCGCTGTGACCGTGAAACCGCATGGCCTCCGGGAAGATGTTCAGCATCATGCACTTGCCGAGGCTTCGCACCTCCGCGGAAATGGCCTGGAAGAACTCCGCATGCGCCTGTGGACCGATCTGGACGGGATCGCCGTTGTCCCACGAGAACGTCAACGGCCAATCTGCAACCGCGAGATGGTCGGCCCGGAAGTTCTGCCACGCTGAAATCGAGCCCGTCGTGACCGAATCGAGGTAGACGCCGGCGTTTCGGTCGAGCCCGTAGTAGATCCAGTGGTCGCGAAACAGATTGAACGTGTTGAGGCCCGGCAGATCCGGGTCGGAGTTCACCGGCCAGGCCTGCCTCCAGTTGTCGCTCCAGAAACTGTTCCACAGGTAGCTGTGGACGTCGATGCAGTAACGCCCTTCGGCATCCAAGGGCGAACAGTTCATCACGGCCTGGGCGGCCTCCTGCCGCGGGACGCGGTACCAGGTCAGGGTGGCATCGTCCCAGTCCGCATTCAGTGCAGAAACACAGAAGCCGTCGTCCACGTCGAAGTCTTTCTGCACGTACGTCATCGGCGGGGCCACGGCGTCGATCTGCAGGTTGTCGACATGGACCCAGTGATCGCCCCCGTTCCAATGACGCAATGAGATGCGCATGGCCGCGGCGTCAAGCGGAAGCGCGTACGTATACGAGAAGCGTTCCCAGACGCCTGGCGCTGAGACCGCGATGCCGGCAACGAAATGGGCGTTCGAAGCGCTCGACCAGCCCCAGCCCGCCGGCGCACCCGAAGCGTAGGTGATATCCTCCCCGGCCGCGTTGAAAACACGCACACAGAGGATCTGGAGCGTCTCGGCATCCGCCACGAGAGCATCCCAACCGATGGTAACCTGCTGTCCGCCGGTCACGGCAAACGGTTCCGCGAGGGCCATGCCCGCCCCGAGCATTGCGCCGTCGCCCAACAACAGATGCCCCGAGTCGTCGACGCCGCCGTCGGGAAGCCACGTCACCAGTTCTTCGCCTTCACCGGCCGCCCAGGACTCCAGCCTGGCCACGCGCTCCTCGTACGACGGCTTCTCGGACACGTCGCCCCAGGATTGCCAGGGATCCCACGGTGACGTGTAGTAGAACACGCCGATGCCGAGCGCGTCGCACAGGTCCAGCTCCGCCTCGCTCATCGGGTGTGTTTCGAGAAACGCGAACCCGAAGTCCAGCGGGTCTTCAATCTGGCTCGGATGAATCGGCCACATCCACGCCCCCTCGCGGGTGGTGCGTTTCACGAAATACTCGGGGTGCAGCTCGTAATACCGCTGCGTCGCCGCCCGGAAGCCCCAGTCGGGATCGTGACGGGCCAGCGATGCCGACACCGAGGCATGCCCCGGGCCGATCTTGGCGGTTACCGGCGAGAGCCCGATGTCCCAGACCGAGCGGAAACCCGTGGCCGGGTCGTATTCAAACCGCTGCGTCTGCGGGACATCCTGCGGCACGAACAACGACAGACCGTAGTCGGCCCCGGTGATGGAACCGTACGGATAGAACGAGATCGGGTGGCGTGTGTG
>CAZPHH010000013.1:0-33742 GCA_964586145.1 uncultured Phycisphaeraceae bacterium | reverse complement strand
GTGAAACCGCCGGCGGTTGGCGAGATCGCGCCGAGGATCGGAATCCGGCCACTCCACTGCATTCCGCCAACCACGTCCAGCCTGAAATCGTCGATATGCAGCAGGTGGTCGCCGCCGGTCCAATGGCGCAGCGACACGCGAATGGACGCGGCATTCGGTGCGACCGGGTAGAAGCGCTCGAAGGACTCCCACGTATCCGGCTGACTGCAACCGAAACCCCACACGCCGTGTGCCAATGAAACCGCGGTGTAGCCCCAGCCGGTCGGGACATTCGAACCGGACGTGATATCCTGTCCCTGGGCGTCATAGATCCGCACGCAGAGAATGTGCGTCGTCTCCACGGAGGCGGAGCGCGCGTGCCATGAAATCCGCACCCGGCTTCCGGGCGTCACGGGGACGGCCGAATCCATCGCCATGCCGGCCCCGGTTGTCACCCCGTCGCTCAAGAGCAGATGCCCGCTGTCATCGACACCCCCATCCGCCAGCCACGTGATGTACGATCCGTGCCCGTCCCAGTACTGGTTCCGCGCCGAAGTGACCGGTCCCACACCCGCATCGAAATCGACGTGCAGCAGGCTGCAAGGTGCGATTGGCGCGCTCACCAGCATGGACAAGCCGCCGGGCTCGCCCGGAATCAGCGGCAGGTCGGCGCCGTCGACCGTGACGCCCGTCACGGAGCCGTCCGCCTCGGAGAAACTCACTTTGAGACCGTCGCCGATATCCAGAGTGACGGCCAGGGCCGGCGCGGAAACGCCGACAAGGGCAAACGCGACCAGAAGCACCCGGATGGAGGCCCGTACGAAGACGAGCCTCCCTGGATCCGTGGACAGGCCGATCGTGATCGGGGGGATTCGTTGGTGCAGGCTCACTGGACTATCTCCGCTCGCAGATACACGCGAACCACGTCCTCCTTGACGCATCATATCAGAATCTGCCGCCGGAATTGGCCCGCGGAGCGCCCAAAACCTCGTCACAGCCCCAATTTCACGCGCTTTTCCCCCGTCCGGGCCATCGACTATGATGCCCGCCGCCAGGCGGGATAGGCCCGCGCAGCCAGGAGAACGGATTCACGGGTTTAGGTGGTGAGTCGCGTGCCGTATCCAGACCTGCAATCATTTGTGGCCGAACTGGAGCGTAAGGGGCAGCTCTGCCGCGTGCGGGCGGAGGTGGATCCCGTGCTGGAGGTCACCGAGATCGCCGACCGGGTGAGCAAGTCGCCCGCGGCCGGCCACGCGCCGCCGCCGGCGACGGACCCCGTCCACGGTGGCCGGGGCGGGTGCGGGTTGCTGTTCGAGCGGGTCAAAGGGTCCGGCATCCCGCTGGCCATCAACCTGTACGGCAGCTATGAGCGGATGCGAACTGCCCTGGGCTGCGAAAGCTTCGACGCCCTGGCCGACCGCATCCAGGCCCTGCTCAAGCCGGAAGTCCCCGCCTCTCTGATGGACAAGATCCGCAAGTTGCCCGACCTGGCCCGCCTGGCCGGCTACGCGCCGAAAGTCGTGCGCACGGGCCTGTGCCAGCAGGTCGTGCATACCGACGACGCGAACTTGCTTCACCTGCCGATCATTCAATGCTGGCCGGAGGACGGCGGGCGGTACATCACGTTCGGGGGCATCTACACGAAGGACCCCGACAGCGGTGAGCGAAACGTCGGCATGTACCGCGTGCAGGTGTTCGAGCCGAAGCGGACGGCCATGCACTGGCACATGCACCACGACGGGGCCCGCCACCATCGCAAGTACGTGGCCCGGGGCGAGAAGATGCCGCTGGCCATCGTGCTGGGCGGCGAGTCGGTGTTGCCCTACGCGGCCACGTGCCCCCTGCCGCCGGACGTGAGCGAGTTGCTGTTCGCCGGGTTCCTGAACGACGGCGGCATCGAGCTGGTGCCCTGCCGGACCATCCCCCTGGAGGTGCCCGCCCACGCGGAGATCGTGATCGAGGGTTTCGTAGACCCGAAGGACACGCTTCTGGAAGGCCCCTTCGGCGACCACACGGGGTTTTACTCACTGGCGGATCGGTATCCCGCGTTCGGGGTGACGGCCATTACGCACCGCCGGGACCCGATCTATCCGACCACGATCGTGGGCAAGCCGCCGCAGGAGGACTACTACCTGGGCAAGGCCACGGAGCGCATCTTCCTGCCGCTGCTGCGGGTGCTGGCGCCGGACATTGTGGACTACTCGCTGCCCATGTTCGGGGCGTTCCACAACTGCATGTTCGTGAAGATCCGCAAGGAGTACCCCATGCAGGCCCGCAAGGTGATGTCGAGCATCTGGGGCGCGGGCCAGATGATGTTCACCAAGCTGATCATCGTGGTGGACGAGCACGTGAACGTGCACGATGAGCAGGACGTGCTGTTCCACGTCGGGGCGAACTGGGACCCGCGGCGGGACACGGTGATCGTGGACGGCCCGCTGGACATTCTGGACCATGCCGCGCCGTTCTGCGGCACGGGCGGCAAGATGGGCATCGACGCCACACGGAAGGTCCCCGGCGAGGGTGCGGTGCGGGAGTGGCCCGCGGAGCTGGAGATGACGGCTGATGTGAGGGAGCTGGTGACGCGGCGGTGGGGGGAATACGGAGTAATGTCAAATGGCGAATGACCAATGGCCAGTGAAAGGGCCTCAGTGCGGGGCAGCCTTTGACATTAATCATTGGACATTGGACATTGCGGAGCAGTGAGGTGGGTATGCAGGCTGAGGGAAGACTGGGCTGGCGTTTTCCGCGGACGTTCTGGTATGCCAACGGGGCGGAGCTCTGTGAGCGGGCGGCGTATTACGGGATGTTCATCACGCTGCTTCGCTACCTGAATGTGGACGTCGGTTTTACCGACAACGAAACCGGACTGATCACGGGGCTGTTCGCCGGGGGGCTCTACCTCCTTCCGACCTTCATGGGCATCATGGCGGACAAGATCGGCTTCAAGCGAGCCCTGATGATCGCGTTTGCCGTGCTGACGTGCGGCTACGCTTTGCTGGGCTCCTTTCAGCTCAAGTGGACGGCCGTCACCGCGCTGGGTCTGATCATGTGCGGCGGCGCCATCATCAAGCCGGTCATTTCGGGCACCGCGGCCAAATGCAGCACGGACGAAAACCGGGCCCGGGCGATGTCCATCTTCTATATGGTGGTGAACATCGGCTCCTTCTCCGGCAAGGGACTGGCCGGCGTGCTGAATGAGCGCGTGGGTCTGGACGCCATTAACTTTTACGCTTCGGGCATGTCGTTTGTCGCCCTGCTGCTGATCGCGTTCTTCTATCAGAACGTGGACACGGAAGGCACGGGCAAGACCGTGGCCCAGGCGTTGCGCGGGCTCTGGACGGTTGTACGGAACTTCCGTTTTCTCGGTCTGATCGTGATTATCGCGGGCTTCTGGCTGATCCAGGGCCAGCTGTACGGCGCGATGCCCACCTACATCGAGCGGGTGCTGGGAAAGGGCTACAAGCCCGAGTGGCTGGCGAACATCAATCCGCTGACGGTGGTGCTTCTGGTCGTGCCGATCACGCATGCCATCCGGCGTTTCAAGCCGCAAAGCGCCATCGGCATCGGCATGTTCATCATTCCGTTCACGGCGCTGGTGATCGCGCTGGGCACACTGCTGGAGAAGTACACGGGCAAATCGGTGAACCTGGGCCTGTTTTCGATCCATCCCATCGTGTTGTGCATGATCGTCGGGATTGCCCTGCAGGGTCTGGCGGAGTGTTTCCTGTCGCCGAAGTTCCTCGAGTTTGCCTCCAAGCAGGCGCCGAAAGGGGAAGTGGGCCTATACCTGGGATACCAGCACCTGGCGACGTTCTTCGCCTGGCTGGTCGGCTTCATCGCCGCAGGATTGCTTCTCAACCGGTACTGCCCCGATCCGCGGACGCTCGACCCTCTCACTCGCCACGAATGGAGACTGGCGATCGATCCGCAATACCGCTTCACGCTGGACCCGGCCGACACCGACGCGCTGAGGCAGGCGACCGTCGTGCCTCCGGCACTCCGCCACGTTCTGACAAACCGCGGCCTGGAGGTTGCGGCGGACGCAGCGATCCGGGAATTGAAGCCGCGTGACTGGTGGCGAAAGGACCCGGAGCGGTCGTGGGTGATCGAAGCTCCTGTGCGAACGGTCGCCCGATCCGACCTGCCGGTTGAGCTTCATCGTCAGTTGAAAGACGACAACGCCGTGTCCGAGGCGCTGTGGAAGGCCGTTGCGGAAGACGATGCGCCGCTCCAACCGCATCTATACCTGCGTCGCGACCAACAGGCCGGGCATGACGAGCGGTGGGAAATCGTGTTGCGACAGGTCCGGATCGACGAATCCAAGCTGGAGACGGACGCCGATGCCCAGAAGGACGGTCGAGACCTCGCCCGGCGGGATACCGTGGTCCTTTCCATGGGGCCCCGGGCGGGCGAGTCGTGCCCCCTGCCGACGGAGTATGCACACGCAGACCGGATCTGGTACGCATTTGCGATTATCGGGTTCAGTGCGTTCGGGGCCATGCTGCTGTATATCCTCGTCACGAACACGCTGGACAAGAGGTCCGCGGGGCAGACCATGCCACCCGCTTGAACGCTCGGCCGGTTCGCATCGGCGCCGCAAACACGCGCCCCAAGACGGTAGCGCCGGGAGGCCCGACCGGTGCTCCGATGCGTCTTCGTTGACTTCGCGAGAGCCCGGACGTACCCTTCGCATCGCGTGGCGCGGTGTTTTTGAGAAAGCAGGTGCTCTTGCGCATTGCGTTGATCAACCCTATTACGCGGCGAACCCAGGGGTATCACACCATCGGCAGCAAGATTCCACAGCTTGGCCTGCAGGTGCTGGCCAGGCTGGTGCCGCCGCCGCATGAAGTGGAAATCATCGACGAAATATTCGGGGGTGACTTCACCGAAGACGCAATCCGCACCCGCGGGTACGACCTGGTGGGCATCACGTCCTACACGAGCGGCGCGACCCGGGCCTATGAGATCGCCGCCCTGTGCCGCCGGCGCGGGATTCCGACGGTCATGGGCGGCCCGCATGCCTGGGCCGTGCCGGACGAAAGCGCCCGGTACGTGGACTCGGTGGCCGTCGGCGAGTGCGACGAGATTTGGCCGCAGATCGTGGAGGACGCGGCCGCCGGCCGGCTCCAGCCGCGCTACGAAGGCCGGCTGAGCGAGTTGGGCTCGCGGTTCGGGGCGGGTCTGCAGACGCTCCAGCCCGTCAACGGGCGATACGACGTGTCGAGCGTCCAGACGTCACGCGGCTGCCCGGTGGGCTGCGACTACTGCAGCGTAACGCTCTTCAACGGCGGGCCGATCCGCCGGCGTGACATCGGCTCGATCATCGAGGAGTGGAACCAGACGCCTCGGCGGTTCATCTTTGTCACGGACGACAACTTCTTCGGCGTCGGGCCGAAGCACGCCGAGTGGGCCAAGGAGCTGCTCAAAGCCATCATCAAGCACGGCAAGCGGCGGCTCTGGTTCAGCCAGACCACCATCAACATGGGCGACGACGCCGAGGGCCTGAAGCTGGCCTACAAGGCCGGGTGCCGAGGCATGCTGGTCGGGTTCGAGTCGCTGAATCCGGAGTCGCTCAAGGATTTTCACAAGGGCGTCAATCGCAAGAACGCCGACCGGTACCGCGAACTGGTCACGGGCTTCCACCGCGCGGGCATCAGCGTGTTCGGCGCGTTCATCATCGGGGCGGACCAGGACACCGTGGACACGGTATCGCAGACCGCGCTGGAGTCCGTGCGGCTCGGCGTGGACACCATCCAAATCACGAACCTGACCCCCCTGCCCGGCACCCGGATGTACGACCGGTACATGGAGGAAGGCCGCATCTTCGCGACGAGCTACCCGGAAGACTGGGAGCGGTTCACGTTCGTGGAGACGGTGTACCATCCGAAGAACGTCTCCGCGCAGCAATTGGACGAGGCGATCTACGAGCTTCGCCACACGGCCGCGACCGTGCCCTGGGTGTGGCGCCGCACGCTGCGGACGCTGATCCAGACGCGAAGCCTCACGTCCGCCCTGTTCATCCACGGCATGAACAAGGGATGGAAGCGCATGGCCCGCATCCAGACCCATTACGACGAAGCGCGATTCGGAGGCATCTCGGCGAACGCGGCCGAGCGGATCGCCCGGCTGCGGCAGGCGTTTGCACTGGGGTAGTCAGGGTCTCGACCCGACCTTCACAGCCAGCGCATACAAACCAGACAATCCGGCCAGCAACACGATCAGGCAGACGGGAACGACCTCCAGGGAAACCCGGCGAGCCAGAATCCCCACCAGACCGGGGATGAGCGCCATTCCCAGGCTGCCCGCGGCTACCTGCATGCCAATGGTGTTCGCGGCATGGCGCACACCCACACGTCGGCTCGTTCCTGAGATCAGCGCCGGAAAAATGGGGGCTATGGCACAGCCGATCAATGCCACCGCAACCAGGTTCGCAACACTGGCCGGATTCCACCACAGCAGCACGGCGCCAAGCAGTGCCGCGCTGAGGCTGCACCGCATGAGCAGTTCGACTCCCAGTCGCCTGGCGTACAGGCCGGCCACGCCGCGACCCACGGTGAACGTGGCCCAGTAGCTGCCCGTCCACAGTCCAGCCATCCAGGGGTGGGTGCCCCGCGACTCGACGAGGAGAGTGTAGGCCCACGTCCCGAGTGAGGCTTCGCAGCCGGTGTACAGCAGAAACAACAGCACGCTCAGCCACACGCTGGGCCGGCGCAGTGTTTCACCCAGGGGCGTCTTGTATTCCGTCAGACGCTTGGGCTGCTCGCCCCCGCCGGGAGCGTCCTTGCGACCCCACATGGGCAGGGTCAGCACGAAGCAGGCCCCCAGCGCAAGCTGGAAGACGCCCACAACAGCATAGCCCACGCGCCACGCGTTCAGCCCCGTCACGGCGAGGGTCATGAGAACGGAGCCCAGCGTCACGCCGACCCCCCAGCTTGCGTGGAGCCACTGCATCAGCCCTTCGCCGAAATGTGCGGCCACATACGTGTTGAGACCGGCGTCAATGGCGCCGGCGCCCAGGCCGGCCGCCACGCCGAGGACAACCATCATCCACCAGGCCGGGACCAGGGTGTAGCCGATCAGGCCCGCTCCGGTCACGGCGCAGCTTGCCGCCAGCAGTTTTCCAACGCCCAGCCGCGCGGTCAGCGGGCCGCTCAGGAAGCTGGTGGTCAGGTAGCCTGTCACGGTCGCCGCGAGCAACAGGCCAACGGCGTCCAAAGGGATGGAGAAACCAGCCCGGATCGAAGGCCACGCGATCCCCAGCACGCCATCCGGCATTCCCAGCGCGATGAAAGCAACGTACGCCAGGACAACCAGACTGGTCTTGGGATGGTCCTTGATCCGGGTCCAGATTCTCATGTTTGGGGCTTCCTGACGGTTTCGCGGTCAACACGTAACGTCGGCGTATCGCCACGGGCGACGGACCCGTGCCGGCCGCTCCGTCCGTTCATCCCTCCGGTGTGGCGAAGGAAGGCGGGACGCATCGCGTCCGCTTCCTCTCGCGAAACACGCCAAGGAGGAAGATCGCCAACCCGCCAAGCAGGCCGGCGAAAAACATGTCCCAGCGGAAGGGATTCGGCACGCCGCCCGCCTGGATGTTGCGCCAGTCCAAGCAGAAGGACACGATCACAACCACGCCCGCAACGATCATGCCCAGCCAGCACCACAGGGAGAGCCGCAACGGGCAGCCGCGTCCCTCGCGGATGATCGCCCAGAGGCTGCCGAAGACCAATCCGCACGAGACCAGAACCGGCGCGATCACCGGGCCCGTCCAGATGACCGGCAGCAGGAAGAGAATGTCCCAGTCGAAGAGTGTGGCGGGCCACCCGATCGCCAGCCGGAGGAAGACGTAGTAGAAGATGTCCCACACCGCGAACATCAGGGCGAAGAAGGCGAACCACTCGCGGCGTGACCGGCACATGCCCCATGCCACCGACGCCAGCATCACCAGCGTGGCCAGCTCCCGACCCAGCTCCACGTACAACTGCCGCTCCACCTCCCAGCCGCGGGCCCTGAGCTGGTCCAGCGTGATGGCCGGCAGCAGGTCGTGCGCGGAGATGCCCGGATGAAGCTGCAGACGGATGGGCTGGTAGACGGCGCGCAGGTACACCACCACGGCCGCCTCGACGTAGCCGAAGGCGGTTGCAAAGAGGACCGAGGCGATCAGACGAGTCTTCCAGGAGGTCATGGGCAGGTCCGCAAACGGCGAGACGAGCAACGTCAGGGCTGCGGACCCGGTCCGCAATCGTGGATCGGGGCGGCGTCCGCATCCGCCGCCTCCGCCGATTCGTCGAGCCCTTCGGGCCCTGACGAATCCTCAGCAAGTTCGGTCGTGCCGGCCGGCTGGCGCTCCAGCCACGCGTGCAGGTACCCGAACGGGTCGGCGGTGTTCGCCGCCGCGCGGAACACCCGGATGGAATCGGGCCAGCTACGCCCCGTAGCCGCGTGGACGTCCTCAAAGAGGTCCAGGTCCTGGTTGTATCGCACGTTCGCGAGGATCCAGGCGTTGTTTGTGGGCAGGTCCGCCACGCCGGCAAAACTGTCCGGCCGGTTCATGAGCGGAAGCACCTCGTTGACGAATCGATCGCGGCCCGCCTGATACACGGCCTCCCGGCCGTCCACCTTGTCCTTCCACGGCATGTCCTGCGCGTAGAACTCACGCAGGCCGTCATACAGGCTGAAAATGAAGGTGTTGTACCGGGCCAGGTCGTCGTACCATTCCACGGCCGTCTGGGCCGCCTCCGGCTCCTCCGGATACCGATCGCGGAAGAACTGAACGGCGCCGGTCTGTCCGACCCAGGTGGCAAGACTCTCGTTGAACGTGGTGTTGCTGGGGTGCCAGACCGTGCGGTGCAGCAGCTCGTGACAGATGGTCTCCACGATGGACAGCGGGTTGCGGCTCAACATGCCGGAGAAGACGGGGTCGGGCAGGAAGCTGAGCGTGCTGTACGCATCCACCTTGTAGTGAAGCACGTCATATCCCTGCGCGGTGAGCTCGTTCACCTTCCGCGCCGCATGCTTCCAGGTGAAGTATCCGAGGTACGGCACGGTCCCGACGATGGGAAACTCCCAGGTCTTCGGTACAAAGGCGTGTTTCACACAGGCCGACACGTTGTAGGCAACGGGGCCGTCTCCCGTGTCGAAGTACAGCTTGTACGCGTTCTCGACATTCAAGGCGAGGGTGTCTTCGGCGAAATCGCGCGCCTCGATCAGCAGTTCCATGCGCGCGACCTGCTCTTCCGTTAGAGCGCCGTTCTGAAGGGCCTCTTCGATTGGAATCGCATTCGCAACGATGTCGAGCTGACCGCCGATTTGCGGCAACAGATAGCGCAGATCCAGCGCGCAGCCGGACACTGGCAGCAGACACACCCCCATCGCACAGATGCGGGTCGTGATTGGATGACGGTATCGGCAACCCATCAGCCCCGCTCCGCCCCGGTGTCCCCCCTCGCGCAGCAGATACCCTTGGCCCTTCCCTCGGCGAAGCTGCGAACCCGCGGGGATTCTAGCACGCTCCAGGCGTCTGGCAACTCCATTTGAAGCCACCTCTGCCGCCGGATTGTTTACGAACCCGCCGTACGCGGATAGAGTGGTCAAAGGGGACGGGCGATCACGCACGTCTCGCACGTGAAACAGCCGCAGCAACCGGGATGACCATGACCAAGGACTGGGTTCTTCAGGCATTGCCCAACGGACAACCGATCCCCGGCCGGTGGAATCTGCCGCCGGTGGTCGTCCAGCTTCTGCAGAACCGAGGGATATCCACGCCGGAAGCCGCCCGGGCCTTCATCGACCCCCAGCTCCGGGATCTCCACCCGCCCGACCTGCTGCCGGGAGCCCGAGAGGCTGCCACCCTCATCGCAACCGCGGTCCGAAGACGCCAAAAGATCGTTCTCTACGGCGATTACGACGTCGACGGCATCACGGGCGTGGCCGTCCTGTGGCATGTCCTCCGGGCCGCCGGCGTGCCGCCAAGCTTCTACGTGCCGCACCGCCTGGAGGAGGGGTACGGGCTCAACAGTGCTGCCGTCCGCAACATCGCGGCAGACGGGGCCGCCCTGCTGGTCACCGTGGACTGCGGAATCGGATCGGTCGATGAGGCACGGGTCGCGGCCGAGTGCGGGCTGCCCCTTATCATTACGGACCACCACACGACCACCGGCGTCCTTCCCGAGGCCGCGGCCATCGCCCACCCGACGGTGAACGGCGCGTATCCCAACCCGGCCCTCTGCGGGGCTGGGGTGGCCTTCAAGGTGGCGTGGGCCCTCGGGCAGGAGCTGTCCGGCTCCGACCGCGTGGCACCGGCCTACCGCCAGATGCTCATGGATCTCCTGCCGCTGGTCGCCCTGGGAACGGTGGCGGACGTGGTGCCGCTGGTGGGCGAGAACCGAATCCTGGCCCGGCACGGACTGGCCATGCTCAAATCCACGAACAACCCCGGGCTGGCCGCCCTGCTGGAATCAGCCGGGTTGGCCGGTGCCAACGTCAGCGGGTACGACGCCGGATTCAAGCTGGCCCCGCGACTGAACGCGGCCGGCCGCATGGGCCACGCCCGCCTGGCCGTGGAAATGCTTACCCGCGCCGACGCCGGCCGTGCGAAGGAGATTGCCCTGTACCTGGAAGAGCACAACCGGGCCCGCCAGTCGAAAGAGCGGAGCATCTTCCGGGCGGCCTGTGAGATGATCGAGGAACGGCGGCTCAATTCCGACGCCGGTCGAGGGATTGTGCTCGCCAGCGACAAATGGCACGCCGGGGTCATCGGCATCGTGGCGTCCCGGATCGTGGAACGGTACTGCCGACCCACCGTTCTGATCGCGATCGAGAACGAAGTGGGACAGGGATCGGCGCGCAGCATTCCGCCGTTTCACATGCACGATGCGCTGGCGGCCTGTGGCGAACACCTCCTGCAATTCGGTGGACACGCCATGGCGGCCGGACTCCGGATCGACGCTCAACACCTCGATGCCTTCACGACGGCCTTCACGAAGGTTGCGAACACCCGCCTGACGGGTGCGGACATCCGGCCCAAGCTGCGCCTCGATGCAGAAGTGTCACTTGAACAGCTCGACCTGACCACGGTTCAAGCCATGCTGAACCTGGGACCGTTCGGCCCGGGCAACCCCACCCCGCGGTTGTCCACCGGTTGGGTTGAGCTGGCGGGTGAGCCGCGCTGCGTGGGCAAGGGCGGGGAGCACCTGTCCGCAACGTTTCGGGAGGGCTCCGTCCGGCTGCGCTCCATCGGGTTCGGCAAGGCTTCGCTGGAACAGCCGCTGAAGGAGAGCCGCCGCTGCCGACTCGCATTCGAGCCGACGATCAATGACTTCAACAACCATCGCACCGTGGAGATGCAGGTGCTGGACATGCAGTTCCCTTCTGGGGCCAACGGGCCGGCGCCCACGGCGGACGATGGCCCTTCACTCCTCTGAGCCGAGGCCCGTGTCGTGCAACCCCTTGCCATCGGTCATCATGCCACGCTGAACCCGGACGAACTGGCGTTCGAGTTCACGCGCAGCGGCGGACCCGGCGGGCAGAATGTCAACAAAGTCAACACGCGCGCCACGGTTCGGTTGGACCTGGCCGCATGCACCGCGTTCACCCCGGAGCAGACGGCCCGCATCCGGCGCCGGCTGGCCACCCGAATCAGCCGGGACGGCGTGCTGCGGGTCGTCGCGTCACGCCACCGGACCCAGGGCGCCAACCGTGACGCCGCGGTGTCTCGATTGGTGGAGTTGCTGACTGCGGCGCTGGACCGACCCAAACCCCGTCGAAAAACCCGCGTTCCGGCCTCAGTGAAACGCCACCGCCGCGAGGACAAGACTCGCCGGTCGCAGCAGAAGCGGGACCGGGCCTGGCGATCGCAGGAGTGATTTCCCCTGCTATTCGAGCCATTCCGTGTCGTCGGACGGGCGGTCCGGATCGAAACCAAGCCGGCGAAGCCACGCGTCCGTCTCCCCGGGGGCGGGTTCCTCCGGCTTCTCGTCGCGGTCCGGGGCGTCTGGCGCGGATTGATCCGCCCCAGGCGGACGAAGCAAGTCGCGAACGAACGCCTCGCTATCGATGGCCGTGGCGCGATGGTAGCGAGCATCGTGCTGGATGGCATGATCGCTGGAAACCACCGTGTATTGCCCTGCCGCTGACGCCTCGTCCAGCGCGTCCAGAATGGCGTCATCCGCGCTTCGGCTGCCGGAGAAAACCACGTGGACGCCGAACGCCCGCATCTGCTGAGCGATGGCCAAGGAGGTGGATGGCCCGTCAAACACGATCGTGACCTCCGTTCCGGCCCCGGAGGCCCATCGGCCGAGCAGACGGCAGAGTCCAAGCCGGTCGATCTGACGCAAACTTGCCACATCTCGTGCAGCGTACAGGAGGTTGTTTCCATCAATGAGAACGGGCACGGCCAAAGCTCAGCAGGCGGAATGGGGATCAGCCGTGTTCTGCGGATCGGGTCTGCGTCAGCGCTTGCGTTTTTTCCGCCCGCGCTCCCAGGGGGGGATTCGCGACTCACGAATCCGGGCCCCCAGCCATATCGTGGAAAGCACGCACAACATGACCGCCACCACCCCTAGAATCATGACAAAGGCCGGAAGACTCATCAATTGCTGCTGCCCGACGGCATCCGGCTCGGGTTGGTCACCCACCCCTTCGAGAAACACAGACAGGACGAACAGGAGGACCGCCGCTCCGGCACAGCTCGCCGCCGCCACCGCGATCTTCCAGATGGGCCATCGTGTCGACTTCATCCACAGGCTCCTCATACGGACGAAACACGAGGGACGCCGAAGACGACCGGTCGGGGGTCGGCTCGACCCCGCCCAAGCTACGGCCGCTACTGCGGAAGTCAAGCCGTGAACGAAAGACGGGCGGAGCGGGCGACTGCCGGAATCAGCGCGGCGCGTGCCGGCGAGGGCCGCGGCTCCCGGTGAATCGTTCGAAGGCCGCCAGCGTCTGGCGGCTGATGTGGTGCTCCATCCCTTCGGCATCCAGCCGCGCCGTCTCTTCCCCCACGCCGAGCTTTCGCAGGAGTTCCACGACCACCCGGTGCCGACGCCGACACTGGGAGGCCAGTCGCCGCCCGGCGGGGGTCAGGAAAATCGCTCGATAGGGACGGCTGGCCACCAGGCCCGCCTCCTGGAGCCGCGCCACCGTCTTCGTCACGGTGACGTGACTGACGCCCAGCCGCCGGGCAAGATCCACCGCCCGGGCCTCGCCCTGGACGTCGAGGAGGTCGGCGATGGTCTCCACGTAGTCCTCCGCCACCTCGACCAGGTGGGCCCGCCGGGTACGATGGTGACCGCGGGCCTGGACGTCCGGCCCGGGCACGTCCGGCCGCGGGCCGCCCCGACGGCCGTTCGCCTGCGTGGATTTGCCGGATCGAGCCATACAAGCCCATTATGGCAGGGATTGGACTTATTGACAACCCCTACTATACAATTTAGCCTGAGCTACACGTGAAGGAGAGCGCCCCCATGCAACCGACGACTCGCCATCCGACCGTGTCCGTCCTCACACGGATTCCCCTTGCCGCCCTGCTTGTCGCGAGCGGCTGGCTCACCGCCGGCTGCCGCAAGCCGTCCTCTTCCGCAGAGGGGAACGGCAAACGGCGCGTGGTATGCACCATCGGGATGATCACCGACGTGGCCGGCATTGTGGGCGGAGACCGAACGGTGGTGGTCGGGCTCATGGGCCCGGGCGTGGATCCGCACGGCTACGCCGCCTCGCCGGCCGACATGCGTGAGATGTCCCGCGCCGACCTGATCCTCTACAACGGCCTGTTCCTGGAGGGCCGCCTGGCGGAGCAGTTCGAGCGTCTCGCCGCGCGCCGCCCCACGGTGGCCGTCACGGACGGAATTGACCGCGCCCTGCTGCGTGCGCCCCCGGACTTCGCCGGGCAGTATGATCCGCACGTCTGGTTCGACGTGTCCCTCTGGGCGAAGGCGACGGAGCGAATCCGCGACGCCCTGATCGAAGTGGACCCCGCGGGCCGGGCGGAATACGAGCAGAACGCCGCCGCGTACCTGGAGCAGCTTTCCGCTCTGCACGAGGAGACCCGCGCCCGCATCGCGGAGATTCCCAGGGACAATCGCGTGCTCGTCACGGCCCACGATGCGTTCGGGTACTTCGGCCGGGCGTATGACATCGAGGTTCGCGGCCTGCAGGGCATCAGCACGGAGAGCGAAGCCAGCCTCCGCGACGTGAACGAGCTGGTGGACACCCTCGTCAGCCGCCGGATCAAGGCGATTTTCGTCGAAAGCAGCGTGCCGCGCCGGAACATGGAAGCGCTGATCACCGGGTGCCGGGCCCGCGGCCACCAGGTGCGGATCGGCGGGGAGCTGTATAGTGATGCGATGGGACCGCCCGGCACGCCGGAAGGCACCTACATCGGCATGGTCCGACACAACGTACACACCATTGTGGATGCTCTACGATGACGCAGACGCCGACCATTATCGAGTCGCCGCATCCGACGGGGTTGCCCGCCGACGCGAGCCCGCCGGCCGTCCACGTGCATGACGTGACCGTAGCCTATCACCGCAGGCCGGTGTTGTGGGACGTGGACCTGGAACTGCCGGCGAACCGGCTGATCGCCATTGTCGGTCCGAACGGCGCAGGCAAATCGACGTTGCTGAAGGCCATACTCGGGCTGGTGCCGCTGGCGAGCGGTCGGGTCACGATCCTGGGTCGCTCGCTGCACGAGGCCCGCTCGCTCATCGGATACGTGCCGCAGCGGGAGTCGGTGGACTGGGACTTCCCCGTCAGCGCGCTGGACGTGGTGCTGATGGGGCGTTACGGGCGTGTCGGGTGGTTGCGCCGTCCGCAACCGGCCGATCGGGACGCGGCGCGGGAAAGTCTGAACCAGGTCGGCATGGGCGAGTTCGCCGACCGGCAGATCAGCCAGCTGTCAGGCGGGCAGCAGCAGCGGGTGTTTCTGGCTCGCGCTCTCGCCCAGGACGCGGCGATCTACTTCATGGACGAACCGTTTGCCGGCGTGGATGCGGCCACGGAGCGGGCCATCATCGAGGTGCTACGCCGCCTGCGGTCCGGCGGCAAGACGGTCATCGCCGTTCACCACGACCTTCAGACGCTGACGGATTACTTTGACCACGCGGCGATGCTGAACATGCGCGTGGTGGCGGCGGGCCCGGTGCGTGAGGTTGTCACACCGGAGAACCTGCACCGCACGTACGGCGGTCGGCTCACAATTCTGGAGGAGACCGCGGAGGCCATGCGGCGTTCGGGACAGCCCGGACGGGGGTAGCCAGTCATGGAAGACCTTCTTCGCCTGCTCCGGCTCCAGGACGTCAACACGTGGATCGTGCTGATCGGCACGGGTCTGCTCGGGTTCAGCAGCGGCATCATCGGCAGCTTTGCCGTGCTGCGGCGCCGGGCCCTGGTGGGGGACGCGGTGGCCCATGCCGCCCTGCCCGGCATCTGCGTGGCGTATCTGTTGTTCCGCGACGCCGGTTTCCCGGTGTTCATGCTGGGCGCGCTGGTGTCCGGCGTGTTCGGTGTGCTGTGCGTTTCGTTTGTTCGATCGCAGACGCGGATCAAGGAGGACGCGGCCATCGGGCTCATGCTCAGCGTCCTGTTCGGGCTGGGCATGGTGCTGTTGCGCCGCATTCAGAATGATCCGGCGGGCAGCCGGGCCGGACTCAAGACGTTCATCTACGGCAAGGCCGCCGGGATGACCTGGCCCGACGTGGCGCTGATCGCATCGGCCGGCGTGCTGGTTGTCATCGTGGTCGTGGCGCTGTTCAGGGAGTTCCAGGTCCTGAGCTTCGATCGCGAGTTCGCCGCGGCTCTGGGCTGGCCCGTGTTCCGGCTGGACGTTCTGATGATGTTCCTGCTGTGCGTATGCACGGTGGCGGGGTTGCCGGCGGTGGGCGTGGTGCTGATGGCGGCGCTGCTCATCATTCCCGGGGCAGCGGCCCGATTCTGGACGGACCACCTGGGGTGGATGCTGATCCTGGCGGGGGGATTCGGCATGTTGTCGTGCGCAATGGGGACGGCCCTCAGCGCCAACGTCGCCAGTCTGCCCGCCGGCCCCACGATCGTCCTGGTGGCCGCCGGGGTGTTCGTACTCTCGATGCTGCTCGCTCCCCGGCGCGGACTGCTGGCGGAGGGCCTGCGGCGTTGGGGGATGCGTCGGCGGTACGCCATGCAGAACCTGCTTCGGGCGATGTGGGAAGCGGGCGAAGCCAGCGGGGACTTCTCCACCCGCGTGACGTTGGGCGACTTGCTGCAGGTTCGGTCCTGGAGTGCCGGCGCGCTGACCCGCCACCTGCGTCGGGCCGCGGCCCGACGATGGGTCCGGCCCGAGGCGGATGCGTACCGTCTCACGCCGGCAGGCGTCGAAGAGGCGGCCAAAACCGCCCGGGCGCATCGTCTCTGGGAGGCCTTCCTGCTGGAAGAGGCGGCCATTGCACCCGAATACGCCCACCGCTACGCCGATCAGATCGAACACGTTCTGCCGCCGGACGTGCTGAACCGCCTTGAGGTTCGACTGCGAGCCCAGGGACGCATTCCGGACCCGGACAGCACGGACCGCCTGAAGGGAGGCACACCGGCATGAGTCCCTTCGAACTGTACGCGGAAGACGGCTGGGTGATGCTGACGGCCACGCTATGCTGCGTCTCCTGCGGGCTGCTGGGCTGCTTCCTTGTGCTGCGCCGAATGTCGCTGCTGGGCGACGCCATTTCGCACGCCGTGCTCCCGGGCCTGGCCGTCGCGTTCCTGCTGTCGGGCAGTCGGGCCGCCCTTCCGATGCTGCTGGGCGCCATGCTGGTCGGCATTCTCACCGCGTTTCTGACGGACACGCTGGCCCGCTGGGCTCGCGTCCCGGAAGACGCCTCCATGGGCGTGGTCTTCACGTCCCTCTTCGCCCTCGGCGTCGTACTGATCAGCTACGTCGCACCCCAGGTAGACCTGGACCCGGACTGCGTGCTGCACGGACAGATCCTGCTCGTGCCCTACGACGTGCGCAGCGTCTTTGGGATCGAGATTCCGTACGCCACGCTGGTCCTGGCGGTTGTGACCGCCGTCAACATCGCGCTGGTCGCCGTCTTCTACAAAGAGCTGAAGGTCGTCTCCTTTGACCCGTATCTCGCCACCACGATGGGGATCAGCGCCACGGCCGTTCACTACGGCCTCATGGCTGCGGTCGCCGGCACGACGGTGGCCTCATTTGAGTCCGTCGGGGCCATTCTGGTGGTGGCCATGCTGATCGCACCCGGCGCGACGGCCCACCTTCTCACGGATCGCCTGTCGCGAATGCTCGTGCTGGCGGCGGTGTCCGGCGCCGTCTCTGCCGTGGCCGGCTATCTGCTGGCGGTATACTGGAATACGGAGGTCGCCGGGATGATGTCCGTCGTTGCGGGCGGGCAGTTCGCGCTGGCCGCAGTCTTCGCGCCGCGCTACGGCTATGCCAGCCGGCTCGCCCATCAGGCCGCCCTGACCCTGCGAATTGTGCGGGAGGACATGCTGGGGCTGCTGTATCGCTGGCACGAAAGCGGAGGCCGGCCGGCCCTTTCCGCGCGGGACGTGAGGTCCGCCCAGGGCCACGGGTGGATACCGATCGTCGCACTGTGGTTGCTGTTTCGGCGTGGAGAGGCCCGCCGAGAGAACGGAGATCGGGTGGCCCTCACGGAAGCGGGCCTGAGCAGCGGCCGGACCCTCATTCGCTCGCACCGCCTCTGGGAGAGCTTTCTGGCCCAGAACCTTCCCCTGCCGCCGGACCACCTCCACGAGCCGGCCATGCGGGCGGAACACTTCGTCACGCCGGCGGTGGCCGACCGACTCGATGCCGAGTTCGGCAGCGATCCGGACCCCCACGGGTCCGCCATACCGCGCGAGAACTCAACGTAGCGTCACCGCGTGTTCGGCAGAATCGACCGCGACCCGCTCCGCCGCGGCCAGCAGCCCGCGACGAAACGCCAGACGCTTCAGGGGCAGGTGGGCAACGTACAGGGCCTGCACGATCTCATCGCAAACGCCGGCTGAATCCGCCAGGTCTGTCGTGGGGCGGCCGCAGACCACCGCCAGGCGCCGTCGGAGTTCCTCTTCGCGGCGCCCTTCGGCAACCACGTACCGGCGGGCGTAATCCAGGAACGCCGCGTCCAGATCGGCACCGTATGTCGATCGAAAACAGCCGGGATTGGCGTTCCACAGTCGCACCGCGGCCTGGCCCAGCGCGAATTCCCGCTCGAAATACCCGTCGAACGTGTACCGATGGTCATGGACGGCCACCGCCTCCGGTGCATACCACACCCGTACGCCGGACTCCGTTTCTAGCCGCCACGCCAGTTCCAGATCCTCGAAGAAGAACGGTCCCAGGGCCTCGTCAAACCGCCGGTCCCCGAGCACCGAGCGAGGGATCGACAGGTTCAAGTTCCACGCATGACGGTAGTTACACCACTCGTGCGGCCGCAGTTGGTCGTAGAAGAACACCATGGACGTGCTCTGAATCATCCGGTCGAAAACAGTCTCGTCCGGATACGAACGCCACGGGGACTGCCCCAGCACCATCGCTGGCCGCGCGGCTCGGCGATGGGCCTCCAGGTGGGCCGAAAGGAACCCGGGGTCGGGCAGCACGTCGTCGTTCAGCAGCAGGATCCATGCGCCTTGCGCGCGGTCCAGGGCCCAGTTTTTGGCCGCTCCAATGTTGGGAGCCGCCAGGTGACCCACGCGCAACGCAAACGGCCAATCCCGCGCCAGTTCACGTTGCGCCGGCGCCGCTCCGTTGTACACAAGCAGCACCTCCATGTCGCGCTCGTGGGCGGTCTGCTCCGCGAGCGCCCGGAGGCACGGCTCGATGACGGCCCAGGGGCGATTCGTAGGGATGATGACGGAGACAGCAGGCACGTCTGCAAATCCTTCTGCGACGACGGAACGCTCGCCTGGAATCACGTGTTTATCGGTCGTTCCGCACCGGGGCTTGAGGCAAGCGCAGTCAAGGCGGCCCCACCGAACGACCGATAAACCGGGGAGCCCCTGCCCGTGCCGGGCGGGGCATTTCCGGCCAACGGGCGGGACGACGGGAGTTCACATCTCCCGCGGTCCCGGTTCTTCTGAAAGGAGCCACCCCGAACGGCCGCCGGCAGGGAGGCCGACATGACGAAGGTTCTGCTGATCCAACCGCCGCCACCGATGCCGAACTTCGGTGACGTGCTGTCGCTGGGACTCTGCTCGATCGCGGCGTTTCTGCGCGGGCAGGGCATCAAGACGCGGGTGGTCGATCTGGCACGGCATTCCCTGCCCGAGGATTGGGTTCCGGACATCGTGGGCATCGGGGCCGCCACACCGTACGCGCGCAAGGCCATTTCCACGGCAAAGGACGTTCGGCGGCGGTTTCCCGACGCGCGGATCGTCTTCGGCGGCCACCATTTCACGGCGATGCCGGAAGATGCGTTTCCTCATGCGGACGCCGTGGTTCGCGGTGAGGGCGAATTGGCCATGCTGGACATCTGTCAGCAGGGCATCCGTCACCGCGTCATCAAGGGGACGCCGCTGCCCGACATCGACGACGTCCCCCCGTTTGACGACGAGCTGATGGACGCGCTGTACGCCGGACGACCGGGTCGCCTGAACATCGTCGGTGCTCGGGGCTGCCCGTTCTCCTGCGTGTTTTGCGCCGAGCACACGAAGAAGATTCGCTACCAGAGCGTGGACCGCTTTGTGGACACCGTGGAGCGGATGGCCCGGCGGTACCACAACGAGGTCTTCATTTCGGACGACATCTTCACGCTGAACAAGGCCCGGTCCACGGAAATCTGCGAGCAATTCATCCGGCGGGGGCTGAACCTGCGGCTCACCGTGCTGGGGCACGTGCAGTGCTTCGACGAGGAACTGCTGAACCTGCTCAAACGGGCCGGCGTGCATACGCTGAGCTACGGGATCGAGTCCGGCAACAACGAGATCCTCAAGCTCGTCCATAAAAAGTTCCAGACCGAGCAGGCGGCGGAGGTCATCCACCGGACGGCCGCCTCCGGCATCATGGTGAACTGCCTCTACATGGTCGGCAACATCGGCGAAACGGAGGAATCCGTGGCCGACACCGTGGCCTTTGCCCGAGCACATAGCGACGTGCGCTGGTGCTCGTACGCCCTGCCCTTCCCCGGCACGCAGTTTCACAAGGTGGCGGACAGGTACGGCACGGTACGGACCCGAGACTGGGAAAAGTACACGAACCAGAACATCGTTTTTGTTCCACACGGGCTGACGGAGGTGACGATGCGTACGGCCCGCGACGCGATCGTACAGCGGCCCCCCGTCGTGGCCGCCCGCGCCGCCGCGAAACCGCAGCCGGCAACCGTATGAGTCAGACGACGAGACAACCTGTTGCCGAACCACGCGATGCCCCCTCGCAAGGGATGCGCATCCTTCCATTCCAGCGGAACGACCGGCACCGCCTCACCCGGCTCTGCGCGGGGCTGGGCGACCATGCGAACCTGCGCTTCGGCGATTTTGTGGATCACTATTACGCCGGCAGCGAATGGTGCCGGCTGCATATGCTGCTGGACGACCGCGACGAAACCCTCGGGCTGATCGGCGTGGAACGGATGCCTTTCGCCACACCGGAAGGCCCGATCACGCTCGGGTTCGGGACGAACTACCGCGCATATCAGCCCGGAGCCGGAGGCGTCATGCTGTTGCACTGGCTTGACCAGTGCGATTTCGGGCTGGTCTTCGGCGGCAACGAGCTCACGCATCGCATCCTGAAACAGCAGACGTGGACGTGGTATCCCGGCATCCGGCAACTGCGGCTCGATGAAGCCAGGAGGCTTCGCAGGGTCCCGGACCTGCCACCGGTCCAGCTCCGGGAGGAAAGCGAGTTCACGACCGACCTGCTTCCGACCCGATCGCCCTTCGCGTTCCGCCTTGCGCCGAACTGCGATTACCTGAATTGGCGGTACGGAACGGCCCTGCCGTTCGTCCGCTACCGCGTGTTCCGCATCCTCTGCGACGGCCGGACGGCCGGCTACGTCGTGCTGAACCTCAAGCTCGACCTCCTGCTTGTCGCGCAGTGCGACGGAGACGACCCGCAAACTCTCACTGCGGGCATCCTGGAGGCGATTCGGACCGCGGCGGAAGGCGATCGCCAACGGCAGCCGGTGTCCATGGTGGCCTCGCACACGCCCATGATCGACGCGCTCTGCCGGGCCGGCTTCCGCGGGCATCCGGACGAGCGGCCCTTTATCGTCAGTGGCCGGAACGGCCCGCCACCGATTCCGGCGGACACCGGCACGTGGCTGGTGAGCCTCGATTGGGGCGACAACGGACTGCGATACCCGTTCCTGGGGCAGCCGCACCTGTAACAATCGGACTGAGCCGAACCACGAAGGAGCGAAATGAAACTGGCAGACGCATTGCGACAGGCAAACCAGCAGGCTTCACGGCCCGGAAACGCCCTGCGCGTGCACCTCACCTGCGGCATCACGCCGCTTCATCTGCAAACCTTTCTGACGGCGCATCTGGCCAATCGAGTCGCGGAGCGACCGGTGACCGTCGAGACGGGCGCCTTCGGTGACCTTCTGGGAAATATCGAGCGAGCCCGGCGCGATCCGGCCGACGGCATTGCCGTGGCGATCGAGTGGTCCGACCTCGACCCGCGACTGGGATTCCGCACCACAGGCGGCTGGGCGCCGGACGGCCTGGCGGACATCGTCTCCGGGGCCGCCTCCCGGTTGAACGCGCTGGAATCCGCGATTGTAGCCGTGGCAGACCGTGTGCCGGTGTCCGTCTCACTGCCAACTCTGCCGCTCCCGCCCTGCTTCCGGCCACCGACAGTCCACGCCGCGCCGCACGCGCTGGCGCTACGCGAAGCCGTCTGGGCATTTGCCGCATCGCTCGCCGACCACCCGGGCATCCGAGTCGTAGATCCCCAAAGCCTCGACGCCGAATCTCCGCCCGGGCAACGGCTCGACCTGGCGCGCGATCTGCAATGCGGGTTCCCCTATCGCGTCGAGCACGCAAATACCCTGGCCGAACGGCTAACCGCCCTTCTGTGGCCTGCCACACCCAAGAAGGGCCTGATTACCGACCTGGACAACACGCTGTGGTGCGGCATCGCCGGAGAAGACGGAGTGGACGCCCTGTCGTGGCACCTGGACCGCGGCGACCACGCGTTTGCCCTGTACCAGCAGATGCTTGCGTCGCTGGCGGACCTGGGCGTACTGATCGGCGTGGCCTCCCGGAACGATCCCAACGTCGTCGAACAGGCGCTGGCACGCGAAGATCTCCTCGTGCCCCGCGACACGTTCTTTCCCATCGAGGCCGGCTGGGCTTCGAAATCGGAGAGCGTGGCCCGCATCCTGGACGCCTGGAACATCGGCCCGCAGGACGTAGTCTTTGTTGACGACAGCGCGATGGAGCGGGCCGAGGTGGCGGCAGCGTTCCCGAACCTGGAGTGTCTCGCCTTTCCCAGCGATGATGACGAGTCCGTTCTGGCCCTGCTGAACACGCTCCGTGACCGGTTCGGAAAGGCGTCCGAGTCAACAGAGGACCGGCTCCGGCGAACGAGCCTCCAGGCCGCTTCCGCGCGATCCGCCGCCTGCCCCGAAGTGTTTCTGGCCGCCGCGAACGCGGAGCTTCGGATGTCGTGGAATGTCCCCGACGCCCGCTGCCTCGATCTCATCAACAAGACAAACCAGTTCAACCTCAACGGCCGGCGGCAGGACGAGGCCGAGTGGCGGCGACGCCTGGCCGATCCGAGCACGTTTCTACTGGCCGTCTCGTACCGCGATAAGTTCGGCCCCCTGGGCAAGATTGCCGTCGTGCTGGGCCGTCAGACCGAGACGGGCGCCGTGCTCGATTCCTGGGTCATGAGTTGCCGGGCCTTTGCCCGTCGGATTGAGCATCAAACGCTGATGGCCCTGTTTGAGCGTCTCGAGGCGGACGCCATCCGACTTGCGTTTGAGCCGACGAATCGCAACGGCCCCATGCAGGAATTCCTGACGGCGGTGACGGGCCAGGCCCCGACCCGTGATCTGACGATTCCGCGGGGGGTATTCGAAGTTCGGTGCCCGCGTTGCTATGGCAAGGTGATATGGGATGAACGAACTGAACGAGCGGCTGATACGCTGCTTCTCGATCGTGTTTCCGGATTTGCCGGCTGACCAGATCCCACGGGCCTCGGTAAGCGCCGTCGCCCAGTGGGACTCTCTGGCCACGCTCAATCTGGTCGGCGTGCTGGAGGAGGAGTTTCAGATTCGGCTCGGCGCGGATGACCTGCCGAGCCTGCTGTCGTTTGAACTGATTCGCGACCGCCTGAGTGAACGAGTGTATGCCCAAAACGCTTGACATGCCGCGGGGCACCGATCTGTCCGTCGGCCGCAGCGCCGAATTCGAGCGGGAGGTCACCGCGGACGACGTACGGCGGTTCGCCGAGTTGTCCGGCGACCGAAACCCGCTTCACGTCGATCCCGCCTACGCCGCGACCACGAACTTCGGCGGCTGCATCGTCCACGGCGCATACCAGGTGGGACTGGCCTCGTGCCTGGCGGGAATGCACCTGCCCGGACAGCGCGTACTGCTGACCTCCACGGACGCTCGCTTCCCGGCCCCACTGCATTATCCCGCCCGTGTACGCGTCCGCGGTGAGATCACGGCATGGAACCCAGAGACCGGCGCGGGGCGCCTCCGCGTCACCGTCGGTCCGACCGGCGGCAGTATTACCGCCGACATCCTCCTGGGCTTCACGCTGCACGAATTCAAGACAAGCCGTGCGAGAGCCTCCTCCGCGACCGCAACCTCGCGACCTGTGACCGGCGCGGCCGTGCTGGTCACCGGCGCGTCGGGCGGTATCGGCCAATCGCTCGTCGAGTCGCTGGCGAAATACTATCCGGTGCTCGCGGCCACGCACACCGAAGGAACGAACGATGCAGAAAAGCAACAGCCGCGCGTTCAGACGCTAACGCTGGACTTCTGTGATCCCGAATGGATGGATCAACTGCGCGCGGTCATCCCCGAACACGGCCTGTATGGCATCATCCACTGCGCCTGGCCGGGGGCCGCACAGGGCGGACTACTCACCACGCCATCGGACGTGCTCACCCGGCAGATGGCGTTCGGCACGACGCACCTGGTCGAATTGGCCCGCCTCATGGTCGATCGAATCGGCCCGGACGGCGGTCGGCTCATCGCCATCGGGTCGACCTACGGCACGCGACAACCGCGATTGAACCTCGCCGGCTACTCGCTCGCCAAGGCCGCACTGGAGCACACGGTCCGGCTGCTCGCAGCCGAGCTGGCCCTGAGAAACGTGACTGTAAACGCACTCTGCCCGTCCTTTGTACCGACGGGCATGAACCGCCACGCCGACGAACGACGGCAGAAGCTCGAGGCCGCATCGATCCCCGCAGGACGACTCTGCCGGACGAGCGACATCGCCGCCGCGGTGGAGTGGCTGTTGTCGCCGGGAGCGTCCTTCACGTCCGGCCAGGTCATCGCGCTGAACGGCGGGCAGTTGTAGCGAGGCGCCGGAGGAACGGCAGCGAATGGACTTTCTGCTGACCATCGATACCGAGTGGGACCGCCACCCGACCAAGGACGGCCGGGTAACGGTCGAGAACCTCTCCAGCCTGCCCTTGTTTCACGCGTTGTGCGTATCCGAAGGCATCCGGCCCTGCTACCTGTGTGCCCAGGAGGCGGCTGACGCCCCGGCGTTCGCCCCGCTGGGCGAACGCGTGGTGACCCGAAACGAGGGAGAGATCGGCACGCATCTGCACCCGATGACCTCGCCTCCCTATTGGGTCGATCCCGTCGAGGAACGCAAGAAGATCCCGTTTCCCAACGAGTACCCGCTGGAAATTTTCGAGGCAAAGCTCGATCACCTCCGCCAGACGCTCGAAGCTCGCTTCGGGCCCCAGCACACATACCGGGGCGGGCGGTTCGGGCTCGCGCCGGAGCACGTGCCGATTCTGGTGCGGCACGGATTCAGGGCAGACTCCTCCATCACACCCCTGGTGTCCTGGTCCCACGCAAACGGGCTTGCCGAAGCCGTCGGGCCGGATTACACGGATCATGATGCCCATCCGTTCTGGTGGGACACGAGGGACGAGGACCGTAGCCGCCTTCTGGAGCTGCCCATCACCATCGTGAAACGCAGTCCGCGTCTGATCGACATGCTTCGTCGCTGGACCACCGGCCGCCGGTTGGATGCGCACGCCCCGGACGGCGTGCTTTGGCTTCGTCCCATGCCCGGCCGGTTGCACGAGCTTCAGACGGTTGTTCAGATCGCTCGCCGCCAGGGCATCCAGGTCCTGAACCTGATGATGCACTCCAACGAGCTGCACCCGGGCTGCAATCCGTATTTCGACACGTCGGAGAAGGTGGAGAGCCTGCTGGCCGGGCTGCGGTCGCTCTTCCGGAGCCTCAACCGCGCCGGAATCCGAAGCCTGACGCCCCGCGAGTACACGGAGGAAAAATCCGGGACCATCAAGCGGACCCGGCCCGCGATCTCATCGGCGTGGACGGAATGCCGGTGCGGCACGGAATGCGAAGAGCTCACTGCCGGAGGGACAACGGCATGAACAGACCGAAGGTGTTTCTGACCGGAGGCGACGGCGGCGGCTGGGCGCTGGATGACGACCTGGCCCTGACCCGCCGCGCCCTGGCGGACCGCGTCGAGGAAGTGGACCTCGACACGGCGGACGTGATTCACTGCGTCTGCTGGGAAGGGCTGTTCAAACTCCCGCCGGAAAAGCTGCAAGGCAAGCGAATCATCTGCCACGTGCCCGGCGAGCCGTTCCGCTACTTCGCCACGCCCGCCCATCGACTCCTCATGCCGCTCGTCGGCTGCTGGGTGAATCGTTCCACCCTGGCCGTCGAGGAGTTCGCCCGCATCGGCGTCGAGACCCGCTACGTGCCGTACACGACGGACGTGGACGTGTTCCGGCCACTGCCGGCGGACGATCCGGGCCTCCAGGCGATGTGTACACAGTATGGCATCCCCGCCGACCGCTATCTGATCGGCAGTTTTCATCGGGACACGGAAGGCGGGGCCCTCGATCGACCCAAGTTCGTGAAAGGGCCCGACATCTTCGTGGAGACGGTCTCGCGGCTGCACGCCCAGGGCCACCCGGTACACGTCGTGCTGGCCGGTCCGCGCCGACACTACGTTCGCGCCGCGTTGGCCGAACGAGGCATCCCGTTCACGTTCGTCGGGGATGTGCAGGACGGCGACGACGTCAAGGTCAATACGCTGCCGCGGCAAACACTGAACGTTCTGTACAACCTGCTGGACGTATACGTGGTGTCCAGCCGCTCCGAAGGCGGCCCCCAGTCCGTGATGGAAGCGGCCGCCGCCGGCTGCAAGATCGTCAGCACGCCGGTAGCCCTGGCCCTGGACATCCTGCGTCCGGCCTGCGTGTATCGATCGTTCCTGGAGGCCGCGGACATCCTGGGGCAAGACATCGCGAACGGACTGCTTGACGGCACGGTGCAGCCCAACCGCGAACGCGTGCGGACGCGTCACACCTGCACGTACGCCGCCCGGCGTTTCTCGGAACTCTACGACAGACTCGACACCATCCGTGTCTGCCACGTGGACGAGCCCATCGCCCGCATGGTCCACGGCACGACGCCCAATTGGATGGCGAAGACGCGCGATCCCAAGCCGTGCGTCAGCCGATGGGCGGACGATGCAGGCTGTGAGGGGTTTCTCGACGTCCTCTGCCGTGCTCTGCGCGAAGGCGGTCTGACCGTCGACGACAATCAGTTGACAGACCGGCACACGGTATGCCTGGTCGACGGATATCGGTTTAACATGGGCGCCTTTCTCACGGCCTGGCGCGATCATCCGCTGCCCGTCGTCCACCGGCTCGAGGCCCCCTGCTCCTGCCCGCGAGGGTACGCATCCGAGCGAGAGGGGCTGGCCTACGCGTTCAATCAGCAGTTCGCGACGGCGACCATCGTGCCATCGGCCCAGGCATACCAACGCATCGTCGAGCGGGGCTACCAGCCCGTGGCCCCGGTGATCGTATACGAGACCGCCGACCCGGCCCTGTTCAACGACGCCGACCGCACGACCACGGAAGACGGAAGGCTGCGCGTCATCTCCATCCGGACCGACTCGGAGGCCGGGTGTGCAAGCGACTTCGCGGACTGGATGGAGCAACACCTGGACTGGGACCGGTTTGCCTGCACAAGCGTGAACGGCGATGAGACGAGAGACGGTCGGATTCGGCGCATGGTTGTGAAGTCGCCCGCGGAACGGGCCGACCTTCTTCGGCACCATGACATCTACATCGCGTCCGACGGCGACCCGGAACAGGAAGCGGCCGTGGTCGAGGCCATGTGCTGCGGTCTGCCCGTGCTGTACTCGATCGGCGGCAACTGCGCGGCCCTCGTCAGCCACGGCGGACTGGGATTCACGGACCGCGGCGACCTGCTGCGGCAGCTTGACCGCGCCGCCGCGAATCTCGATGCGCTCCGCCGTCTGATCACGCTGCCGCGTCTGGAAGACGCGGTGAGCCGGTACTTGTCCATCCTGCGGAATGCAGCCCGGTTGGCCCCGGACGAGCGGAACGGACAAACACGGAAGGTGGTAGCGGCGGTTACGGTTTAGCCCGGCGCACGTATCGCCCGGCGCCAGACGAAAGGGAATTGCACAGGAATGAGAGTCCTCGGCATATCGCTCGGACATGACACGAACTTCGCGCTCGTCGAAGACGGCTGCGTCATCGCCATGATGGAGGCGGAACGCTACTATCGCCGCAAGCGGTACAAGCTGATCTGCACAAACCTCAAACGCGGCCGCCAGATCAACACATACCAATACATCGATCTGGCCGATCTCGAGTTCTTCCTCGATTTCGTCGGCCGGCACTGGGGCCGCCGGTATGACGCCGTCGCCGTCCAGAACCAGGGCCGCAGGCCGGAGTTTGTGAATCTGCAGATGCTGCTGCGCCAGGCCGGCTACCAGATCGGCGGGGCCCACCACGTGGATCACCATCTCAGCCATGCCGCCCTCGCGTTCTACACCTCGCCCTTCGACGACGCGCTGGTGCTCAGCTACGACGGAGCGGGCAATGACGGCATCACCGTCCTCTTTCACGGCCGGCCGGATGGGCTGGAATATGTGGAGCGCAGCCCGATCCAGTTCGGCCAGAACTACAACAACCTGGGTTACATCATCGGCATCACGCCCAACGCCGCCAACGACACGGCAGGCAAGCTGATGGGCCTGACCGCGTACGGGCAGATACGCAGCGAGTGGATACCATTCGCCCGACGGTACGTGCGGGAATACCGCGGTCTCGTCCGCAAGCCCGTGGCCGAACTCGACAGCTACGGTGCCGGCCACCGCATCAACGCGATCGGCCTCGAAGATATCCCGGACCTCCAGGACTGCGTCGCGCTCGTCGAATCCGTGCCCGGCGTCGGTCCCGCTCGACTCCGCAACGGCCTCCTGCCGGAGATTCACCTTTCCGGGCCCGAGCACGACCTGGCGCAGGACCTGGCCCGGACCGTTCAGCGCGTCTGGACGGAAGAAGTGCTGGAGGTGGTCCGCCCCTTCTCGCAACGAAGCCGCAATCTCTGCATCGTCGGCGGCTGCGCCTTGAATGGAATCACGAACTTCGCGTTCCAGCAGACCGGCTGGTTCGGCGGCACGTACATGGTGCCCAACGCTTCGGACTGCGGCCTCTCCGCCGGCGCCGCGCTTCTCGCGTACCACCGCGTCACCGGCTTGCCGTTCGGCGGCACAAACGAATACTTCTCACCCTACCTGGGCCTCGAACCGTTCGACCGGGACGAGCTTCCGAGCCTCCGCCAACGGTATCCGCACCGCATCCTCAATGACCCAGAGGTGCCCGAAACGCTCGCCCGGTTGATCCACGACGATCTCATCGTCGGCGTCATTCGCGGGCGCTACGAGATCGGACCCCGGGCGCTGGGCAACCGATCCATCCTCTGCAACCCGCTCAACCCGAACATGCGGGACATCCTCAACCAAAAGGTCAAACACCGGGAGTGGTACCGGCCCTTCGCGCCCGTCGCCCCCGCGGAGGATGCGTCACGCTATTTCACAAACGCCGCGGACATCCCCTACATGTCCGTGATCTGCCACACCCGACCGGAGTTCGCCGAGCGGCTGCCCTCCATCACCCACGTGGACGGCAGCGCCCGGCTCCAGACGGTGCGGCGCGAGCAGAACGCGTTCCTGTACGACACGCTGCGGGCGTTCGAGAAGCTGTCCGGCATGCCGATCCTGCTGAACACGTCGTTCAACCCGGCCGGCGAGCCGATCCTGAACTACTGCGCCGTGGGTCTGGAGATGCTGACCACCACAGACCTGGATCTCGTGCTGATCGACAACACGTTCTTCTGCGCGCCGGGCCGGGAAAACCTGCTCCGCCGCTGCGAGACCACCTCCGACCGCCACCCGGTCGCTGAACCCGTGGAGGCAGGCGCATGATCAGTCGGCCCAGATCTTGCAGGGTCCGCCGTGCGGACCAAGGTGCGCGTGTGGGAACCGCCCCCACGAACCATCGTCGAGGGAGGACCTGACGTGCGCATCCTGCTTCTGTCCGTCAATTCCTACAAGATCTACTATGACCAACTGGTCGTCCCGTTCGGGCTCGCCGGCCTGGGGTCATACGTGCAGGCCGACGGCCACACCATCCACGGCATCGAAATGAACAGCCCGCCCGAACGCGGGCCGGATCGCTACCTGAAACTCGACCGCGAGCTGCTCGGGGCAATCGAGGACTTCCGGCCCGACCTGGTCGCCATGACCACCTACGCCTCGAACATCCACAACGTGCTGTTCTGGGCCTTCGTCATCAAAGACGCGCTGCCTAACGTAACCATCGCCGTCGGCGGCAACCACGCCTCGTACATCGGGCGTGAAATCATCGAAACCTGCCCGGCTGTCGACGTCGTGATCCGCTTTGAAGGCGAGATTCCGTTCAAGGCGCTCTGCGACACGCTGGCCGCCGGCAGTCGCCGCTTTGACGGAGTTCCCAACGCGGTCTTCCGCAGCAACGGTCAAATCGCGGAAACGCCGCTGGTGCCGCTGGTCCCGGACCTGAACGCCCTGCCGCCCCTACGACGCGATTTCTTCGGCGACGTACACTGTGGCGATCACACCCACGCCGACGTGATCAGCGCCCGCGGCTGCCCCTACCACTGCACGTTCTGCAACTGCAATCACTACTGGAAGAAGAAGTACCGCACCATCAGCGCGCAACGCGTCGTGGACGAGCTTCGCCAACTCAAGGCCGCCAACCCTCGGCTTCGGACTGTGCGATTCCGCGACGAAGCAATCTCTATCAGTCGCAAACACTGCCGGGAACTCTGCGACTGCCTCATCGAAGCGAATCTCGGGCTGGAGTTTCACGCTCACTCCCGATTGGACGGGCTGGATGACGAAATTGCCGCCCGGTTGGCCGCCGCCGGGTTCCGGCAACTGTACGTTGGACTGGAGTCCGGAAGCCAGGCGGTGCTGGAGCGGTTGCAGAAGGGAATCCGGTTCGAGAACGCCCACCGCATCACTGAGTCACTCCGGCGGCACGGCATCGCGGTCCGTTTCTCCCTCATGCTGCGCACCCCCGGTGAAACGCTCGAGGAAGCCGCCCAGACCATCGAAGTGCCCAATACGCTTGATCTTGACTTCGACGAGTTCTACTTCGGCCAGGGAATTCAGGTCTACCCTGGCACGACCGACTGCGAACGCTTTCTCCAAAAGTTCCCCGGCTACCGCTGGCTCGAAACCCGCGATCTGGGCGAGGGGTACCGCCAGGTGCGCGACCCGTTCGGCCATGCGACCGCCGTACACTATGACGGGGCCGAGTACGACCCGGCGTGCCTGAACGCAGAGATCAGTCGCCGACTGGCCGGCCGTCTGGCCCGCCACGGCGAGCATGATTACCGCGCTTTTCTGGAAACGCGCGGCGTCGTGGACCGAATCTGCAAAAGACACGGCTCGGTCGAAGCCGCTCGCCGGCGCGCCCAGGCCCTGATCGACAAACTCGACGGTCGGGGTGAGCCGTGGGGCATCATCGGCGACGGATACTACTACCGGCAGTTGCTGGCACCGGCGGTGGAGGCCGGCTGCTTCGCCGGGTATGCAGGCCGGGCCGAGACTTGCGAAATCAGTCCCGGCAGACCTGTACGGCTGGATCCACGGCTCCGCCGGACCCGGACCCTGGTCTTCGCGCTGTCCGTCGGCCGCGTCCGCTGTGCGGAGATCGCCCACGAGCTCTGGGCCGCCGGGCAGTATGGCGGAACCGTGATTCTGCTCCACAACTGGCTGAGCAACGCAGATGACCGAATCGAAACAGCCGAACTGAACCCGACGGACCGTGTGCCGGCAAGTCGACCCGTATAATCGCATGAGCCTGCTGACCAGCCAACCAGACCTGAAAGCCACAGCCGCACCCGCGACGCTTCCGCGCGTGGTACGGCTGGTTCGTCGCGCGGAAAACAGCCGGCTGGCGTACTACACGTCGGCCGCCGATCCGGCGTTCTGGGACAATCACTGGGATGCGGACCTTTCGCCCCGGGATTACGCCGCGGCGTTGCAGGGCTCACTCGGGTTCTTCAACGACATCTTCCCCAGGCACCTTCCGCGCACGGGACGGATTCTCGAAGCGGGCTGCGGATTGGGAAAACTGGTCGTGGCGCTTCGCAAGCGGCGATATGAGTGCGAAGGCGTGGACTTCTCCGATCGGACGATCCGGCGTGTTCGCGCCGTCCTGCCCGATCTGCCCGTCCGCACGGCAGACGTTCTGCACCTGGACGTGCCCGACGGATACTACGCCGGCTGCATCTCCCTGGGGGTCATGGAGCATCACCAGGCCGGGCCGGAACCGTTCCTGCAAGAGGCCCACCGCGTGTTGGCGAAAGAGGGCGTTCTGCTCGTTTCCGTGCCGCACTTCCACGGGCTTCGACGGCTCAAGAGCAGGCTCGGCCTGTACCGGGGCGAGCCGGACGGCCTGGGCTTCTATCAGTATGCATTCCGCGAAGCGGAAATGACTCGCCTGCTCGAAGCGTGTAGGTTCCGCGTCGACGCGGTGTACGGATACGACCCTTTTAAGGGACTCAAGGACGAGATCCCGTCGGTCTTGAAGCTCTTCGCGTGTCCGGGCATCGGGCGGCGGCTCGAACGGGCCTGGCGCAGCAGCGCATGGGCCCAGCGGCGCCTCGGCCACATGATCCTGTTCGCCTGCCGGAAGGGACGCGAGCCGCAATGAGTGACCCTCGGCTCAATCTCGTGCTGTTCTTCACCCGCGGCGTGAGCCTGCGTACGTGGCACGAGGCCGGCATGTTCAGCCGCGAGGTGGCCGTCTACGAACGTCTGGCCGAGCACGATGTGCGGACCACTTTTGTCACGTATGGTGACGAATCCGACGGCGAGGCCGCCGAGCGCATCCCGGGCATTCGCGTCTGTCACCGGCGGGCCGATGATCCTCCGCCGTCGCCCGACAACCCCATCCCGTGGGTGCCGGACGACCTCCTCGCCGCCGCGGACTTTTTCAAAACAAACCAGACCCGCGGCGCCGACGCGGCCCTGGCCGCCGCACGCCGTTTCGGCAAGCCGTTCATCGCCCGATGCGGCTACATGTGGTCGCAAGTCGCGATCAGCCAGCACGGGAACGACTCGGACGCCGCCCGCGAAGCAGTGGCCGTCGAGGCCGAGGTATTCTCCGCGGCCGATCGAGTGATTGTCACGACGGAAGCCATGCGGCAGGACGTCGCCGGCCGACTCCCTTCCGTCGAACCGCGTGTGCGCGTGGTTCCCAACTATGTCGATACGGACCGATTCTGCCCCGGCCACGCCTGCGGCGGCCGGCGACGCCGCCTCTGTTTCGTCGGCCGTCTGAACCAGGACGAGAAAAACCTCCGAGCACTGGTGGCGGCCATCGACGGCCTGGACGTGGAGCTGGACCTGATTGGCAACGGCCCCCTCCGAGATGAGCTTCTGCAGGCTGCCGCCCGGGACCCTCGCCTGCACGTCCTGGGCAGCGTGCCGAACGAGCACCTGCCCGAGCATCTGCGGGCCGCCGACGCCTTCGTGCTGCCCTCGTTCTACGAGGGCCACCCCAAGGCCCTTCTGGAGGCCATGGCCTGCGGGCTGCCCGTCATCACCACGAACGTGCCCGGCGTCCGCGAACTCATCCAGAACGGCCACACCGGCTGGCTGTGCGACACAGACGCCGAATCCCTGCGGGCCGGCATCCAGGCCGTGCTGAGCGATGCCGCGCTGGCTGACCGGATGGGCGTCAACGCACGCCGCTACGTCGTGGAGCACTGTTCGCTGTCGCGCGTGATCGAGCTGGAGCTGGCCATCTACCGTGAAGCCTTGTCCCATGCGAGGAGGAGCCCTCATGCCGTGCTCGCCTGACGCCGCGGCCGCAACCTCTGCACCACCCGAGCCCGCCGTCGCCGCCGGTCGACTGGCCGAGGAGGCCGCCCGGATCGTCTCCGCCCTTGAGCCGGCCGACGCGCTGCGATTCCTCTTCGAGCTGGACACGCGGCTGTACGCCATGCAGGGCAAGGCGTCGGTCGCCTATGGCGGCGGCATCCACACGAAGCACCGGCACATTCGGTACCACGATTTCTTCGTCCAGCGGATCGCCGCGCACGAGACCGTGCTGGACATCGGCTGCGGGCACGGGGCCGTGGCCCTGGCGGTCGCGTCGGCTACCGGCGCCAAGGTGACGGGCATCGACCTGAGCGAAGGCAACCTGCGCATCGCCCGCGAGCGGCACACGCATCCCAACGTGACCTACATCCACGGCAACGCCTGCCGCGACCTGCCGGCCGG
>CAZPHH010000012.1:0-72343 GCA_964586145.1 uncultured Phycisphaeraceae bacterium | reverse complement strand
TCAGGACCAGAACACCCAGTCCTCGGCGAGCACCACGTAGGTATACAACACGAAATTCGTTATACCGTGGGTGATGATGAGAAACAGCAGGCTCTTTTTCCAGTAGAACAGCAGGTTGTAGACCACCCAGCAGAGGATGCCCACCTCCCACATGGGGTGCTCCGCCGCGGACAGCAGCGAGCAGAGAATGAACGATCGCCACGTGAAGGCGCCCAGCGGCACGTTTTGAAACGCGTGCCACCGGATGAAGATGCGCAGCACGAACCCGCGCCAGAAAATCTCCTCTATGATCGGCACCACGATGGAGGCGCCGCCGATCCGCACGATCAGGAACAGCCACAACGCCAGGCCCGTGCCCAGCCGCGCGTAGGGGTCGTAAAGGTCGTCCCCTTTGGCGTCTTTGCCCATCAGTTGCGTGGACTCGTACCAGGGCTGCGCCGCGAACCACTTGTGGACGTACACCCACATCGCGGCCACCAGCACCCCGAACACCACCGCCCACACCAGGTGCGGCCGGCCCAGCGGCGGAAAATGGCGCCAGAACAGCAGCGCCACCGCCAGCGCTCCAAATGTCCGTAGGGCGTACGTCCAGGGCAGCCACTCGGGTCCGAACTGCCCGCCGATGAACATCAGGATCAGGAACGCGAAGAAGGGCGCCACGTACGGCAACTCCGGCGCCCGCGCCACGGCGCGGTCCACCCAGTTGCCGGGCGGCCCCGGCGACGGATCGGAATGGCCGGATTGTGGCGTCTCGCTCATGAAGGCAGAAGTACCCTCCGCCGGTCCCGTTTCACACAGACCCGGTCTGGGTATGGTGCCCGATGCATCCGCCCACCGTCAAGCCGCCGGGGTTGCCCAAATCGCTCCCCCGTGGCAGAGTAGGGCTCCCGCGGAAATCCGCTTGCAGGAGACGGACGATGGCAGAAGTGATCAACGTGGTCTGTCCCGGATGTGGCGAAGTCCATGCGTTCGCGGCGGAGCAGGCCCGGCGCCCGCAGTCGTGCCTGCGCTGCGAGACTTTCCTCGGCATCCCGGCGGAGGAAGCCGACGCCGCAACAGAGTCCGAAGACGGCGCCATCGTGCTCATCTGCCCGTTCTGCGACGAACGCGCCGCGTTCCACGCGTCCGCTGCGGGCACGGCCCAACCCTGCCCGCACTGCGGGGAGGAGATTGACGTGCTCGGCTCCATGGTGGAACCGGAACACGCCGGTCAGGGGTTCTTCTTCCGCTGCGACTGGTGTAAGGAGATCATCCGCGCCGACGATTCCGTCCTGACCGCCGGCGGCCAGTGCCCGCTCTGCCATGAAATGAACGAACCGGATGAGATTGCCCGAAACCGCATCACCACCGGACAGGCCGAACGCCTCGGGCTCCTCCCCCCGCCCGACTCCGCCGAGTGACTACGCCTGCGGCACGAGACAAACGTCCTGCACCGACCGACGCGTGAGCCGCGCGACCGGAACCACCGCACTGGGCCGGGCAGGCCGCGAGGGCTGCCAGCAGACCAGCCGATCGCGCACGTCGTTGGTGGCCACGATTACATCCGGCGCCACTTCCACGCGGCGCAGCGTCTGGCCCCCCGCCTCGTACCGGCACGCATAATTGTCGCCCCGCACCCGCGCATACACCGCCAGGGACGTATCCGTGAAGAACAGCCGATCCACGCCGGCCGTCGCAAGCACGTGGATCGATTCCGCCGGGCGATGGTTGCCCGCATGGAGGACCGTCGGCGCGTCTGGCGCCTCGAACGGCCAGTGCAGAATTTCCCCCTCCGCACTCCCCGCAAAGACCCCACCCGCGCCCACCGCCAGCGCCGTCAGAATCGTCCGGCTACCGCGATACAGAACCGGTTCGGCCTTCGGCACGTCCGCCGGCAACGCAACCACGCTCGCATCGATCGCACACCAGACCCGGCCATCGTGAAACGCCACGCCGCGCACCGCCTGGGCCGGGCCGGTCAGGGCCTCCACAGCCGCTTGCGGTGCGTCGGGCCGCTCGCGATGCCAGCACAGCAGGCCCAACTCCGAGTGCGACCCCCACACGTGTTCACCCGCGACGGCCACCGCGTTGAAGCCGCCCCGCACCTCGCGTGATCCGCCCGCTCGGAAAACCGCTTGTGGCTCGGCTCCTTCAACGGAGTATTCGTACACCCCTCGCGACGCGCCCACCATCAGCACACATTGGCCGTCAGACAATCGCGCGAACCGCACGCTCCGCACGCCACCCACCTCGGGGGCGATGGAAACGGTTCGCCGGGGCTCGTCGGGTGCGGACGCCGCGAAGAAGTGCAGTCCTTCGCTGGTGGCCGCCACGATCCACTGCGACGCCGTTCCCGCCGGCTCCGTGGCGAACAGCGCTTCGTACAGTTCGCCCCGCTCCCGCTCAGAGAACGTCCGCATGAGGTCGGGCAGTTCCACGTCCGGCGACGCCTCGGCCAGCCCCTTCAGCCGTGTCAGCATGGATTCCAGGTGCCCCAGGTGTGCCGTCTGCGCCGTTTCCAGCGCCTCTTCCAATTGGCGACGCGCCTGATGCTCCGCCCGGCGCAGCGCCGCCCGGTCTTCCGTAACGCGCACCTGATACAGGGTGGGGGACTCGAAACGCAGCACCGGGGCGCCGCCCAGCGTCATCCCCGCCTGGAAACACACCGGCTGCAACGCCGACATCAGGGCCTGCGCCCAGGCTTCCTGCGCCGCGCCATCGACCAACGCCGCCGCGTCCGATTCTCCCGCCAGGTCAACCAGGGTTTCTCGTACCCGGCCCTGCACGTGCCGCGTCAGCGAATCCAGGCGCACGGCCGACGCACTGCCCACCAGTGCGTTGCGGAACGAGCTCATCTCGCTGCGCTCGGGAATCAAGGTCAGTCGCAGGTCCAGACGGGCACGGCACTGGTACCGATCCTTCGAGAGAAGCCCGTCCTCTGTGATGTGCACGTCCAGCGGTGTGACCCGGACCAGCAGGACCTCATCTGCGCCTTCGCGGCGTAGAACGGCCCCGGGGGCCACCGCCCGCTGCCCGCCATGCTCGTCGCAGGCCAGCGCCGCCCACGCGGATGGCAGGTTGAGGCTCCGCGTCAGAAGGCCGAACACCTCGGACGCCGGCAACACGGCCGCCACCGCCGAGGCGTCGCGAAAGAAGTTCTCAAGGTTCAACTTGCCCGCCATGACTTCCACCCCGCGTTATCATCACCCGATTGTGCGACCCCCTTCGGTATTCGGTACTCGCTATTTGCTATTCCGTTTCATCTTCCCGATTCCATGAACTTCTCGAAGCGGACCAGGTCCGACGGCTTGACGGAGGGCGGGTTTGCCTCGATCACCCTCAGCAGGTCCGCCATCGCAATGGGGCGCGGCTCGGCCCCGCCCACGGACTCCATGAACGGAATGGCCGCCGCCTGCTGGGCGATGCTCTTGATATCGGCCCCGCTGTGGCCCTCCAGGCGATCGCACAGCGTCCCGAAATCCACGTCCGCGGCCAGCGGCCGCCCGCCCAGGTAGATTTCCAGCAGCTTGAAGCGGGCGGGAGCGTCCGGCAGACCGATGTAGACGCGGGTGTCCAGCCGGCCCGGGCGCAGCATGGCCTCGTCCAGCAGCCACGGCTTGTTGGTGGCCCCCATGAATAGTAGGGCGCGGTCGGACGCCCGATCAAACCCCTCCAACTCCTGCAGAATTTGCGGCACCACGCGTTGCATCACCGTGGACCCGTCCGACTGCCGACGCGGGACCAGGGCCTCCACCTCGTCGATGAAGATGATCGATTTCGCGTCAGCCTTGGCGGCGTCAAACAGTTTCTTGATGTTTTGCTCCGCCTCCCCCACCCATTTGCTGAGGATCTGCGCCGGGCTGATCAGGTAGAAGACGGCCTCCAGCTCCTTGGCCACCGCCTTGGCCATCATCGTCTTGCCCGTGCCCGGCGGGCCGTACAGCAGAACGCCGCCGCCCACCGGAATGCCGTACTGCTTCGCCAGCTCCGGATGGGCGAACGGATAGATCATTTTCAGCCGGATTTCCTGCTTCACGTCCTCCAGGCCGGCAATGTCGTCAAAGCCGAAGGTCGGCTTCTCGCGAACGACCCATTCCGACGCGTCGCGGCCGCTGTCGTCGTCCTTCTCGCGGGCGGCCTGCCGGCGCCGCGGCGGGGCGCTCTTGAGCCGGTCGCAGTCGCGGGCCAGGTCAATCAACTCCGCCGCAATCTCCTCCCGCCGGCGGCGCACCTCCGCCGACTCCGCCGACTCCGCCAGCTCCACCATGCACTCCGCAGCCTCGATCAGGTACGACTTGGCGGCCGCGTAGTCGCCGTTCTTGTACGCGCCGACCCCTTTGGTTTTGAGACGGTCGAATGTGGCAAAGGAAACAGGCATGGTTCCGCCGTGCGAAATGTCGAATGTCCAATGTCAAAAGGGAGCGGCTCGGCCGCGGCGCTTCGCCGCTACTTCTGTTTTTCCCCCTCGCCCTTCAGGGAATCAAGTTCGGCTCGCAGGCCGGCGAGTTTGCCCAGCTCCTTCTGGTGCTCGGCCGCCTGTTCGGCCTCGATCATGCGGTCGATCTCGTCGTCCGTGACCAGCTCCGTGGCCGACTCGGCATCCTGGGCGGCGATGTCCTCCACGGTGTCCAGGAACATGGACATTCGCTCCTCCATGGACTGCGACTGCACCATGGCCTTTTCCCACTCCGCCTGGGTCTTGAGCAGGTCCGTCTCGCCGAACAGCCGGCCGATCTCCCGGGCCATCATGCCCATCGCCCCGGCGAAATCGGCGGACGCCTCCGCCTGCCGCTTGATCAGCAGCGCGTTCTTGACCGAGAGCAACTGCCGCTCGAGCACTCGCTTGACCAGGGCGGTCTTCTTCAATGAGTTGCGGATGAAGGCGTACTGGGCCGAGTCGCCGATCTGCCGGGCCCGCTGCGCGTTGCGGATAAACTCGTCCTGAAACTTGTTCTGCTCGCGAATGGCCTTCTCGATGCGCCGGATGCCCTGCCGGATCTTGATGTCCCGCTCGATCCGCCGCTCTTCCGACGATTTGAACAACGCCATAACGCACCTCACCCGCCGCTCAGAAGTCCCCGCGTTCCGGAATCACTAACCAGAGCACGATGTACACCAGCAGACCGGGAAACGCGACGGACAGAATGGACACCAGCACGTACACCACCCGCAGCAGCGTCGGGTCCAGTCCGAAATGCTCGGCCAGGCCGGCGCACACGCCGGCGATCATCCGGTTGTGAGTCGATCGCCGCAGAGGGCCTGCCATCGCATCCCGCCTTTCTACCCTTCGGCCGGAGCGCTATGCTCGCGCACCCGCCGATCGGCTTCCTCGAACGCCTCGCCGCTGTCCTTCAGGGTGCCGGCATCCATCTTTTCCCAGATGGACAGCACCGCCTGCCCCGCCTCGGACAGGCCGGCCGCGCCCTGGTCCACCTCCGCCCCGATGGACAGCACCTCGTCCAACCGCTCCTGGTACGCCTCCGTCCGGATCGAATCGTTCTCGATGAGCCGGCCCAGGCGAAGCATGTCCTTCTCGCTGATCAGGCCCAGCTTGCTGCCCGCGCCCCGGGCCCGGTCCGCGTTCTCGCGCAGCATCCGCAAGCGGGAGACGGTCATCATCTCCTTGCTGCGAATGTTCAACTGGCGGCCCAGCATCAACTGTTCGGTGGTCTTGAGTTCAAACTCCTGGGCCAGCACCCGGCGCACCTCCGGCGAGGCCTCCTTGGCGCCCCGCTCGAAGAGCGTCTGCTTGTCCGCCGCGATCTTCGTGATCTTCTTGAGAAGCTGGTTGCGGTCCTTCTCCAGCAGAAGCTCCTGCCGCCGCAACTCCGTCCGCGACATTTGCGAGAGCGGCTTCCTGCGCTTGGTCAGCCAGTCGAAAAAGTCCATGCCAGGGTTCCAGGAAATAACGGTCCAGGCTCTACGCTTCCGGTTCGGCGCGCCCCTTCTGCTTGTCGGGCGGCGGGGCCGGTTCGTCGAACTCGGCCATGGCCTTGCGAACGTCCTCCGGCTCCTGCGGCTCCGACGCCCCTCGCTCCGCGGCCGCCTCAAACTCCTGCAGGATGGCCAGTTCCTCGGAACTGGTGGCCACGTCCGCCAGGCCGGTCTCCAGGCTGCCCACCAGGTCCGCGTCCGCCCGAAGCGTCTCCAGCATCTCCTCCGCCTTCACGGCGTTCTGGGTCAGCTCCTCCGTGTCCGGCAGCCGGGCCATCTGGCCCTGCTGAATCAGCGTCAGGTTGTGGATGTCGGTGCTCAGGATGTTGATCTGCTGGTTCAGCATGTTCGCGGTGGTGTTTTGCCGCGCGATGTCCTTGCGCAACTGGGCCAGTTGCGCCGCCAGTCTGCGCCGCGTCACCTGGGATTGCGTCGATCGGCCCTGGGCCAGCAACTCGCCTTCCCGCTTCTCCAGCGTGGAGATGTCCTCGTACAACCGGTCGCGCCGCTGCGCGAGCCGGGCCCGGCGCTCCGAGAGCATATTGATTTTCTGGGACTCCTCCCCTTCCCGGGAGAAGAGTTGCCGGATGCGATCAACGACATTCATGGAACCGCTCTCCTGGATTCGCGCGGGCGCACCGCGATACAACAACACCTCGCCCCCCTTGCGGGCCACGCGAAGCTCGCCGTCCTCCGTGGCCACCAGGGCGAACGCCGCGGACACGATGGAATCCGGCAGCCCGGTCCGCTCGGCAATGCTCCGCGCCGACAGTCCGCCGGTCAGCAGGTCCACGCCGGACGCCTCAATCTCCCGCCGGGCCCGGGCGAGTTTCTGACTGACCGCCTCCGGATCAAACAGGTTGCGAAGCTCCTCGCTCAGCGTCCCGCCCGGGGTCGCCAGGCCCCAGCCGCCGCCCGGACGCGGCCACGCCAGCACGAGCGTGACGTTCGGCACGTCCAAACGCGATTGCAGCACCTCGTCGGCAAAGCCGCTGGGCGAGCACACGCCGATCACGTGCGGCACCTTCGCATCCGCGACCAGTTTCCGCACGTGGTCGGTCACGTCGGCCAGCCCCACCGGTCGCGGCTCTCCCGTCGGCGACAACAAGGCGTCAAACGACGCAAGCACACTGCCCACGGCCACGCCGGTCTTGCGGCGCAGAAGCAGCCAGCGCCGCTCGGACCCGTGCAGGGCCACCCGGCGGTTATGCGGCAACTGCTTGAGCATCTCGCGATCATACATGCGCCGGCCGGCCATCGCCGCCCGCAGGGCATCGCCGTCGTCGTCGCGCACGGTCGTCCAACGGTCGCCACGGAGTTGTCGCCCCTTCGCCGCCTCCAGGTTGACCTCCACGCCGGCAAGGAACTCCGTCTCCGCACGCAACGCGGCCGCCGCGCCCGGGTTCAGTCCGCCAAGTTGTCCGCTATTCGATCCTGTCAACGTCACAACCGCTGGCCGCACTGGCCGCAAAACCGGGCACCCGGCCGATTCGGATGCCTGCATTTGGTATTCGAGCAGAACCGTACGACATTCGTCGGCACGGACCGCATGGCCCTCAACGCCCCTCGCGACCGCCCCCCAAACAGACCGGACACGCCCTGGAATATCAGACTAGCCAGCACGACCAGGACAAACAACACCCCGGCAACCACGACGATCGCCAAGAAGATGATCGAGACCGGATGTCCCATGCCCATCGGTCATTCACCTCCGGCCCCCAGTCGGCTGCCACAGAAGATGCAGTACCGGTCGCTCGGGTTGACGAACGCATGGCACGCCCGGCACCGCGGGACGGTATCCACCAGTTGATGCCCGCAGTGGATGCAGAACTGGTCCCGCCCGTCGACCTGCCCGTGACAGGCCGGGCACATCGCCACCGCCGCCTTGTCCGAGCCGCCCGCTCGCCGCCCGGGCTCCCGCAGGGCATCCAGCACGGCCTTCGCGGAAGGGAACCGATGCTCCAGCCGTGTGTAGCACCGGCGAAAGACGTCATCCAGCCGCGGCGGGACGTCCGGCCGGATCTCGCTCGGCATCTCGATTCCGGCCGGCCGGCTGCCCGTCAGCGTCTCGAACAGCACGATCCCGACGGCATAGAGATCACTTCGCGGGTCAATGGCCCGGCCCTCGCGCTGCTCCGGCGACATGTACGCCAGAGTGCCCGCGATGCTCCGCCCCTCGTCCGTTTGCAGGCTGCCCGACTGCATGATCGAAGCGGTGGTCACGGTGCATGCCCGGCCCAGGCCGAAATCCCCCACCTTCACCGCGTGCTCGGGCAACCCGCCGATCTGATCGGCCGGATGGTTCAGCAAGATGTTCGCCGGCTTGATGTCCCGGTGAATCAGCCCGGCCTCGTGGGCCGCGACCAGCGCCTTGCCGATGCCACGCAGCACCGTCTCGCACACTGACACCGGCAGGCCCCGGGGATGGGCGTCGATCACCTGGCGGAGCGACGGGCCGTCGACGAGCTCCATGATGAGGTAGGGCGGATCATCGTATGCGTCGATGTCTTCCACGCGCACGATGTTCGGGTGCCGCAACCCGTGGACTACCACGCCTTCCTGCCGAAACGCTCGAACGTATTGCGGGTCCGTCAGCACCTTGATCGCCACCCGCTTCTCCAGCGTGTGGTGTCGCGCGCTCCAGACCTGCGCAAAGCTGCCCGTGCCCCGCACTTCCTCGAGCAGGTAGTTGTTGATTCGATCCCCGGCTTTCAGAACGGCCATCTCTCGGCCCTCTTTCTTTGTCGCGTCCCCGCCAAGCCGTGACCGCGTCAGAGACCTTCCGACGCCTCCAGGCGGTTGTCGATGGTCTCACAGACCAGGAAATTATAAACCCCTGCTGCAAGGAAACCAAGGATGAGCACGATCCAGCTCAGCGCTCCGCTCACGTGCCAGCCCGCGAGGTAAAGCGCAACAAGCACGTCCAACAGCAGATACGCCACCAGCATGAGGGCCGCGGCCAGATTGCTCTCCTGCTTGCGGACCCAGGGCACCACGAAGAACAGCGCCCAGGGAAGCACAATCACGAAGCCCAGCCAGGCCAGGGCCTTGCGCACCACGCTCCAGATTGTCTCGAGGTGCTCCGGGTGCCGGTAGAACCAGAAGATCGCTCCGGCCGCGGCCACGACGATGATGGCCGTCAGGACTTTGCCGCCCACGTATTTGCCGATGGCCGCCCACATGCGTGCTCACCTCCGCCCCGGCCCGGGGCCTCCCACCCGCGGATCGCGTCCTCATCCATCATAGCACACCGTCCGTCAGCCCGCGATTACAAAGGAAGTCGCCGGGAAGAAGAGGCCCCGAGTGGTTCCGGACAGGCTCCACGGTCCAGGGAAGTGCGACGCGCGCGAGGCGGATTTCCGACAGGCGAGAAGATTCAGGCCGGCGAAGAGGCGATTTCGACCCGGTTCTTGCCGCGCTGCTTGGCGTCGTACAGGGCGCGATCCGCGGCACGGAGCAGGACGTCGGGAGCGATGGAAGACGTATCAGCCAGAGCGGCCACACCGATGCTCAGGCCGCCGGAGACCCGCGGAAGGTTCTCGCGCAGGCGCGTCGTGTACGCATCGGCAATACGGCGGCTGAGGACTTCCGCCTGGCGGCAGTCCGTCTGCGGCAGCAGCACCACGAACTCATCGCCGCCGAACCGCGCCGCCACGTCGGAGGCCCGCAACTGCGTCGCGATCGTCTGGGCGGCCAGGATGAGCGCCCGGTCCCCCACCGGATGCCCGAACCGATCGTTGACTGCCTTGAAATCATCCAGGTCAATCATGAGGCACGAGAGCGGGGTGCCGTACCGTCGGGCTTCGGAAACGCTGCGCGAGAGCACCTCGTCGAAATGCCGCCGATTGTGCAGCCCGGTCAGCGGATCGCGCAGCGCCATCTCACGCAACTGATCCGTGCGGCGCCGTACGCGCTCCTCCAACTCCGCGTTCATCGCCGTAATCCGTGATTCGTGCCGCTCCATGACCTCCGCCATGTGGTTGAACGAGCAGGCCAGGCGGCCGATCTCATCGGTTCGATTGACCGTCGAACGGGCCGAGAGGTTCCCCTGCGCCAGCCGATCGGCCGTGCGGGACAGCTCGTTCAGCGGCAGCACGATCCGGCGCACCACCAGGTAGGCCAGGGGGATGGTGATCAGCACCGCCACCAGCCCGATCCCCATCACGAAATCCATGACGCCGGCGAATTCGCGCAGCATCGTGTGGACGTCGAACCCGACCCGCACATATCCGATCAACCTCGACGGGCAGTCCGTCTGCCCGGCCGGCGCGTTAACCGGATAGCTCACGTCCAGGAAGGTCGGTATTCCCGGCCGGGCCCTGCGCAACGTGGGTTTCCCCAGCGTCTCTCGAAAGCGGGCCGCCTCCTGCAGCGAGAATGACCGCAGGGGAACACCCCCCTTGCTGGCCGACACCAGCGGACGACCCTCCGTATTGCAGATCGCCACAAACACAAGCGGCTCGCCCCGTCCGAACCGGTCCGCGAGGTTCTTCAGACCGGCTTCATCGTTCTGAGCGAGGGGCTGGGCGGCCAGTTCGGCCAGCATCGCCGCGAGGTTCCGGGCGTGCGTCTGCTGAATGCGGGCCGTGGGCCGGCCGGCGAAATGCACGAACAGCCCGCCCACGAGGGCGGACACGCTCAGCGTCAGCGCGACCACCAGCAGGGTGGACTTGCACTGCAAACCGAGCACGGTCGCCCGCATCCGCTGGGCGAGGGGCCGGTGATCCGCTGGCTGGAAGGACGCCTCCCGCATCGTTCAACGTCCGATCTTGGCTGCTTCCTGCCCAACCGTACAATTCGTTCCCAATCCCGGGCAATCTCGGACCCCGTTTTTCACGCGCGGCCCGCCGGGGGCCGGTCGGAGGACACCCGCCTCCTTCCCGGAGACTCGCGCGGGGCGCCTCGGCGCTTATCGGAACCTGATTCGCTCGTGTTGAATTGGCAAACGAAGACGAAGGACGCCGGCGGGAGAAGCCGTGCGCCGTCCTCACCGAAACGGCTGGAAACGGGGCCGGGCTAGTTATCGGACGAGGGGCCGGCGGTCACCTCGACATCGCCGGAAAGGCCCGCGCGCTGCCGCAGAGCACCTTCCATCTGCTGCACCTGCTGGGCCATCTTGGAGTTGGGAAACTCCTCCACGATCTGCAGACCGATCTCCAGCGCCTCGCGCCATCGCTTGTCCTTGCAGGCCAGCTCAAATTGCGTGCCGTACTGCGCCAGCTTGGCCCGGAAGACGCCGCGGGCCGACTCCTCCAGCGCCCGCGCTTCCTCTCGCGTGAGGTAGCCGTCCAGTTCGGCCAGAATCCCGACGGCCTTATCCACGTCAATGTCGTCTTCCAGCCCGGTCTCCTTGACGGCCTCGTGCCACGCCGCCAGCAGCTCCGCCTTTCGGGCCTCCCGCCTTCGGTGGTGCTCTTCCGGCAGGCGCTTGGTGTGCTTGTCGTCCGGAAGGACCCGCATCAATCGTTCGATCTCCTGGCGGGCGCGGTCCCACTCGAAGGCGTTCCAGCACGCTTCGACCTGCTCCAGCGCTTCATTAAGGCGATTCCGCATGTCGGCCGTCCGGGCGTCAATCACCTGTTCCCGCAGGCGCTCCGCCTCATCCCGATAGCCGAACCGGTGCTCCATCTGGTCCACCAGATACAGCGCCGCCTCCCAGTCTTCGCGGGCCATTTCCTCCCGAATCGCGGACCGGACGGCCTCCCGCTCTTCCTCGCGCGACGTGATCGATTTGGTCGCTTCCGACAACCGGCTGCTCTGGGCAATGGAGCCCAGCACGTTCTGCTGCTTACGAATCAGCTCGCAGAGTTCGAGGGCCTGGTTGTACTGGCGGTTGGAGTGAGACTCGATCTTCACCAGCAACACGGTGAAGGCCATCATCACGATCGCGGCGGTGATCAGGGCGACCCCGTGCCCGAGAAAGGGAACCAGCAGGGTCCATGGCAGACCCTCCCGGAGCACGGTATCCGCCCCCTGCCAGATCAGCCCGGCCCCGGCCAGGATCGTCAGGGTCCCGAAGACAAACACCAGTGTCCGGAGTTTGGAGAAGCGAACCGGATGCGAAACCATGGGCTCTCTCCAGAACAAGCACGTCTGGGCGCGAGGGCAAGATTCCGCGGCAACTCTAAGACGGAGACGGAGTTAAGTCAACATTCGGCCGGATCACGGCACCGAGACAGGGCCGGGGCGACCGGCCGTGGTGCGCGCGACGGCGTCAGGCCGCCCGCTGTTCAAATCGCTTCGCCTGAGCACGGCGGGAGCGGTCCTCCACTTCCAGCAGCTTCAACTGCTTCTCAATGGCCAGGATCTCGTTGGAGACCAGGCGGAGGAAGCCCACCACGCCGACCACGATCACACCGAAGCAGGACAGGCATTTCCACTTGAACATCCAGACCACTCCTGTGCGAAACCCCTGCTTCTATCGGCGTGGAACGGGCTTGGGTGAAGAACCGGCCCCAAACGCAACGTCTTGGCCTCCAACGGGATGCCGGACGGGCCACCGCACCCCAACGAGGCGCAGGCCTCTGCCGCGGGGGCTCCCCGCACCCCGACCCGTGCCCGCTCGGCACAGAACCCCACCCGTTGCGGCAACGCGCGTATGCCTATACGATCCGCATGGCCGCGCGGGTTGCCGCGCGGCGAAACCGTTTCGGCCGCCGGCGGAGAGAAGAACGGTACAGGTCTCCGTGCCGGTCTTATCCCCATCCGGGCCGGCGGGGAATTACCAACTCCCGTTCCAGTTCGGAGGGCGCCGTTATGCACAGGTTTGACCTCATCCGGGACATGGGGCACGAACAGGTCGTGCTCTGTAACGACTCCAACGTCAGCCTGCGGGCCATCATCGCCATCCACAACACGCACCTGGGCCCGGCCCTGGGCGGCTCCCGCATGTGGACCTACGAGTCGGAAGACGCTGCGCTGGTCGACGCCCTGCGCCTCTCCAAGGGCATGACCTACAAGGCCGCGGTCTCCGGCCTCAACCTCGGCGGCGGAAAGACCGTCATCCTGGGCGACCCGGAGAAGGACAAGTCCGAAGGGCTTTTCCGGGCCCTGGGCCGCTTCATTGAGGGGCTGAACGGCCGCTACATCACCGCCGAAGACGTCGGCACATGCGTGGATGACATGGAGTACGTCTTCATGGAAACGTCCCACGTGGTCGGAGTGGCCGAGTCTCACGGGGGCAGCGGCGACCCGTCCCCCTTCACCGCGTACGGCACGTTCCGCGGCATCGAGGCATGCGTGGAGCGGCGGTTGCCGGGCAGGAAGCTGAAGGATCTGACCCTGTCCATCCAGGGGCTGGGCCATGTGGGAGCCAACCTGGCCCACCGCCTGGCCGAGGCCGGGGCCACGCTGTACGTGACGGACATCAATGAGGAACGATGCCGCGAGGCGGTCAGCGGCCTGCAAAAAGTCACCGTCGTCAAGCCGGATGAGATTTACGGCATCGCATGTGACGTCTTTTCGCCCTGCGCCTTGGGCGCCGTCCTCAACCCCCAAACGGTGGAGGCGCTCCAGTGCTCCATCGTCGCGGGCGCCGCGAACAACCAGTTGGAGACGCTGGAAATGGCGGAGGTGCTCCGCAAACGCAACATCCTGTACGCACCCGACTACGCCATCAACGCCGGCGGACTGATGAACGTGTTCCTCGAGCTGGAATCCTATTCCAAGGAACGCGCCACACGCATGGTCAGCAAGATCTACAACACGATCCACACCATTTGTGACATCGCGGAGCGCGAAGGGCTCTCGACCGCCCGTGCCGCCGACCTGATGGCCGAACGGCGCCTGGAAACGGTCGGCCGGCTCAAGCGTTCCTACCTCAAACGAGCGCCGGGGCGCCCCCGCATCCGCATGCCCTCCTGAGCCGCCGGGGGGACGATGTCGAGCCGTTGGGCACCCCGGGATAAAGACCCACCGACGGGCCTGCGGGAACCCGAACCGCGGGCCCGTTCCGCTTTTGTGAACGGCGCAGGATTGTGCCGACCCGGCGCCACACCTACGTCTTGATGCGCCCTTCCACCAGCTGCACGCGGCGATGGGCCATGTCCGCCACGCTCGGGTCGTGGGTGACCATGACGATGGTTTGACCTTGTGCATTGAGCGCCTGCAGCACGGCCAGGATGCCCTGGCCGGTCTTGGCGTCCAGGTTCCCCGTCGGCTCGTCGGCCAGCAGCAATTCCGGCTGGTTCACCAGGGCGCGGGCAATGGCCGCCCGCTGCCGCTCGCCGCCGGACAGCTCGTTCGGGCGATGGTGCCCTCGCCGTTCCAGCCCCACCTGCTCGAGAACCGTACGGGCGTACTCGCGAGCCCCCTTTCCTTCACGCATCCATCCCAGCACGGAGTACCGCACCATCGCCGGCAGCAGAATGTTCTCCAGGACGTTTAGTTCGGGGAGCAGATGATAGAACTGGAAGACGAACCCCACGGACCGGTTGCGCATCCGCTCCTGCGCCCGCACCCCCTGGCTGAAGATCTCCTCCCCGTTGAACCGTACCGTGCCCTCGTCCGGCACGTCCAGCGCCCCCAGGATGTGCAGCAACGTGCTCTTGCCCGAGCCGCTTGCGCCCATGACGGCCAGCCACTCGCCCCGCTGCACGGTCACGGAGGCGCCGCGCAGCACGCGCAGCAGCTCCGGCCCCATCTGGTAGGACTTGTGAAGGCCGGTCGCAGTCAGGATCGGCTCATTCATAGCGTAACGCCTTTACAGGCCAGACCCGGCCCGCCTGGATCGCCGGGATCAGGGCGCCGATCATGGAGGCCAGGATGGCCACCACGAAGATGATCGCAGCTTCCACCCCGTCGACGGCCGTCGGAATGCGGTCAAATGCGTACACCTCCGGGTTCCAGACCCGCAGGTTCGGATTGATCCAGGCCAGGGCCTCCTGCAGCTCGTTGATGTGCCGCACGAAAATGACGCCCGTAATCGTCCCGGCGACGCCCCCGAAAAGCCCCACCGCCGCCCCGTACGCCACGAAGATCGCCTCCACACCCCAGGGCGAGGCGCCCACGCTCTTGATGATCCCGATGTCCCGCGTCTTGTGGGACACGATCAGGTAGAACACGCAGAACACCACGACCACCGCCACCAGGCTGATGACCATGAACAGAATCAGGACGAGGATCTTCTCCTTCTCCACGGCCTGAATGTACGTCTGCTGCCGCTGCTGCCACGTCTCGGTCTTGACGCGGCTCATCAGCATCTCGTCTTCCGGTGAAAGCTTCGGCGCGATGCGGTGGAAGAACGCCTTCCAGACGGCGGTCACCCGATCCCGCGCCGCGAACGAGTCCTGCCCGTCCCGGAGCTTGATGAGAATCTGGGAGGCCCGCGCGGGCGTCCAGCCCCCGTCCACCCGTTCCTGCGGCTCCATGTCCAGCAGGTCCTGGAGATACTCAAAATCCACGTACACGCAGAGCCGGTCGATGTCGTACACCCGCGTATACGAGTCGTCCGCGTACCGCATGGGCACCGTCAGCGCCCCGGAGGCCGAAATCACCCCCTGCTGCGTGAGCGGAAGAAGAGTCAGAATCATCTCGCATCCGCGCCGGAACTCGCGCTCGTACGTCCCCTTGTCCGTTCGCCGATTAATGATGTCCGTGCCGACGATAATGCCCCACAGCGGGTCGCCTTCGAATCCCGGTGCCGCGAACCCGGGACGATACCGTCCCACGCCGTGCGGAGACGTCATCTCCGGCGTCAGCTTCGCGGCCTCCGCCCGGTTCCGGTCTCGGAACCCGGCGAACGCCGTTTCGTATTCCTCCGGCAGCAACCACTTCCCGGATTCCGCCAGGCCGGAGACGGGCTGCTGTTGCTTCTGCAGCGTCGTGGTGCCGGGATAGTACCGGTCGTAATAAAGGGCGTTCTCGAAATCGTTCACGCCCTGGAATTCGTCGAGTCGGATGCCCACAACCTGAACGGGTTTCGTGTAGTTGTAGTCCTTCACCCGCAGAATGCCGTAGTTGTAGATCGCGGGCGTGGCCGCCTCGACCAGGTCCGGCAGCTCCATCTTCAATTCGTCGATCAGTTCCTGGTAATACGGAAAGCCCTGCAGGGTCTCGTTGTCGACGATCAGGTCGCTGAGCAGACCGCGCGTGCGCTCCTTGACCATCTCCAGGAACCCGCCCATCACGCTGACCACGATCAGTACCATGGCCACGCACAGCCACACCGCGATGATCGGCAGCAGAATGATCAGCCGGCGCCGCAAATAGCGAAGGATCAGAAAGAGCTTATACATCCGTGCCCTGCTCTTGGAGGGTTTCGTCCGGCCCCGGGCCGTCCTGGCCCCTTCGCGGCCGCTGCAACGGGAACAGAATCACGTCGCGAATGCTCGGCCGGTCCGTCAGCAGCATGACCAGCCGGTCCACGCCCACACCCAGACCGCCCGCCGGCGGCATGCCGTACTCCAGGGCGGTCAGGAAGTCCTCGTCCATCACCGCCATGGTCTCGTCGCCCTCGCCCGCCAGCGTCCGGGCGAAGTTCTCGCGCTGCACCTGCGGGTCGTTCAGCTCCGTGTAGGCGTTGCCGATCTCCATCCGGCAGACGAACGCCTCGAACCGCAGCGCCAGGGACGGATCCTCCGGATGCCGCCGCGTCAGAGCACAGATGTCGGCCGGGTAGTCGCAAACAAACGTCGGCTGCACGAGGTGCGGCTCCACCCGCAGCTCAAACAGCTCATTGACCACAACCGCGTCGGCCATGCCGGCCGGCTCGACCCCCGCCTCCGCGGCCTTCGCCCGAACGGCCGGCACGTCCGTCATGTCCACACCCACGTATTCGCGGAACAGGTCGGCGTATTTGCGCCGTGGCCAGGGCGGCGTGAAATCCAGTTCCTGCCCGTCGAAGGTCCGACGGCAGCCGCCGCCGATCCGCTCGATGGCCGCCGCGGTCATCTGCTCCACCCGCTCCATCATCACGTGGTAATCCGCGTAGGCCTCGTACAACTCCAGCAGCGTGAATTCGGGATTGTGCTGCGTGCTGATGCCCTCGTTTCGGAAATTGCGCGAGAATTCGAAGACCCGCTCCATCCCGCCGACCAGCAGCCGCTTGAGATACAGTTCCGGGCTGATCCGCAGGTACAGCGGCATGTCCAGCGTATGGTGATGCGTCAGAAAGGGCCGGGCCGCCGCCCCGCCGTACATGGGCTGGAGCACCGGCGTCTCCACCTCGATGTAGTCCAGCCCCACCAGGTAGTCCCGGATGGCCTGGATGATGGCGCTTCGCCTGCGGAATACGTCCCGCACGTCCGGGTTGGCGAACAGGTCCACGTAGCGCCGCCGATACCGCAGTTCCACGTCGGTCAGACCGTGCCATTTTTCCGGCGGCGGCAGCAGGGACTTCGTCTGCAGTACAAACCCGTCCGCCCAGACCGTCAATTCACCGGTCTTGGTCAGGCCCAGGCACCCGTCCACGGCGATGATGTCGCCCAGATCCAGCAGCTTGATGACCGGCCAGGACTCCGCCAGCGCCTTCTTCGACAGCCCGACCTGAATCCGCCCGCCCCCGTCCTGGATCGTCAGGAATACCAGACTTCCCATCACCCGCTGGAGCATCACCCGGCCGGCCACGCGGGCACGCTCGCCGTCCGCGGACTGCCCGGGCCCCAGGTCCAGCCGCTCGCCCCGCGCCCGGACCGACGGAATCGCCTCGACGTCCGGCAACCGCCGTCCGTACGGGTCGACATTCAACTCCCGCAGCTTCTCCAGCTTGCGGAGGCGGTCATCTTTCAGTCGGTGATCCAAAGTTGTCCTCACCTGAATCCGGGGGCACGCCGGCGGGCCGGATGGTAGCACGCCCGATAGGTCCGATCAACGCCGCCGGCCGCTGACCGTCGGCAACAGGGAACGGGGATCGCCGATCAGCAACTCTGCCTGTTGCACGAGGGCCGCAAATGCCGCGCGCTCCCCCGGGGCAAAGACGGGGCGGCCGAACGCGCCCAGCGCCCGTTCAACGGCAAAGGCCAGGCCGTCAAACGAGTCGTAGCTGTGCAGCCGGCGGTTGCAGACCCACTGGTCCAGCAGGGCGCGTGTGACGGGCACGTCCACGCCATAGCCGTCACACACGGTGGGCAACACGTCGCTGTCGTGCAGCCGACGAATCGCGTCGTAGCACGCCTGGGCCCCGGCAGGATCGGCCCGGACCAGGAGGCGATCGAGCACCAGTTCCGCCGCCACGTGGGGCAGCAGCCAGCGCGTCCAGTGGTCGGCGAGAAGGGGGATTTCCTGCCGCGTGAACGTGGTCAGGGCCTGCATCAGGGACACGAAGGGGCGGCTTGTGTGGAAAGCCGCATCCGCCTCCAGATGACAACGGACCCCCTCCGCCAGATCGGCCAGGAGATCCCGATGGTGCGGGGCCGCGTCCGCCCCGTTCCACGGCGCGTGCCGGTGCGTCCGCCGCGCCCCGGCGTACCGGATCAGGTCCGGAAGGATGCTCCCCGCCGTCATCAGGGGCCTCCCCATCGGCAGAACCACTGTGGCATGGGCGAAGTAATTCATGGGCGAATCGGGAGGGGCCGGCCGGGCACGATCGCGCCGGCTTCTCGGCCGAGGCCTTCCCTACACATCGAGGTTCTTCACGTAGACCGCGTTGTCTTCAATGAAGCGGCGCCGCTGCTCGACCCCCTCCCCCATGAGCAGGGTGAACATGCGATCCGCCTCCCGGACGTCGATGTCGTACTGCTCGCTGTCGTCCGGATCGTCACTGACGCGGACTCGCAGAAGCGTCCGGTTCTCCGGATTCATCGTGGTTTCCCACAGGTCTTCCGCATCCATCTCGCCGAGACCCTTGAATCGTTTGATGTTCAGCCCGCCGGCCCCCAGGTCTCGAATGGCCTGGCCTACCTGGGACAGGTTGTCCAGCTCCACGTCCGGCTTGTCGCCGTGGCGCAGGATGAACCGGGCCGGCGGCAGCTCCCCGGTGACCAGTTCCTCTCGTTCGAGGAACCAGTCGGCGATATCCAATCCCAGGTCCGCCAGCTCGCGGATGCGCTCCTCCAGGGCGCGGCACTCCCGCAGTTCATACCGAACGATGCGTCGCGCCGGCGCGGCGCCCTCGCCGTTGCCATTGGAGGACTCGTCCACGACGCGGAGGTGCCGCGCCTCGACGATCTCCACCAGGCCCACCTGCTCCGCCAGGTGCTTCCGGAAAGCCATCAGATCCTCCTCGTTGTGGAAGAACCGGCTTTCCACCTCCGGCCGGCCGGGCGTCTGAACCTGGGCCAGAATGGCGGGCACGCCGCGCTGTGGATCGCGCTGGTTGCAGATGAGGTCCTTGAAATCGATGCCGCGGCGGGCCAGGATGCGGGCCTTGCCCGCGATGCGATCCAGCAGGCCGTGCGCCGTGGCCAGGGCCGGCCCTTCAAGCGCCCGTTCGCCCTCTGAATCCCGCACGATCAGCACCGTCCCGTCCCGCCCGAGCTGGGACAGCTTGTCGTGCAGGCGCTGCTCGTTCAGCACGTACTCCACGTGCTTGCCTTTACGAATCTGGTAGAGCGGCGGCTGGGCGATGTACACCTTGCCCGCCTCGATCAGCGGTCGCATGTGCCGGAACAGGAACGTCAGCAGCAGCGTGCGAATGTGGCTTCCGTCCACGTCCGCGTCCGTCATGATGATGAGCTTGTCGTACCGGCGCTTCTGAAGGTCAAAATCATCCTGGCCGATGCCGCATCCCACCGCGTAGATGATGTTCTTGATTTCCTCGTGCGACAGCATCTTGTCGATGCGGGCCCGCTCCACGTTGAGGATCTTCCCCCGCAGGGCCAGGATGGCCTGCGTCATCGAGTCCCGGCCCTGCTTGGCGCTGCCGCCGGCCGAATCCCCCTCCACCAGGTAGAGTTCCGTCTCCTCCATGGTCTTGCTTCGGCAGTCGGACAGTTTGCCGGGCAGCCCTGCGCCGCCCATGGCGCTCTTGCGAGCCAGGTCGCGAGCCTTCCGGGCGGCCTCTCGGGCCTGGGCGGCCTGGATGCCCTTCTGCACGATTCGCTTGGCGTCGGAGGGGTTTTCCTCCAGGAAGTTTCGGAGCTGCTCGTTCACCGTCTGCTGCACGAAGGTCTCCACCTCCGGGTTCAGCAACCGCACTTTCGTCTGCGATTCAAATTGCGGGTCCGGCACCTTGACCGACACGACCGCCGTCAACCCCTCCCGCCAGTCTTCCCCCGTCGGCGTCAGGTCGCCCTTGAGCAGTCCGGCCTTGCGGGCGTAGGCGTTTGCCACGCGCGTCAGCGCGCTGCGAAACGCCGAGAGGTGCATGCCCCCGTCAATGTTCTTGATGTTGTTGGCAAAGCAGACCGTGTTCTCGGTGAAGCTGTCGGTGTACTGCAGGGCGATCTCGCAGCCCAGCCCCTGCTCCTCGTCTGTGGCCGCCAGCCGAATGACGTTCGAGTGCAGCGGCTCGGCGCCCTCGGACAAATGCTGCACGAATTCGCGAATGCCGTCGCGGAAGCAGAAGTCAAACTCCTTGTCCGAGCGCTCATCCACCACCTGGATGCGAAGACCCTCGTTCAGGTACGCCAGCTCGCGGAACCGCGCCACCAGCGGATCCAGCTTGAACGCCGGATCCGGGAAGATCTGCGGGTCCGGCTTGAACTCCACGCGCGTGCCCGACCCCGGCGTGTTCTCGGCCACCACGCGGAGCGGTTTGGCCGTCTCCCCGCGCTCAAACCGCATGGTGTACGTCTTGCCGCCGCGCTTCACCTCCACCTCGAGCCATTCGCTCAGCGCGTTCACCACGCTGACGCCCACCCCATGCAGACCGCCGGACACCCGGTACGCCTTGTGGTCAAACTTCCCGCCGGCATGCAGCACCGTCATCACGATTTCCAGGGCCGGACGCCCGTTGAGCTTCGGGTTTTCCATCTCCTTCGGCTCGACGGGAATGCCTCGCCCGTTGTCGACGACCGCGCACGTGCCCTCCGTGGTGAACTTCACGAGGATCTGGTTGCAGAAACCCGCCATCGCCTCATCGATGGCGTTGTCGATCACCTCATACACCAGATGGTGCAGGCCCGACAGCCCGGTCCCGCCAATGTACATCGCCGGCCGGTGACGCACGGCGCTCAGCCCCTCCAGCACCGTGATGCTGTCGGCGTCATACCCGCCGTCGGCCCCCGTACCGTCCGAATCCCGCTCCACCGGACCCACGTCCCCAGCGCGAACCTCTTCCTCCAGCCGCACGGGCAGATCACTTGTCGATTCCGTACTCACGCTCTGCTCGATCCTTCTTCTTTGTCTACCCTTTCGCCATCCGGTCCGCTGAAACCGTCGTTGCCGTCCCCCACCTCAAAACGGAGGCGCCGAGCCCTGAACGGCCGGCACGTCTGCAACAGATGGCTGCGCAGCTTCGTCAGCCAGCGCAATCGCATCGCCTCACGCGCCGGCGCGCAACGCGCCAGGATCACGATTTCCGATCCCTTGATCTCCCCCAGCGTGCATAGGCGGCGAAATTCCTCATCCACGAACGCCCCAATGGCCTCGCGCACGGCCCGGCGTTCCTCCAACGCCCTCTGACGATCCGGCAGACACGCCCCCACCGGGACCGCCCGGTCTCGCGGCTGCCGGTTCCGCACGATCCAACCCAACGTCCGGCCGTCCGGCTCCATCCCCCACGACTCCCTTCGCCCCACCCGCCTACGACAGGTTCAACGGCATGACCACGTACAGCATGTCCGGGCCGCAGCGAAGAATCCCGGGCCGGTTGGACGCTTTCAGATCCAGCGTGACCCGGTCCGATTCCACCACCTTCAACGCGTCCACCAGGAACACCGGATTGAACCCGATGTCCACCGGCTCTCCCTGAAACGCCGCCAACATGCGGACGACTGCCTCCCCCTCTTCCGGCGCCCGTCCGGTCAGGATGAGTTCATCCCCCTGAAACGACAACTTCACGCTTCGCGATTCATCGTTGGTCAGCAGGGCCGCCCGCCGGATCGCGCTGAGGAACTCCGCCGTGTTCAGGTCCGCCTTCTTGTCACTGTCCGTCGGGATCACGTCCCGATAGTTCGGAAACTGCCCCTCAACCAGGGCGGAGATCACCGTCGCCCGGCTGGAACGGAGCACGACCTGGTTTTCATTTTCCGTCACGCGGATGCCCACGTCCCCTTCCGCCTCCCCCACGATCCGCATGAACAGGTTCAGGGCCTTGATGGGGATGATGGCGCGGATCGAGCGTTCGGTGGCCGTCTTGGGCTTGCCTTCCGCGTGGGACAGACGCCGGCCGTCCGTGGCCGTCAGGGACAGGTGCCCCTTCTGGAGCTCCCACAGCACGCCGTTGATCGCATAGCGGCTTGTTTCCCGAGCCGCGGCGAAGGCCGTCCAGCCCACCAGCCGCCGCAACTCCCCGGTCTCCAGCTCGAAGTCCGCCGGACCGTCCGCCGAAGCGACCGGGGGAAACTCCCGCGCATCCTGTTGATAAATCTGGAAGTGGCTGTCCTGGCCCCGCACGTGACACAGCCCCTCGCCGGTCTCCAGGGACAGGATCTCGTCCCCCGACTCCCGGACGATCTGCGAGAGCTTCTCCGCCGAAACCAGGATGTCCCCTTTCTCCTCCACCTCCACCTGGGTCACGGTGAAGCGAACGCTGATCTCCAGGTCCGTCGCCTTCAGGACGCAGCAGTCGCCCTGTGCCTCCATCAGGACACACTGGAGGATCGGCTTGGGAGTGCGAGACGCCGTCACGCCGCTAACCGCCGCGAGCGCCTCCCCAAGTTCATGACGATTCACACGCAGTTTCATGCGAAACTCTCTGTTGTTGGTTCCCCTTCTGGGGAATTTGAGTAGGAAAAAAACAGTATCCGTCTTATGGCCTGTGAGAAGCGTCACTTCCGCCGGGCACGAATTCGTAAGCCGCTAGTATACCGAGATTTCCACGATCTGCCAGCCTGTTCGCTGCCATGGCAGACCTGTAACGGTCTTCCTGGAACGTCACGGTTTTCTCGGCAGGTCTCATCGTTGGCGGCACGGCGCAACAGCACGAGGGCTGGAGGTTGCGCGAATCTCACTTCACTTGTGAACCGCCGTATGGGCCGTGCCGGCCGGCCGACGCTGCAGGACCCGGGTGATCTCCTGAAGAGCGTCGTCGAGCTTGGTTTCCTCCGCCCGCAACGATCCGATCAGCCGGCTGGCGTGCAGCACGGTGGTGTGGTCACGCCCGCCGAAATACGCCCCGATTTCCTCCAGGCTGTGGGACGTCAGTTCGCGGGCCAGATACATGCACACCTGCCGGGGGCGGGCGATGGACTTGTGTCGCTTGCGCCCCTGGATGTCGCCCAGGCGGACATTGTACCACGCCGTGACGGCCTGCAGGATGTCCTGGACCGTGATCGAGGACGGGGCTTCCCGCTTTCCGAGGGCCTCGTACGCCACGGCCATGTCGATCTGGCCGCCCTTCATCTGGCTCATGGCGTCGATCTTGACCAGCGCCCCCTCCAGCTCCCGTATATTGCGGTCCACCCGCGAGGCGATGAACCGCACCACGTCTTCCGGCACCTCAATGCACCGCACCTTGGCCTTCTTGCGGATGATGGCCATCCGCGTCTCCAGACACGGCGCGTCGATCCGGGCCACCAGCCCGGAGCTGAATCGGCTGACCAGCCGCTCTTCCAGGCTGGGGATTTCCGAGGGCGAGCAGTCGGCCGACAGCACGATCTGCCGCTGGCCCTGGTGCAGCGTGTTAAACGTGTGAAAAAACTCCTCCTGGCTGCGCTCCCGCTCGGCCAGGAACTGGATGTCATCAATCACGAGTGCATCCACGTGGCGGTACCGGTAACGAAACCGGTTCAACGCCCCCCGCTCCACCGCCTCGATGAAGTGATTAGTGAATGTTTCACAGGAGATATATAGGGCCCGCAGTTCCTCCGGGCGCGCCTGCACACCGTGGCAAATCGCCTGCAGCAGGTGCGTTTTGCCCAACCCCACATTCCCGTGGATGAACAGGGGATTGTACGCCCGCCCGGGACTCTCTGCTGCCGCCACAGCCGCCGCATGCGCCAACCGGTTGCACGGGCCGATCACGAAGTTCTCGAAGACGTAGTCCGAGTTCAGGGCCAGACCGCCGTCTTCGCGGACAAACGAGGGGGTCCGCCCATATTCGTCTGCCAGCTCCTCCGTACCGCTGGACTGGAACGCCACGCTGACCAGCCGGCCGGTGGCGGCCTGGGTCGCCTCTGCGAACGGGCGAGCGCAGTGCTGTTCCAGGTATCGCATCTGGGCCGGGTTGCTCGCAGTGATGGTCAACACGCCATTGCTCAACTCGCCCGGCTCCAGGTGGACGAACCAGCCCCGGACCAGGTCCGGGTGGTTCAACCGCACATGAGCCATGATGTCCGTCCAGAGGGACGCACCAATGCTTGACATTGTCTCCACAAACGCCCCGAACAGCCTCGCCCGCGAGCACTGGACCGCGCAGCTCGCCCGCTCTCGGCGAGACCAGTATGTAACACGTTACCACATAGCAAGTTACACAACAGACACGCTCGCCGTAGCGACGTGGCCCGTATTGTACCACGAACCGTTCTTTTCGCCATCCCCAAAAGAAAATCACAGCTTGTACACGGAGGGGAAGGACAAACCAGAGGTCCGCCGCGCGAGCCCTGGCGGGCTGATGCGTTTCCTACCCCTGAGCCGACCTAGAAGTAGCAGGTCGCTTGATCGAACGCGCCGCGCCGCTACGATGGCGGTGAACGGAGGTAAACTGCGCAGCAACTGGCCAGGACGGCAGCTATGAGACAGACCCGAGCGTGGTCCCCGTCGGCCGGGGAGTCCCAACTGACTCTCTCGTTTTCAGACGGCCGGTCGGGGTCGCCCCCAGCAGACACCGTGAAAAGAGCCCCAAAAACCAAATCAGCGGCGGCCAAGGCGCGCCCCAGCCGCACGCGCGGCCTCTCGGCCGAGGACATGGCCAGGCAACAGCGGGAAATCTCCGTTTCGGAGTTCTTCGCGAAGAACCGCCACCTGCTCGGATTCGACAACAAGCGCAAAGCCATGCTGACCACCGTGAAAGAAGCGGTGGACAACAGCCTCGACGCATGCGAAGAGGCCGGCATTCTGCCGGACATTCGCATCGAAGTTGCCCAGCTTACCGAGGACCGATTCCGCGTCTGCGTCCGCGACAACGGCCCGGGGATCGTGAAACAGCAGATTCCGAATATCTTCGGAAAGCTGCTTTATGGTTCGAAATTCCATAGACTTAAGATGGCTCGCGGGCAGCAGGGGATCGGCATCAGCGCCGCGGGTATGTACGGCCTGCTGACCACCGGCAAGCCCGTCAGCATCATTAGCCGGATCACCGGCAAGAAGGATGCCCACCACTACAAGCTGGCCATCGACACCAAGAAGAACAAGCCGGACATCATCCACGACGACACGGTGGAGGTGGATTGGGACCACGGCACCCGCGTCGAGATCGAGCTGGAGGCCAGCTACGCCAAAGGCCGGCAGAGCGTGGACGAGTACGTCGAGCAGACGGCCATCGCGAACCCGCACGGGAGTTTTGTGTACCACCTGCCCACGGGCGAGGTCCGGGAGTACCCACGCAGCGTACACGAGCTGCCGCCGGCCCCCCGCGAGATCAAGCCCCATCCGTACGGTATCGAGCTGGGCACGCTCATGAAGATGCTCAAGGAAACGGAGTGCCAGCAGGTGGGGGCGTTTCTCCAGACGGAGTTCTCCCGGGTCAGCCCGACCATCTCCAAGGGGGTCTGTGAGACCGCCGGCCTCACGCCGCGCACCTGGGTCAAGACGGTCGACCCCCAGACGGCGGAGAAGCTGTACAACGCCCTTCAGAAAACCCGCATCATGGCACCGGCCACCAACTGCCTGGCCCCGATCGGGGCGGAGGCGATCCTGGCCGGCCTGCTGAAGGGGATCAAGGCGGAGTTCTACACCGCGACCACCCGCCCCCCGGCCGTCTACCGCGGCAACCCGTTCCAGATTGAGGTCGGCATAGCCTACGGCGGCGAGCTTGGCGGCGACTGGCTGCGCAACGACAAGAGCAACGGCGACACGTCAGCCCCGCCGGAGACCCGCGTGCTCCGGTTCGCCAACCGCGTGCCGCTGCTCTACCAGCAAAGCGGGTGCAGCATGTACCGCTCCGTGGTGGAAACGGGCTGGAACAAGTACGGCCTCTCGCAATCGCGCGGCTCGCTGCCCGCGGCGCCAATGGTCGTGCTGGTACACATGGCCAGCGTCTGGGTGCCGTTCACGTCGGAGTCGAAGGAGGCGATTGCCGACTACGACGAGATCCGCAAGGAGATCAAACTAGCCATCGCCGAGTGTGGGCGGCGGCTGGGCGTGCTGTTGAAGCGAAAGCGGACGAAGGTGGCGTACGCCCGCCGGCGCGACGTGTTCACGCGCTACATTGACGAGGTGGTCAATGCTGTCGGTGAGATGACCCGCCTGAACCGAGCTGAGTTCCGCGGACACTTGCTGAAACTGTCCGAACGGTACACCGCGGCGGCGGACATGGATTTTGACGACCACGGCAAGGTGATTCGCAAGTCTGCAGAGCCGGGACTGGCGGACACGATTGTGGTGGATCGACGCGATGACGGCGAGCCGGACGAGCCGGAACAGGGCGTTCTGTTTGAGGACGAGGCGGCCCCGCCGCCGACAGGAAAGCCCGCCCGCCCGAGGCGTAAAAAGTAGGGTTCGCCGCGCGGACCAGAAGTTGTACGTATGCCCAAGACTCCAAAGAAACGTAAAGATCCTGCCGCGTCTGCCACGCCGTCTCCTCGCCGCGCCAAGGGCGACGGGCAGGCCACGCAGGCCAGGCTCGCGAAGCTGGCCGACGCCGTCGTCGCCCTGGCCGAAAAGCAGAAAGACCCGTTTGTGGACATTCCCATCCGGGCCCTGAGCAACGTCAGCTTCAATGAAAAAACCCGCTACATCGAGATGGGCGACAAGACCCAGCGGCGGAACTTCTTCAACTACGGCCAGGCCAAGCGGTTTATGCAGACCATGCTGGTTGCGTCGAAGTGCAAGCAACTGGTGGACGAGGACAAGACGGCCAGCATCCGTCAGATTTACTACCTGGCCAAGCACACCATCAAAGGCACCACCGAGAAGACGTTTGACGACCAGAACGAGTCCGACCCGATCCTGGAAGACCTGGAGGTGGCGCTGGACTCCCTGCGGGAGGAGCTGCACATCTTCGCGAGCAATCGCGGCAATCTGGTGGGCCCGATCACCCTGGTGGACTCCGGCAACGAGCTGGATTGCACGCGCATGGGCTCGGCCGGCTACGCCGTGCCCAGTATCGTCGAGCCGGACATCATCCAGTTCAAAAAGTGCAAGGCGAAGTTCATCCTGCACGTCGAAAAAGACACGGTGTGGCGCCGTTTCTATGAGGACCGCTTCTGGGAGAAGCACAACTGCATCGTTTCGCACGGCTCCGGCCAACCCACGCGCGGCATGCGCCGACTGCTCCACCGCATGCACAACGAGCTGAAGCTGCCGGTCTACGCGCTGCTCGATTGCGACCCGTGGGGGTACTACATCTACTCCGTCATCAAGCAGGGCTCGATCAACCTGGCCTACGAATCGCGGCGGATGGCCGTCCCCGCAGCGGTGTTCATCGGCGTGTCCGCGTTTGACTACGAGCGGTACGAGCTGAGCGACGACGTGAAGCTGGGCCTGGACAGCGCCGACGTGAAGCGTTGCAAGCAGATCCTGGCGTACCCGTGGTTCGAGGGCAAACGCCCCTGGGAGAAGGAAATCAAGAAGCTCGTCCGCAACGGCTTCAAGATGGAGGTCGAGGCCCTCTGCAACAAATCGCTCAGCTTCGTCACGGAAGAATACGTCCCGGCCAAGCTGAAGGACAAAAAGCAGTGGCTGGATTAGGGCTTCTGGTGTCCCGATGCAGCCGGGATCCCTCGCTCCTGTCGTGGTCCGCACGGCGGACCCTACTTCGTGCCACCGGCCGACCGGACCCTGCTGGCCGCGTGGCTCAGCCCCTGTAGGATCCGCCGTGCGGACCTTCTCTGCGGATGCTCGATGTCGCCTCCGTTTCGCATCCATCACCTGAAGCTGCCGAATATCGCGACGCGCGCCGGCCGGACGCGTGAGCGCCGGCGGCGGGCCCGGCTGACCGCCGCCTCGGCGCATCCTGACTTTCAGAAACGCCTGCCCCACCGCGCGATCGAAATGGCCTGCCTGCGCATGCCGCGCCTGGTTGATCTTGGCGTTCGTCGTTTTCGCCGCAGCCTTTTGGACATCCTGTCGCCGCTTGCGCCCGGAACAATCATCGTGGCGAACTACGGCCCGACGGAGGACGAAGGGGCCGCATTGCCCTTTCCCGTGCCCACCGACGTGCCCTTCGAGCCCGTGGACATGAACAGCGCGGGCGGACCGGACCTCGTTGAGGTCAACCTTCGGGCTCAGGGTTGGTCGGTGGACAACTGGATGAACTCGTTAAGTGACAAGGTGCCGCCGTTGGAAGTCTACGAGCGCAGGGGGCGCTCGGCGACATCAGAACCCCCAGAGCATTCCGATACGCGGAAAAGAGCATCGCAGAAACAAGGCGGCCTTGCGCTCATCCGGCGAATTGGCGGCGCAGTCGGGGGCGTTGTGGGCTTGCTGATTATGCTTGGTTTGTTGCTGGGCCCTTTGGTGGTCATGGTCAGCATGTTCTTCTGGAATCCGCAATCCGGGCTTCTTTGTGTTTCGATCGGCGTGGTTCTGCTCGGCCTGCTGTGGATGGTCACGTTGATCGCCGGCAGGCACTGGTGGGCGGTTCCCGGCGGAATCGTACGCGTGGATCACCGGCTATGGCGATCTCAGCGTGATGTCCGCGTGTACCGCAGCGCAAACACGCCGCTGTTTGTCGATTATGGTGAATCGAAAGGGTACGTCCTGTTCCGCAGCCGCCTGGCCACCATCCCCGCGAACTGGACCCTGCTGGCCGCGTGGCTCAGCACGGCCCGCAGCCCGACGGATGAGGAAATCCTGGCCTTCGTCGGCCCCGACGCCCGGCTGACGTAGGGCCCGCGCTCCCCGGTCTCCTCTGCTTGCATAGCGCACGCCGGGGCGCGCCGCACCCTGGTCCGCACGGCGGACCCTACTTCGTGCCTTCGTGCGTCTGAAAAGCCCCCCCGCCAGGGGGTGCCTTCGTGCCTTCTTCCCACCCATACTTCGCCGCGATCGGCATTCGCCGGCCGGTGCCGAACGCGCGGGTGGTGACCTTCAGACCCACCGCGGCCTGCTTGCGCTTGTATTCGTTCACGTCCACCTTGCGGATCACGTCCTTCACCACGGCCGGCTCGAAGCCGCGGGCGACGATCTCGTCCGTGGAAAACTCCTCCTCCACGTACAGCCGCAAGATGGCGTCCAGCACGTCGTACGGCGGCAAGCTGTCCTGGTCGGTCTGGTTCGGCCGAAGCTCCGCCGAGGGCGGCTTGGTGATGGTGCCGTTCGGAATGAGATCGCGGCCGGCCTCTTGGTTGACGTAGCGGGCCAGGTCGTACACCATCGTTTTGGGCACGTCAGAGATGACGGCCAATCCGCCGCACATGTCTCCGTAGAGCGTGCAGTAGCCCACCGCCAGCTCGCTTTTGTTGCCCGTGGTCAGCAGCAGCCAGCCGAACTTGTTGGACAGCGACATCAGCACGTTGCCCCGGACGCGCGCCTGGATATTCTCCTCCGTTACGTCCGCGGCCCGGTCGCCGAAATGCGGCCGCAGTTCCGACTCGACGGCCGCATGCATTCGCTCGATGGGAATCACCCGGTGGTCCACGCCCAGGTTCCCGGCCAGGACCGCCGCGTCGGATAGGCTGTGGTCGCTGCTGAAGCGGGACGGCATGGCCACCGTGTGTACACGGTCCGGCCCCAGGGCCGCCGCCGCGAGCACGGCCGTCACCGCGGAGTCGATCCCGCCGGACAGCCCGATCACCACCGCGGAGAACCCGCACTTGTTCACGTAGTCTCGGGTGCCCATGACCAGGGCCTCGTACACGCCGGCGACGGGTCCCGGATACGGGTGGATCGGCCCGGCCGGGCGGTTGTCCAGGTCCACAATGAGGAGGTCTTCCTCGAAGGCCCTGGCTTGTGCGATCAGCGAGCCGTCCGCGGCAAGCACCGCGCTGGCGCCGTCGAACAGCAGATCGTCATTGCCGCCGACCTGGTTCACGTAGACCAGCGGGATGCCGTACCGAACCACCTGTTTGCCGAACAGGTCTATTCGCCTGGCCTGCTTGTCCACGTAGAAGGGCGAGGCGGACAGGTTCAGCAGAAGCTCGGCCCCCGCGTTGACCAGGGCGCGGATCGGGTCGGTGTCGTAGAGCCGCCGGCCGTCGAGTTGCTCTTCGTTCCAGAGGTCTTCGCAGATGCTGACGCCGACGGGCACGTCCCGCCCGCCCGCGGGAACGCGGGCCACCGCCAGTTCCGGGCACGGCTGGAAGTAGCGCGATTCGTCAAAAACGTCGTAGGTCGGCAGCAGGTGCTTACCGTGGTTGGCCACAATCCGCCCCTCGCGGCAGACGGCCGCGGTGTTCCACAGGGTTTTCCCCCTGGGCGTTTCGTTTGGCCGGGCGTAGCCGACCACAACGGTCGTGGGTCCGGTCTGCGCGGCGATTCGCTCCACCGCGGCCAGGTTGTCGCGGATGAGGGTCTTTTTGAGCAGGAGATCGCGGGGCGGGTAGCCCAGTACGGCCAGTTCTGGGAAGACGACGAGGTCCGCGCCCACCCGTTCTGCGTCGCGCACGAAGCGGAGGATTTTCCGGCTGTTTCCGTCGATGTCGCCCACCACCGGGTTGGTCTGGGCCAGGGCCACTTTCATGGTTCGTTGTCCTGCAATTGCCTCGGCCGCGGCGGGACGATTCTACGCCGAAGGGTTCCCGGGGGACACGGGCGGGACGGGTGGGGCCGCTTTCGGCCGATGTCGGCGCAAAAGAAAGGCCAACGGCGTCCTTCCATTGTTCGGGCCGGAGAGGGGATTGCAGAGGAAGGACTTTGTTGCCGTTGGCCCTGTCTTGGGATCGTTAACGCCCCGGCACTTCCGGGAACGATAGTCTCAAGGTCTCCATCACTATCTTAGTCAGGCACGGGGGGAAAAGTCAGGTGAGAATCTTCCCCACACGTGTTTCCCGTCACGAGCGATCCGTGTCGTTTTCGGCCGCTCTTGCGTCCGGTCGTCTGGATGCGACCTCGACCAGGGATGCCCGTCCGACGCTCGGGTCCGGGCAGGTCGGGATCCGTCCGTCCGGCTTCGCACGTTGGCTTGGGCATTTTCCGTGCCGGTTCCGGCCCGCTCTGGTTGCCTCCCGTTTGAGCCGTTTCTGGCGCGATGTCCCCCTGCCGGGCAATGGGCCGGGCGTTTGGCGCGGCACTCGAATGAGGTATTTCTCGTGGCCGGATGCGAAATGTTCAGCGTGGCCGGTGTTGCGAGGCGGGGGAAAAAAATGGGGGACCCGAGCTCGCCGTTACTCGGGTCCCCGTTTCAGGCTGTTCGCTCTTTCGAGCAAAGACCCACAGCCTCTGCGGCGATCATCGACGGCGGGGTCGGTTGGCTTTAGCTACCCCTTGGTTCGGGCCGCTGCCGGGGGGATCGGTACGGGGCCGGTTATCGGTCGTATCGAAATCCCGACCGGTTTGGGCTACCCTCTTCGGTCATCGTGGCACGTGTCCTGGAATCCATCGGTTTTTTTGTCCTTCTGGTCGTCGTCGGCCTGCGCCCGTTGATCGGGGAAACCTACGAATCGGCCGGCTCGCCCTTCACGTATCCAGGCGAGGGGCTGGCGGATCCGTCGCCGGTCCGAACACTCGTGATCGACTGTGCCATTCTGGCCGCGGCCGGGCTGTGGCTGGCGGCTCGGGCAGTCGGTTCGCGTGTCCGATACCGCCGCACGGGTCTGGAGTGGGGGTTCCTGGTGGTCGTGGTTGCGGCGGCCGTGTCCTGCTTCTTTGCGGGCAACCGGCGGTTGGCCATCAACGCCACCGTGGACTGGCTGGCCATGCCGGTCCTGGCCATCACCCTGACGCAGCTTGTGCGCCGCCCCTGGCAGGTGCGTTTGACCCTCTGCGTGGTGCTGGCATCCGCCGTGGCCAACGCCGGGCAATGCCTGGAGCAAAAGTTCTTCAGCTTCGAGGAGACGAAGCGGCTCTACCACGAGCATCGCGAGGCAATCTGGGCCCGCCAGGGTGTATCGCTGGATTCACCGCAGGTCGAGGCATACGAACGTCGTCTGGCCGCTCAGGAGGCCACCGGGTACACGTGGCACAGCAACGTGGCCGGAGCGTACCTGGTGCTGGCGGCCTTCGCGGGCCTGGCGCTGGCGGTCGGGAAGTGGTGTGGTTCCACGACGTCGGCGCGGTCTGGGGCGCCCGGGAGGCCGGACGCTCGGGTCGGCGAGCGGGGGCGACCGAACCCCGCGGATTCCGCGGGGAGGCCGGCTGCGACGCGGGCGGGGCCTCCGTTTCGGGCGATTTTCGCGGTCATCACCGGGCTGCTCGCCTTCGGCGTGCTGGCGGTCACCGTCACGACGGGAAGCCTGGGCGCGTTTCTGGCCATCGCGGTGGTGGCCGTGCTGGGCGGCGCCTTCGAGTGGGCGGGGCGCTGGCTTCATCGGCACCGTCGGCTCGCGTTCGGGTTGGGTTGGTCCTGCGTGCTGGGAGCGGTGGCTGCGGTTGTGACGCACGGGGTGGTTCGGGATTCGCTGCCGGGGGCGTCGCTGAGTTTCCGTTGGCAGTACTGGACGGCCAGTGCTCGGATGATTGCCGACCATCCGCTGACCGGGGTGGGGATGGAGAACTTTGGCCGGCACTATGTGAGCTACAAGCCCATCGAGAGCCCGGAGGAAGTGAAGAACCCGCACAACTTCCTCGTTTCCGCGGCGGCGGATTGGGGGCTGCCGGGGCTGGCCGGCGTGGTGTTGATGCTGGTCGGCGGATCGTGGGTGCTGATCCGGCCGGCTCCGTTTGATGACCGTCCGCCGCGGGCGCTCGGCGATCCGGATGAGCAGGTCTGGCCGCCCGGCCGCCCCCTCGCCTGGGGGGTTCTGCTGATCCTGGGTGTCTTCGTTCCGCGTCTGTTTCTGCTGGGCAGTTCGGAATCTTCTTATCTCCTCTACAACACCGGGTTTCCGTTGCTGTTGTGGATCCCCACGTTCTTCCTGGCGGCATTGGAGACGAATGTCTTTGCCCGATTCCAGGACAAGCCGCTGCCGCGATTGCCGCTGCTGCTGAATTGCGGCCTGTTGGCGTTCTTGCTCTCCGACCTGGTGAACTTTTCGCTCCTTGTGCCGTCGACGATGACCACGTTCTTCGCCCTGGTGGGGCTGGCGGCGGCGGTGCGGGCGCCGGTCAGGCCCGCGACGCCCCAATCGGTCACGGCTCGATGGGCGCCGGTTGGCGTGGGTGTGGTTGGGCTTGTGGCGGTCGTGGCGTTTGTGGTTCGTCCGGTGGCGCAGGCAAGGGCGTTTCTCGCGGAGGCGCGGCAGCGCCTGCCGATGGTCCCCGCGCTCGACCTGGCGAAGCAACCGATCTACCGGGCCTACGCGCGTGCGGCAGAGGCGGACAGGCTGGACCCGACGGCCCTGGCCGAGCTGGCTCGCTTCGCCGTTGTCTATGCGGAAATGGCCGGCGGTCGTCACCTGGCCCTTACGGAGGCGGTCGCGCGGCTTGAATCGGCGTTGCGACGCGATCCTCTCTCGCTTCGGCTCTGGAGAGATCTGGTCCGCGCCCGGATGGCCCTGGCAGAAGATGCCGCGGACCCGAACATGCACGCGCAGGCGGTCGCAGCCGCTCAGCGAATCGTCGAGTTATACCCATCGTCGCCGGACGACTACGAGCGCCTCGGCGATGTTTATGTTTTCTTTGTCATCGAGCCGGAATCACCCGTTCGCGATGCGCGCGAGCGTGCCATCGAGGCGTACGAACACGCTTTGGCGCTCGATGACGCACGCCCGGAGTGGGAGGTGGTTCAACGCTTCAGCCTCCGCAAGCGCGAGAGCATTCAGGCAAAAGTGGACAAACTGCGACAAGCTCCGGACGCGCGCCCGGATTAAGGACAGGGTTCCGGGTTCGCGGGCGTTCCGGCGTCAACGACTTGACGGGGGTGTACCTGCATGGGGTACACTTTGCCGTTGCGGGCCTGTTGCCTCGAGACGACTGACGGACATCGACCATGCCCACGTTCCTTGAACGCCGGTATATGAGACCGCGGGAGCGGGTTTCGTCGCGCGAGAAGGCGAGCGGCGGGATTGTGCTGCTGATCGCGGCGGCCGTCGTGGTGGCATGCGTGGTCGTGATGACGTACGAGAGCGCGCCGCTTTTCGAGATTGCCCCGGGCAACGAGAGAGTCTCCCCGGACCGGGCCCTTCTGGTCGCGCAGCGGATGCTGCCCGCGCTGGGGACGGCCGGTTGGTCGGAAGTCCGGACGCTCCAGGTGGACCCCTCTGACGTGCCGGCGGCCTACGGCGTGGAGCAGGTCTTTGTCGGTCGCTACGAGAACCTCGCGGACGCGGCGCAGCAGGTGCGGGTGACCATCTACGACGCCGGCGCCCCGGAAAACGCGTTTGGGCTTTTCATCGCGTCGCGACCGGCGGAGTGGGGGCCGTTGGCCGTCGGGTGCGGCGGCTGGCGCACGCAGGCCGGCGGTGGGTTTTGGGCGGGTCGGCACTACACGGAATTCGATCGATCCACGGTGACGGAATCAGACCCGACGGTTCAGGCCATTGCGGATGCGCTGGCGGGTGTGCAGTTGCGTTACGGTCTCCCGTTCTGGGCGGAGTTGGTGTTGCCGGCCTCGGATCGGGTGCCCGGGAGCTTTCGCTACGTGGCCCACGGTGCGGTGGGCTGGGATTTCCTCGATCGCGCGTTCCTGGCCGACTACGGTTCAGGAGTGACTGCCTTTGTCACCGAGCCGGGCTCGGCCGCCCGGGCATCGGACCTGATGGATCGCTTCGAGGCGTTCCTGTCGTCCGAAGGTCGGGTGCAGTCCCGACCCGGTGGGCCGGACTCGCCCCTGCTGGCGGGGGATTTCGACGGCCGGCAGGTCGCGGTGTTTGCCGCTGGCCCGCGGGTGTACGGGGTGGTGGGTTCGGACATGGCGGTCGTCTCGCAGATGGCGTGGGCGCTAGTGGCGGACGCCGGCGTCGCGGGGCCGATATCCGTGGAATCCACGGTGGCCGAGGCGGCAGACGGATCGCTGTTGCCGTCGGTCGATCTGCCCGGCTGGGGGGATGCGGCCGGCCTCCGCGTGTACACGCCGGAAGACCTGTGGGAGAAGATCAATGGCCGGGCGGATCTCTACCTGGCGTTTCACATGGCTCGCATGGTGTTCGGCACGTACAGCGACAGCCGCGATCCGGGGCGGTTCATCGACGTATACTGGTACGACATGGGCGCGCCGGACAACGCGTTCGGCATCTATCGCGCGGAGATGAGCAGCGAGCCCCGGTCGATCGACGTCGGCCGCGAGGGGTACGCAACGCCGGGCGGCGTGTTCTTCTGGAAGGGCGGGAGTTACGTGCGGGTGGAGGCGTCGGACGGTTCGGAAGAGCTGGCCGACGCGGCACTGGCCGTTGCTCGAGCGGTGGCCAAGGCCGTGCCCGACGAAGAGCGTCGGCTGTGGGCGGACGACCTGCTCCCGGCGGAGGATCGGGTCGCCGGCAGCTTCGGCTACGAGGCCACGGACGCGTTCAGCCTGGACTTTCTCAACGACGTGTTCCGGGCGGAGTACCGGGCCGGCGATGTCACCTACACGACATTCGTCCATCGGGCGAAGGATGCGGCGGCGGCCCGGGCGACCTTCGAGGCGTATGCGGCGTTCTTCCAGGAGCACGGCCGGTTGATCCGGCGTGAGACGCGGGAAGGGTTTGACCTTGTCGTAGGGGAGGTGGGGGGAGTCGTGGACGCGGTGGTCGTGGTGGAGAATCACCTGGGCGGGGTCAGCGGTTCGAACGACGCGACGCTGTCGGAGGAGAAGGCGATTGCGTTCGCGCGGACACTGCTGTCCAGGGCGAACTGAGCGCGGACCGACGGGGAAGTGCGTGATGTCAGAATCACCGCCAATTGGAACCGGCATGTCCCGCCGCGAGTTTCTGCGTCGCGGGGGCGCCACCCTGGTCGCCGCCGGGGCCGCGACGGGCGGGGCCCTGTGGTTGTATGACCCGACGGGCAAGGCCGGGCTCCGGCAGCCGTCGCCGCAGCGCTTGCCGAATTACTTCGCGACGGTGGACTATCCCGTGTCGGCGCCGCGGATCAGCATAGCCCGGGGGGGCGCCCTGGACCCGCAGACCGTCGAGAAGATGGTGCGGGCGGCCGTCGGCGGCCTGAACGGGGGTCCGGGATTGTCGCGCTTCATTCGCAAGGGTGACGTGGTGCTTCTCAAGCCGAACGTCGGGTTTGAGCGGGCCCCGCAGTTTGCCGCCACCACCAACCCGGACGTGGTGCGCGCGGTCATTCGCCTCTGCCGCGAGGCGGGCGCGTCGAGAGTGCTGGTGGCGGACAACCCCATCGAGGCGGCGCCCAACTGTTTTGCGCGGTCGGGGATCCAGGACGCGGCGCAGCGTGAGGGGGCCCGGGTGCTCATCCCGGCAAACGTCCACTTCACGCCGCTGGCCATCCGCGAGCCGAATCCGGACGGCACGCCGTACCGGCCAGACCCGGCCCGGCACGAGGCGCTGGGCACCTGGCCTGTGTTCTGGGAGCCGTTGCGGGAGGCGAACAAAGTCATCGGCATCCCGATCATCAAGGACCACAACCTCTGCTACGCGTCGATGGGCCTGAAGAACTGGTACGGGCTGCTGGGCGGCCGGCGGAACCAGTTCCACCAGGCCATTCACGACATCATCAGCGACCTGGGCCTCATGCTGAGCCCCACCCTCACGATCGTGGACGGCACGAGGGTCATGATGAGGAACGGCCCCACCGGCGGCAGCCTCTCGGATGTAAAGGATGGAAATACGGTCGTGGCCGGCGTGGACCCGCTCGCCTGCGACGCATGGTGCTACGAGAACCTGCTGGAGCGTGACCCGGCCGCCCTGCGCTACCTGGATCTGGCCCAGGCGAAGTTCGGCGAGCAGGAGGCCGGCCCGCGGAGCTACGCGGAGGCCGGGCGATTCGGCACCCGGCACTGGACGGATTACAGGAATCGCGGGCTGATCGTGGAAACCGTTGTACGGAGCGGCGAATGAGAATCACGACCGTACGCATCCTCGTTCAGACCGTGATGTTCGGCCTTTTCCTGGCGTTTGTGTTGCTGACCACGTTTACGCACCTGAACGACTGGCCCTCGGCGAAATGGGTGGTCAGCAAGTTCCTGGAGGTGGACCCGCTGGTGGGGATTGCCACCGCGATTACCACGCACACGGTCTACCGCGGCCTGCTCTGGGGCCTGGTGATCCTGATCCCCACGCTGTTCCTGGGCCGGATCTTCTGCAACTGGATATGCCCGTTCGGCATTTTTCACCATTTCATCGGCTGGGTGTTCAACCGGCGGAACACAAAGGAGAAGATCGATTCGAACCGCTACCGGCCGCTGTTTGCCCTGAAGTACTACATCCTGGTCGGCTTCCTGGCGGCGGCCGTGTTCGGCTGCCTGCAGATCGGCCTGCTGGACCCGATCGTGTTCCTGTACCGGGCGTTCACCATCGGCGTGCTGCCCGTTGCGAACATGCCCACCCAGAGTCTGTTCGGCGACTACCACATGCACGCCAACGCCTGGGTGGTGGGGTCCCTGTTCCTCTTCTTCGTGAGCATGAATTGGGTCATCCCGCGGTTCTTCTGCCGGGCGGTCTGCCCGCTGGGGGCGCTGTTGGGCGTTTTGAGTCGCTATGCGTTCTGGAGGATCGATCGCGACCCCGACAAATGCGTGAATTGCGACCTGTGTCTCCAGTCGTGCGAAGGGGCATCGGACCCGCACAAGCAGTTGCGCATGGCGGAGTGCTTTGTCTGCTTCAACTGCATTGAGGATTGCCCGCACGAAGCCCTGCGCTTCGCTTTCCTGCCGTCGCGCCGGCAGGAAATCCGGAGCCCGGACATCGGCCGCCGCCACGCCGTCTTTGCCGCGCTGGTCGGCGCGCTTTTCTTCGGCTGGACCAAGGCCGGCGGCAAGAGCACGCAGGATTTCTCCAGCAAGGTCATCCGGCCGCCCGGCTCGGTGGAGGAGCAGGAGTTTCTCGCGCGCTGCATCAAGTGCGCCCAGTGCATTCGCGTCTGCCCGACCAACGTGCTCCAGCCGGCCCTGTTCGAATCGGGCGCGGAGGGGCTCTGGACGCCGATCCTGAACTTCCGCATGGGGGCGTGCCAGCACCAGTGTACGGCCTGCGGGCACGTGTGCCCCACGGGAGCGATTCAGCGGATCACGGTCGAGGAGAAACTGGGATTGGGCGCGTTCGAGGCGGTCGGCCCCATCCGGCTGGGCACCGCCCATTTTGACCTCGGCCGCTGCCTGCCGTGGAGCAAGAACATCTCCTGTGTGGTGTGTGAGGAGGTCTGCCCGGTCTCGCCGAAGGCGATCCACTGCGAATACCGGCAAATGCTGGTCCGCGACGGCAAGAAGCTCGTGCGGGCGGCGACGGCCACCGCCCTGACCCTGGTTGACTCTCCGGCCCCGGGCCAGGCCGTTGGGGCACCGTGTACTTTCCGCCCCGGCGAGTTCAAGGGGGACGCGAGCCTCTCGTACCACGTACAGGTGTACAGGGCGGGCGGGCTCGTTCGGACATATCCCATCGCGGACAACGACGCCGACACGCTGGTTGTTGACGGCGTGATGGACCCCGTGCCGCCGGCCGCTGCGGTCGCCGCCATACACGTGCAACTGAAGGTCCCGAAGATCGACACGGAACACTGCATCGGCTGCGGGCTGTGCGAACTGGAGTGTCCCGTTGTGGGTGACCGACGGGCCGTGTACGTGACGGCCGAAGGGGAGACTCGCTCGATGAGTTACTCCGAGCGGGCACGCAACCGGTCGTTGCGGCTGACCCGGACAGCCGACGCCGGGCGGGCCGTTGAAGAGAATCCACGGAGACCGGGTTCGGGCGAGATGCCCGATCCAAGGAGTTTGCTGAGTTGATTTTGTGCCGACTCTGCGGCCGCACCTGAATGGAGGAGTGATCATATGTTCGACGACGCCGTATCCCGACGAGAGTTCCTGCGTGCCGGCGCCGCCGCCGGCGTTACCGTGGCCGCCTTGCCGGCCCTCGCCCAGGACAAGCCCGCCGCAACGCAGCCGGCCGCCCTCGTTCCCACGCGGAAGCTTGGCCGGGCGGACGTGGAGGTGTCCATCCTGAACCTCGGCACGACCTGGGGCTGCAACCTTCGGCACCTGAACGTCCTGCACGACGAGGGAATCCGTTTCATCGACACCGCCGCGTCGTACAAGGGCGGTGCCTCGGAGAAATGCATTGGCGACTGGTTTGAGCAGACCGGCCGCCGAAAGGAGTACTTTGTCATCACGAAGGCCAGCCCCCGCACGCCGGAGGAGTGGGTGGCGGGCGTGGATGAGCGGCTCCAGGCCTTGCGGACGGACTATCTGGACGTGTTCTTCATTCATGGGCTGGGCGACGGCAAGTACGGTGGGGAGGCCGGCCGCGACGTGCCGAAGGACAAGGAATGGGCCGCCGCGGCGGAGAGGATGAAGAAATCCGGCAAGGTCCGTTTTGCCGGCTTCAGCACGCACTGCAATCCGATTGAGCTTCGCACGGCCCTGCTGAACAGCGCCGCAGAGGGTGGCTGGGTCGACGTGATCATGCCCGCCACCAGCCCGCTGCTCATGCGCGACAACGCGGAGTTCAACAAGGCCCTGGACGCCTGCTACAAGACCGGCATCGCCCTGATCTCCATGAAGGAGTGCAAGGGCGCCGACGGCATCCGGGAGATCATGCCGGACTTCGAGGCCAGGGGGCTCAACAAGTTCACCGCCGTTCTGACCGCGATGTGGTCCGACGAGCGGTTCGTCAGCGTCTGTTCGCTCATGGACAACATCCAGAAGCTGCGGGAGAACGCAGCGGCCGCCCGCAACTTCAAGCCGCTGACGGAGAAGGAAATGGCGGCGGTGGCCGACATGTTGCGCGACGCCCGGCGCACATACTGCGATGCCTGCGACGGAAGCTGCCGTCGGGCCGCCGGCACCCGGGCGGACCTCAACACCATCGCCCGCTGCGTGTCGTACGTCGAGCAGAACGGACAGCGGGAGGAGGCCCGCGCCCTGTTCGCGAGCCTGACGCCGGAAGCCCGGGACTGGTCCGGGGCCGACCTGCGCGCGGCCACGCACGCCTGCAAGTGCCACGTGGACTTTGCCCACGTGGTGGAGAAGGCCCGGGAGTACTTCGCGTAGACGGCGAGTCGGGAAGGCCGGCGGCGACGCCGGCCCCGCAAACGAAGCCGGAAAGGGGGAGGATGTTGTGCCTGATTCGAACGAGTTCGTCACGTACCGCGGCATGCGGATTCCCGCCGATACGGCGGCCGTGCTTGCCGCCGCGCCGCGCGTCATCATGCCCGAGAGCCGCGAGGAGATCCTCCGACTGGCGCTGGGTTCCGAAGGTGCGGACGCCTTCGAGGTGGCGTATGACGTGCCCGGACACGGCCGCGTGGTGGAGGCCACCGTGGTTCGCTGCCGCAACGGGGTGGCGGTGAACTACGGTGATGCGTACATGCGGCGCCGCGATCCGGACTGCATGCTCATTGCGGACGACGGGCCGTCGGACAAGCCGCGTTTTGCCGAGCGCTTCGGCGGGCCGTTTGCACCCTGGCGCCGCGACGTCTTTGACTGGCTGGCCGGGCAGGAACTGGTGGTTCTGCCGTTTCCGCCGGGCGGTCCGAAGCTGGGGTACGAGGCGCTGCTTGTCGGGCCCGCCAACGCGGCCTTTTTCGCGGCCGCCCTCGCCGACCTGCAGGGGATGCTGACGCCGTCCGACCTGAAGGATGAGTTCACGCCGCAGGCCGTCATCTATGTGGCCCCTCCGTTCCGACACACGCACTGTGACGGACGGCAGGTGGTTGTCCACCACCGCAGCCCCCGGATGCACGAGGTGTTCTCACTGAACCTGTACCCCGGGCCCAGTGCCAAAAAGGGGGTCTACGGCGTGCTGCTCTCCATCGGGCGGGAGGAGGGCTGGATCACCGCTCACGCCTCCACCGTGCAGGTGGTCACGCCTTACGACATCATCGTCTCGATCCTGCACGAGGGTGCCAGCGGCAGCGGCAAGAGCGAGATGCTCGAATACGCCCATCGCGAGGAGGACGGACGCCTGCTGCTCGGAGAGAACACCGTCACGGGCGAACGCCGCATGTTGACCCTGCCGCGCGGCTGCCATCTCCAGCCGGCCACCGACGACATGGCCCTCTGCCATCCGGACTTTCAGGGCGACAGCCGCAAGCTGGTGGTGCATGACGCGGAGGCCGGTTGGTTCCTGCGCATCAACCATATCGCGCGGTACGGAACGGACCCGCACCTGGAATCCATTTGCGTGCATCCCCGGGAGCCGCTGGTGTTCCTGAACATCGAGGCCGTGCCGCGGGCCACCTGCCTGATCTGGGAACACGTGGAGGATGAGCCGGGCAAGCCGTGTCCCAATCCGCGCGTGATCGTGCCGCGCCGGTTGGTGCCGGACATCGTGAACGAGCCCGTGGGGATCGACGTGCGGAGCTTCGGCATTCGCACGCCGCCGTGTACGCGCGAGGCGCCGTCGTACGGCATTTTCGGCGTGCTGCATGTGCTGCCGCCGGCCCTGGCCTGGCTGTGGCGGCTGGTCGCCCCGCGCGGGTATGACAATCCCAGCATCACGGACTCGGCGGGTCTGAGCAGTGAGGGTGTGGGCTCGTACTGGCCGTTCGCGACCGGCCGGCGCGTCACCCACGCCAACCTGCTGTTGGAGCAGATCCTGGCGACCCCGGGCACGCGATACACGCTTTCGCCGAACCAGCACATCGGCTGCTGGAAGGTCGGGTTCATGCCGCAGTGGATCGCCCGGGAATACCTGGCGCGTCGCGGGGGGGGCCGCTTCCGTCCGGATCAACTGGTCGCCGCCCGGTGTCCGTTGCTGGGCTACACCCTGGCCGCCATGATGGTGGAAGGCGCTCAGATCACCAAGTGGCTGCTCCAGGTGCAGACGCAGCCGGAGGTCGGCGAGGCCGCCTACGACGCGGGCGCGCAAACGCTGGTGAATTTCTTTGCCAAGGAACTGCGGCCCTACCTGGATGAGCCGGACTTGCATCCTCAAGGGCGGCAGATCATCGAGGCGTGCCTGGCCGGCGCCGACGTCGAGGCGTACCGGGAGCGGATCCCCATGCCGATGGCGTGACGGTCGGACCCGCGACCGTGCGTTGCGCGGCGAAAACGCCCACCGCGGGATCGGCTCGAAGCCGGTCGCGCGGACGGGCGTCTTTTGCACGCGGCATATCCGTCCAGGCGACGGGCGTCAGGTGACCTTGCCGATCATCTGCGGGATCAGGCGTTTTTTCTCCTGGTACACCCACTTGTAGTAGTCGGCCCGCTTGAGCCTGGCGCCGGCCTCGGCGTCGAGCATGACGACCACGTCGCGGTGCATCTGAAGGACGCTCGCGCTGACCTGGGCCGTCACCGGGCCTTCGAGGGCCTCGGCCACGATGTCCGCCTTCTTGGGGCCGTTGGCCAGCATGAGGATCTTCTTGGCCTCCAGGATGGTGCCCACGCCCATGGTGATGGCGAACCGCGGCACCTCTTCCTCCTTCGAGAAGAATCGGGCGTTGTCGTCGATGGTTTGCTTGGTCAGGGTCTTAAGACGCGTGCGCGAGCCCAGCGACGAGCCCGGCTCATTGAATGCGATATGCCCGTCGCCCCCGATGCCCAGAATCTGAATGTCAATGCCGCCCGCCCGCTTGATTTCCGCCTCGTACCACTGGCAGAACTCCTCGATGTCCTCCGCGTGGCCGTAGGGCACGTGGATGTTCTTGGGGTCCACGTTGATGTGCTTGAACAGGTGCTGATCCATGAAGTAGCGATAGCTCTGGTCGTGCGAGGGGGACAGGCCCAGGTATTCATCCAGGTTGAATGTGATGACCTTGGAGAAATCGAGCCCTTCTTCCTTGTGCATCCGGACCAGCTCCTTGTACGTCCCGATGGGGGTGGAGCCGGTGGCCAGTCCCAGCACGCTGCTGGGCTTCTTGAGCAGTTGGTGGCGGATGACGTCGGCCGCCAGCTTGCTCATCTGTTCGTACGTGTCGCGAATGATGATTTCCACGGTGTGCCTCCTGGGGTGTAAAGTCTGCCTTTTCCCCGGCCCGTCTGCCCGGCCGGAACGCCCTAATTTAATTCAGTTTCCGTAACTATTCAAGCGCGCCCCCTTGAAAAGCCCTATTTCTGCCATTATGCTGGGGATTACGGGTCTAGGAATAGATTCGGATTCTGCGAAAATGGGTGTACCGACCGTGCGACCTTCGGACTGGCAGGTTTTGCAGGTCGTCCACCGGCTGGGGGCGATCCCGCAGCACAAGCTGGCCGATCTGTTGGGTCGCAACCGCTCGACGGTCAACGGCGCCGTGCAGCGGCTTCTCGTCTCGGGCTGGCTGGTCCGGGCCGGGCAGACGGGTACGGGCCGCGGTCGGCCGGCGATTCTCCTGGCCGTCAATAAGTCGCTGGGCTGTTTTGCCGGCATCGACATTGCCGCGGACGAACTGCACGTGGCCGTGGTCGGGGCGGATGGCACCTTGCAGGATCAGGTCCGCACCCGGTTCGGCAGGGACCGTTCGCTTTCGGCCGTGCTGGATCAGATTGACCTGAACCTGCGCGGGCTGCTTTCCCGCGTGGAGGCGGACGTGAGCCGGCTCCTGGGCGTCTGGGCGGGCATCAACGGCGCCGTGAACGATCGCGGCGTGGTTGTTACCTGTGCGTCCCATCGCTGGTACAACGTGCCGCTCCGCGACCGGCTGTCCCAACGGTACGGGTGTGACACGCTCGTGCAGGGTAGTGCCGGCGTCATGAATGCGGCGGCCGAATCGCTCATGGGCGCCGGTCGCGAGGCGGAAAGCCTCGTCTACTACCACGTGGGCCGCGGCATCAGCGCCAGGCTGGTCAGCCGGGGGCGAGCGCTGGCCGGGAGAACCCAGCGGGCCGGCGAGTTCGGCCACGTTGTGGTGGAGCCGGGCGGGCCGAAGTGTGCCTGCGGCAATCGCGGCTGCCTGGAGGCCGTGGCCTCTGGGCCGGCCATCGTCGCGGCGCTGTCCAAGCTGCCCCGCCGGGGCTTGCCCGAGCCGTTGCGGGACATGCTGCGACAGACGCCGCCGGAGAAGAAACGAGCCATCGTGCGGACGGCGTTTCAGTACGCCAACGGCCCCACGGACCGCCCGCTCACGCAGTTGCTGAGGCGGGTGACGGCGCACTTGGCACTGGGGGCCGCCATGGCGGTGGCCGCGTACGATCCGGACGTGCTCGTGCTGGGCGGGTATGCGTTCGAGGACAACCCCGCCCTGCAGGAAGGGATTCGCAAGGCCCTGCGGGCCATGGTGCTGGACTGGGAGGAGCGAAAGGTACGCGTGGTCCTCGGCGAAGTGATGTCGCAGGACCGGGCCATCGCCGGCGCCGCCGAGGTCTGCCAGCGATTCTGGGCGAACCCGCGGGGGGTGGTGGCGTCCGCGTAGGCGGTCGAACCGTGCCCGTAACGAACAGACAGAGAACGCGGTCGGCCGCATGGCGGACCGACGCGGATGGGAAGAGCCGAAGGAGACTGAACTCATGCCAAGACCCCTGGTGATTTTCGAGGATGAAGGATACCGGAACCTGCGACCGCTGACCTACACCCGCCCGGCCTGCCGCCTGCGCTGCGGTATGACCTCGCTGGCGGAGAAGATCGCGGCGGCCTACCCCTCCGCTCCCCTCGTGCTGCACGTGCGCGACTACATCGCGCCGGTGCTGGCGGAGGAGGCGCCCCATGCGAAAGTCAACCAACTCAGCGGGGATTCCGCCCTGCTGATCAACGGGCGCGTGCTCGCCCCGCGGGACCTGGCCGCGCTCATCCCGGCCGACGGCCCGGACGTCGCGTACGAGTGCGACGGGCAGATCGTGGCCGCCCGGGTCAGCGGCGCCGCCTACTCGAAAATCGCCAAGGCCATCGCCGCCGGCCCGCTGCCCGACGGCTGGGCCCAGGGGCTCAAGACCGAAACGGTGAAGGTCCCGCTGATGAACTACCTGTGGGACCTGATCAACGCGAACCCCGCCCAGATCGAGGCCGATTTTGCGGCGACCGGCCGGACGGGCATCCACGGCACGGTGCATGAGTCCTCCGTGGTGTACGGACCGAAGGAGCGAGTCTACGTCGCCGAGGGCGCCGAAGTGCAGCCGTTCGTCTGCATGGATACGCGGCACGGGCCGGTCGTGCTGGACGCCGGGGTGGAGGTGCATCCCTACACGCGGATCGAGGGCCCCTGCTACGTCGGCCCCAAGTCGATTCTGCTGGGCGCCAAAGTGCGGGAAGGCTGCACCATCGGCCCCATGTGCCGCGTGGGCGGCGAGGTGGAAGAGAGCATCATCCATGGGTATTCGAACAAGTACCATGACGGGTTCCTCGGGCACGCCTACGTCGGCGAGTGGATCAACCTGGGCGCCCTGACCACCAACAGCGACCTGAAGAACGACTACGGCACGGTCAGCATCATGATGGACGGCAAGCCCGTCGACAGCGGGTCCACCAAGGTGGGCAGCTTCTTCGGCGATCACGTGAAAACCAGCATCGGGACCCTGCTGAACACCGGCACCATCGTCGGCACCATGGCGGTGGCGGTCGCCACCGGGGCCCCGTTGCCCAAGTACATCACGCCGTTCGCCTGGTTCCTCAACGGCGTGGTGACCCGCGGGTTCGGACTCGACGGCCTGATCGATACGGCCCGCATCGCAATGTCGCGGCGGAAAGTGACGATGACCCCGGCGTATGAGGCCATGCTGCGGCGGTTGTACGAGCTGACGGCCGACGAGCGCAGCGTGTACGTGGCGAAGGGCAGGCGGCAGATGGCGGGCGGCCGGTAGTCGCGTGGCCCTCAGACCAGTGGGTTAACGGTTTGGCGTACGTTCGTCAACCGGGTTTCTCAGCAGTCAGAGCGTCCGGGATTGACTTTTGCTCCGGGCGCCCGGGAGATGTGATTCATGGCAAATCAGGACGTGTTGAATCGGGTGATCAAGGTCACGGCTCGTGTCTTGTCGCTGGATCCGGAGAGCATCAAGCCGACGGACAGCTTCGTGTTTGACCTCGGCGCCGAATCGGTGCAGAGCGTCGAGCTGGTGGCCTCGTTCGAGCAGGAGTTCGGCATCGAGATGAATGAAGACGCCGCCCTCGCCGTGGATACCGTCAACGGTGCGGCCGAGTTCATCGCGAAATTCCTGAAGTAGCCGGCGGCGTCTCATTGCGGAAGCGCACGGCCGGTCCGGCCCTGTTGTTAGATGGTAGACTGAACCATGAGAGTAGGAAGCGTATGAGCACACAATCGACCTCCACCCCCCAGAAGTCGGCCTCTCCGGACGGCCTGGACTCGATTTTCCGCCCGAAATCGATCGCCGTACTCGGTGTGACGAATACCCCCGGCACCGTTCCGCACGACATATTCGTGAATATCCTCACCACGCGGTTCAACGGCGTGGTGTATCCGGTGGCCCCGCGGAAGAGGCACATCGCGGGCGTGCGGGCCTATGACTACGTGACCGACATCCCCGACCCCGTCGAGCTGGCGGTCCTGGTCTTCCCCGGCGCGGTGTGCGAGAAGGCCCTGCAGCAATGTGTGGAAAAGGGAGTTCGGGCTGCGATCATCATCTCCGCCGGGTTCCGCGAAGTCGGGCCCGCCGGGCTGGAGCGCGAGAATCGCATCAAGGCCATCGCCCGCGAAGGCCGGATGCGGCTCATTGGTCCGAATTGTCTGGGCGTCATCAACACGGAGCCCGACGTTCGGCTGAACGCCAGCTTCGCACGGGCCATGCCCGACGCGGGCCGGATCGCCTTCATGTCCCAGAGCGGGGCCCTCTGCACGGCCGTCCTGGATTACGCCGCCGGAAAGCACATTGGCTTCTCCAAGTTCGTCAGTCTCGGCAACAAAGCGGACGTAAGCGACGTGGACGTGCTTCGTTACCTGGCGGACGACACGGAAACATCGGTCATCCTCATGTACCTGGAGTCGATCACGAACGGTCGTGAGTTGATGAAGGCCGCCCGCGAGATTGCCGGTAACCGCAGCAACCCCAAGCCGATTCTGGCCATCAAGGGCGGTCGGACCGCCGCCGGGGCCGCGGCCGCCCAATCCCACACCGGAGCTCTGGCTGCCAGCGCCGAAGTGTGTGACGGCGTGTTCGAGCAGTCGGGGATCATCCGGTGCCAGTCGCTCGAGGAGATGTTCAACGCGGCCAATCTGCTGGCCGAGAGGCCCGTGCCGCGCGGCAGCCGCATCGCCATCGTGACCAACGCCGGCGGCCCGGGCGTGATGGCCACCGATGCGGCGATCAGCAACGGACTGGAACTGGCGAAATTCTCCGAGGAGACCACCGCTCTGCTGAAGGCCGCCCTGCCGGCGGCCGCCAACATGAAGAACCCCGTGGACGTGATCGGCGACGCCCGGGAAGACCGCTACGCCGCGGCCCTGGACGCGGTGTTCAAGGACGACGCGGTGGACCAGATTCTGGTCATTCTGACGCCGCAGTCCATGACGAACATCACCACCATCGCCCAGACCGTCTGCGACATCAAGGATCGCTACGCCGACTCCGACAAGTCGCTGCTTTGTTCGTTCATGGGCGCCAAGGACGTGGCCCCGGGCATCGAGATTTTGCAGCAAAACAACATTCCCCATTACATCTTGCCGGAATGGGCGGCCGACGCCATGTGGCACGCCGCGTGGTACCGGCAGTGGCTCAATCGCGAGGTGTCCCAGGTCGAGACGCTACCGGTCGATCGGGCGCGGGCGGCCGCGATCCTGGACAAGGCGCCGGACGGGTACCTTCTCGAATCGCAGGCCCTGGAGGTGCTGGAGGCCTATGGGTTCCCCGTCGTGCCCTCCATGCTCACGCAGACGGCCGACGAAGCCGTTGCGGCCGCCGACCGCGTGGGGTACCCCGTGGTGCTCCGCGTCGTCTCGCCCAAGATCATCCACAAGATCGACGTGAAGGGGGTCATCCTGAACCTCCGGAACGCCGACGAGGTGCGGCAGGCCTACGGGGCCATGCGCGACAACCTGCTCAAGCACGTCAAGGCGGAGGACGTGACGGGCATTCTGGTCCGCCACATGATTCCGGCGGGCAAGGAGATCATCCTGGGCGTCAACCGCGACCCCACCTTCGGACACATGTTGATGTTCGGGCTGGGCGGTATTTTCGTGGAGACCTTCAAGGACGTGACGTTCCGCATCGTGCCGATCCGCGCCTCCGCGGCCGGCAAGATGATTCGGGAAACGAGGGCCTACAACCTGCTTAAGGGAGTGCGGGGCGAACCGCCGAGCGACATCCCGTCGATCGAGGATGCTCTCAAGCGGCTGTCCCAGCTCGCCAACGACTTTCCGCGGATCGCCGAGCTGGACATCAACCCCCTGATCGTGCATCCGCAAGGCGAAGGCTGTCACGTGGCGGACATTCGCATCCGCCTGGAGCAGCCGTAGCGGTTGCAGTTCCTCCTGTTTCGCAGGGGCCCCAACGCAACACCCCGGCATGGTCGAACGCCACGCCGGGGTGCTGTGTTTCGTACGCTCGCGACAACGGTTGGGTGGCGTGCCGGGCCGCCGGTCCGTGGGGTGAGCGAGCCTCTACTCGGGGTCGTGTGCGTCGGCCTCCTCCGCCTGCATGCGGGCGGCGGCCTCCGCCCGGACCCGTTCTCGCTGGGCATCCGACCGTTTCTTCACGACGGACCGGACGACCAGGTTCGCGCCGATGGTCAGCAGCATCCCCGCAATGCCCAGGTGGTACACGCATCGGCACACGATGCCCGCGGCCAACGCCGCGATCACCGCGGCCATGAACCAACTGAACACGACCCAGATGGACCGCCCCAGCTTCAGGGCCGCGTCGCCGCGCCGGAAGATGCGGTCCGCCATCCCCGTGGCCACGATCGCTGCGAAGGCCACGTACGTGGTGGACACCGGCAGCCCCAGGCTGGAGGCCGTGGCAATGACCGAGGCGGAAACGGCCATGATCACGCAGGCGCGGAGCATGTCGTAGTGGGCGGTCTTGCCGGCGGGCGTCACCGCGGCCTCGGGCGCCAGCGCCCCGTTGTGCGGTTGGGACCGGAGCATCCGTTTCGCCAGGCCGATGCACCACTGCGGCGCCCAGAGCCTCACGTGGTCGCCTGCGCTGCCGGCCCGCATCGCCGCGCGGGTCACCCGCTGGGAGGTTTTCGTGAACATGCCGGCCGCCATCAGGCAGCCGCAGACCACGAGCCAGCTTCGGTTGATCTGCAGCTCCGTGATCGTGCCCATGCCTTCATCGATGTGCTTGACGGTGTGCAGGGTGGCCAGGCCTGGTGACGCGCAGTTGGCCAGATCGTTCTGCCCGAACGCAAACGCCATGCACATCATGCCGAGAACGGTGAGTGCGGGGAAAAGCCACTTCGCGGCGCGCTCCTTGAAAACGACCAGGGCGGCGTGGACGAGAATCGCGAACCCGCCCCAGAGGAACACCAGCATGGCCGCGGACCCGTAGTACGCGAACACCGAGTCCCGAAAGGCGCCGACGGCCTTCACGCCGCCCATGCCCTTGAGAATCATGAAGTAGAACAGGCCGGCCAGCACGCCTCCGCCGATCCAGCCGCCGTGGAGAAGAAGCGTTTGCAGGTCGTCCGACCGACGGCCGATCGCCCCGCGGGCGGCTCGCTGAATCAGGAACGACGCGACCCCGCTGAGGAGGATCGAACAGACGATGGCCGCGACCACCGTGCCCGACTTGTCCCATCGCACGACGCCGAAGAACTCCAGGGCGAACGAGGCCCCCAGCAGCTCGAAGACCAGGCAGGCCGTGGTGCTGACCGGCATGCCGTATGCGGAGAAGCTGTACAGCAGAACGGTGTCCACGATGTAGACCGACGCGTAGATGGCCAGCAACTGCTCCACGGACCGCAGCTTCTGAGGATCGAAGATCCCCGTCCGTGCCGTCTCGACGACGGCGGACGAAAACGACGCCCCGAGCACCACGCACGCACCGGCCAGCGCGAGCGCCGTTCGCCGGGGCAGGATGCGGGCCCCCAGCACCGCGTTGACCAGATTGGCCGCGTCGTTCCGACCCACCTCCACGGTGTCCCAGAACAACATGACCAGGCCGACCAGCACCGCCCCGATAATGAAGGAGGGCTGCTGGGAGATGAGGTGGATCAGCTCGGATATCTCGGTGAACACGACTCTGAAACTTCCTGTCCGAACCGCAAGCCCCGATCCTCGTCCGGCGCTGCGGGACCGTCGCTTGGGGCCGCGCAGCGGAAGGCTCCTCAGCCCGGATTGTGGCATGGCGCACGCAGAAGTGTCAACGGGCGGCGAGGGGCGTTCGGCATGATTCTCTCACGCGGCCGACAGACGGAAGAACGGGCGCCCGGATGCACCGCGGGGCGCGCGGAAACTTAGCGCAATCTTAACGGGGCCGGCGTGGTTGCGGACAGGATGCGGGTCCGTTGAACCCCGCCGCGCGCGTCTCGCGAAGACGCCGCCCGGAGGGCCGGAGGAGGAGCACGATGCGCTCGCGAGGGAGGAAACGGACGGGATCAATCGTTCAGAACTCGAACGCCAGTTCAATACCGACCTTGTAGGCGCCTACGGTCTGCGTGCAGTGGGCGACGCGGGCGGGAATCCACGGGTCGGTCTCGTCGCGGCGCAGCTCCACCTGGGTGGCTTCGCCCAGGCGGCTGCGACAGACCACGCCGATCCCGTCTTCGCTGATGTCACGGCTGTAGACGTAATGCATGCGCTTGCCCGCACGGAGCTCCATGGGCCGACGCCAGGAGTAGCGCCGGCGACTGCGCTTGATGTCGCGCGTGTCCACCTCGCCGAACATCTTGGCCTCCTGGAGCCAGTTCGCCACGACTTCTCGGACTTCTGACGTACTCACACGCGGCATACGCATCGTCTCCCACAGCCGATTGGGCAGCGTCTCTGCTCTTCTATCGGAAGCGGTCCGCCGGCCCTGAACGACCGGCGCGGTTTTCACGCCGCCCACCGGCCCGTTTCCCGGGTTGCCACGCGCCGGCGACGCAGCATTACCGGACTCCCGCTCGCGGGGTGGTCGCGTGAGCCCGGGCCGGTCACGAAAACGGGCAACCGTGCGCGACATTCACGGACGCGGCCTGCGCGCACACGGATGCGGACGACCATTGCGCCGAAGGCGGGCAAAGTTTGCCGATTCGTTTGCCTTCCGCGCCGACGTATTGGATTCTGAAGGGTGACTGGCGAAGCCTGGGAAACCGGGCAGGACACGATTGCTTTCACGACGCGACGGCTTCCGGCCGCACGACGGTTTCCGGTCTCACCAGTCTCAGAGACGTCGAATCGGGGTGGTTACGACGGTCTCGCGTTCCGGGGGGGAAAGAGGCTTTTTTTGCGCTGACACACCGGAACGTATCGACTCGAACCCGAACGGACGTCGGCCTTTTTCAGGTGGGGGGTGCGGCCCTGCGCCGCGCCGCCGCATTCGCCGTGTGGGGGGACAGAAATGATTTCCAGGCTGGCGCCATGCGCTCGATGGGGATGGGTTGTCGCGTGTCTCGGATACGCGCTCCTGGCCGGCCTCGGCTGCTCGTCGGTCGGCAACGCACCGCCGACAGCCGACGCCGCGCCCGCGGACGGCCCCACCGGAAACCCCGGAGGCGGGGGCGATCGGGATGACGAATACGTGTTCATCGAGCCCGAGGGACCCGGTGATCCGGCGGCCGGCCCGTTCGCTGCGGCGAACGCCGTGACCTTCTCGAATTCGCAAGCCTGGATTGAGGGCAGCATCTCCAGCCCGTCCGACGTGGATGTCTACGACCTGGGTCCCATCGCTGCGGGCGACGTCCTCGTCGTCGACGTGACGGCCCGGTCCACCCTCGATGCCGTGGCCGCGCTCTTTGACGCCGACCAGAACCTGATCTACGCCAACGACGACCGCGCCTATTACGCCGGGCTGCTCGATCCCCGCATCCGCGTGACCGTCCGCCGCGCGAGTGAGCGCTGTTATCTGGCCGTGGCGTCCAGCGCCGGCTCGGGTACGCAGGGCGACTACTCGGTCTCCGTGGTCCGCGGTGCGCCGGAGGACCTTCCGGCGCCGCAGACGCAGATCATCTTCATGAACTTCGACGGAGAGGCGGCCGTGACCATCGGCAGCCGACCGACCGTGGGCATCCCGCCCTTTGAGGGCAGCCGGATTGCAGTGACGTACGGCGGTCAGACCGATTGGATGATCGAGAGGATCATGAGCCACGTTCGGGAGGATTACACCGGCTTGAACGTGGAGTTCGTTTCATCCCGAGAGGGTCCGCGCCCGACGGCGCCGCACACGACGATTCACTTCGGCGCGTACGATCCGGACCTGCTGGGTGTCGCAACCAACGTGGATGAGTACAACGAACAGATCGTTCAGGAGGCCGTGGTCTTCGTGGATACGTTCCAGGCCTTCCTGGTGCTGAGCCCGACGGCTGACGAGATGGCGCAGGCCTTGGCCAACGTCGCCTCGCACGAGGCGGGGCACCTGCTGGGGCTGCAGCACTCCCACGATCCGCTCTCCATCATGGATGTCTCCGCCACGCTGCGGCAGATGCTCGGGCCGCAGGCGTTTCGGCGGGCCCCCCTGGATAAGTACGTGTTCCCGATCGGCTACCAGGACGCGCCGCTGCTTCTGGTAGAGGCGGTCGGCGGAGATTTGGACGCCCTGCGGGCGGTGGCGAAGCAGGAGATTCGCATGCGGGCCGCCTGGTATGACGAAGAGACTGGGCCGCCGGCCCGCGACGGGCTCCAGTTCGCCACCTGCTTCTGTGGCGCGTGTGAAAAGGCTCGGGCCGCGGAGCAGAAGCAAAACGGGGCTCTGGACGACTGACTCTGCGTGTCCGACACCGAATAAACCGTCAGAGCCACCCATCACGAACAGGGCAGACCGTTTCTCAGCGGCCTGCCCTGTTCCATGCGCACAAATTGGGCCGCGGCCCCCGTCACCGATCCCCACCTCAAAAAGGCAAGCAATCGTCACTCAGACGGCGAGGGTCGCGGCCGTACTGCTTCTATCCCCATCCAGATACGATGCCTTCACAAGTTTATCACACAAATCACAGGCGGGCCAATGAGATTTCGAGGTTCCCGGACGAGGCGCAATCCAGTCTCACTTCTGTCTGCGCAGATTCCCGTTCTTGCGTGAGAACAGGCGAGCTGCCCGCAATCGCGACGAACTGCGTTCTCCCAATGACACGAGTCGGGAACCCGAGTGTTACGATCGGCGATTTGACGTGCTATCCACTGGGGCATCCGCGGGGGATGGCGGGCCGATGGTCGGCACAAGCCGCCCCATCGGGCCGAACCGGAAGGTTTGCAGCAGAGTGGCCAGCTTACCGGCTACGGATCGCCGCCCCAGCCCCTGATGTATCCTCCGCATCAACGGTACGTTAAGACGCAGTGCGGATATCGCCGTGGAATCCAGCTCGTACGGGTGGATATACAGCACGATCGGTCGACCACGAGCAACCACCGAGCGAAGTCCCTGCCGCACGAGTCGGCTGGGGAGAAGCCGCAGGTAGCCGCCACCACCCACCGGCCACCGGCGACCCCACCACTGGGCTGTGGAGACGGGGACCTCGGTCAGTTGCGACCCGTTGCGAGTCCGGACCCGGGCCGGGCCGGCCGGCCATCCCTGAATGCCGTAGCCCCTCACCCGCATCGGAAAGACCGAGGAATCGTAGCGGAAGCCCGACTCGGCCAGGATGTCCAGGGCCCAGACGGTCTCAGCCGTTATGGAAAAGCGGGGGGCGCGGTACCCCGTCACGGGTTCGCCGATCACATCCTCGATCATCGCCTTTGCGCGGGCCAGGTCGCGTCGGAACCGTTCCGGGGTGAGCCGGTTCAGCTCGACGTGATCGAGCCCGTGGGACTGGATTTCGTGGCCGGCCGCCCGGATTCGCCGAATGAGCGCCGGGGAGTGTTCCGCCACGTTGGCGAGCACGAAGAACGTGGCTCGCGTGCTGTGCCGATCGAGAAGATCCAGCAATCGCTCGGTGCCGCGGTGAAAATCGTCTGAAACGGGAAGCGAGTGGTCAAACACGGACTGCCGCCAGTCTTCCAGGTCCACGCTGATTACGTGGGCGAGGTCTGCGGGGTCGGCCGACGGCGCCGGGTCAACCAGGATTCCTTCGATCGGGGACTCCTGCCAGCCGGCCGGGGGGTTTGAGCTTTCCACGGGGCGGATGCGCACGAACACGGCTTCCCGCAGCAGGGTCGGCCGCTCCTCTGCCCGGGGGGCCACGGTGGCTCCCCGGGGGGCGCGGCGGCCTTTGCCTACCCTAGCGTCGACCACTGTGCGGGGGTGGCTTGAGTCTCTTGTGGAGTGGTCAGCCCGGGTAAGCGACAGACGGGGTGGGCAGGCGCATGGGGGCGGCCGCCGTCTCCAACGCCCCTTCTCAAGCCGAAACCCGCGGGCCGCGCGGAGGCCGTTCCTTCGACGACCGCGCGACGCCGCGGGTCAGCGGTTTTCACGGTTCGGGGCAGACGACGAGGGCCTTGCTCCCGTCAGGACGCTTCGTCCTTCGCATCCTTGTCCTTCTTGTGGGATTTTTGGTGTTTCTTCGCGTCGTCGGCCTTCGCGTATTTGACACTGCAGCCGTAGGGTCTGGTCTCGGCCGGTTCGACGGTCTTGCCTTCCGTGAGAGCGGCCAGGGCCGCGGCGACGTAGTTCTTCACCTTGTTCGGATCTCGCTCCGCGGCGCTGATGTTCGATTCGCTGTCAATGGCGCCGTTGTAGACGAGAATCCCTTCGCGGTCGATCACGAACATGTGGGGCGTGGTCCTGGCCTGGTAGATGCGCCCGACGTGGCCGTTCGCATCCAGCAGAATCGGAAACGCGTATTGGCTCGTCTCGGCGAACTTGCGAATCTCCTCTTTCCGGTCCTCGCTGAAGTGGCTGGAATCGATGGCGAGCCAGACAACGTCCTTGTCCTCGAACTCCGCCGCCGTCTTCTGCATGGTGCGGGCCTTGGCGTGATGGAACTGCACGTACGGGCACTGGTAGTTCGTCCACTCCAGCACCACGATCTTGCCCTTGAGGTCGGACAGCCGGTGTTCCTTGCCGTCCAGGTCTTTCAGGGCGAAGTCCGGGGCGGCCTTTCCGATTTCCGCCCGAACCTCATCTCCGGGGGCATCTTTGTCCTTCGTCTTTTTCTCACCAGCCCAGGCGACAGACACGATGAATGCGGTCATCGCCGCTGTAAATGCCCTATACACGTTTGCTCGTTGCATAGCGAATCTCCTTGTGATTGAAACGAGAGCACAACCTCCGGGCGGCAACAAACACCCGCCGCCGGCTGAGGCTCGTCTGTTTGCGGTCTTACGTTTGCGGATCGCGGTCCGCCTGGTGCCTCAGACTGACACCCATTTTCGTTTGCGATTCGGCCCTCAACGGCACGCCGGGCGTATCGCGCGGTTCGCGCCTGTTGTCATGACGAAGCATAGGCCCGCCACGCCGCTGCGGGCAAGTGTCCGTCGCGAATTGTGCGCGTCCTGACAGAAACCCATGAATGCGGAGGCGGTCCCCCTCGTGTTGCGCAAGGGAGTCGGAACGTCACTTCGTGTAGATCTTTTCTTTGGGCGTCGCCGTCCGACGTGGGTGTCTCGGTTCCGGACGTTCCAGCCCGTACTGTCGAACGAGTGAGCGGATGCTCCGGTACTGCACGGCCCACTACGACGCCGTCAGTGCGACAAGGATGGTTCCTCCGGCCGCACGGATGGCGGGCCACGTGAGCAACGCCAGGAGTGTCGCGAAGGCCGCGAGAGTGAGTTTCATGGAGAAGGGAAGCGTGGCGGTCAGGGACTTTCGCACGGCCCGCCAGCCCGTGGGAACCAGCAGGGCCTGCGGGGCAAACCACACGATGGCATGGGCCGCGCACGCCGTCGGGAAGCACAGAAGCGCGAGGACGTTGACAATCATCCACACTCGCACGGCGTGGTCCAGCGGGAAAGACTCGGGGCTTGGCACGTTCTCACCGTTTTTTATTTGCCCGCCGATCCACAAGCCCAGCAGGCCCAGCCCCAGCAACGGAGCAGCCAGATCCGCGATCTCTGCGCCGAATCGCCACACCGCCGCCGGACCCAGACGTGAGAGCGGTTCGGGGATGGCGAGCGCAACCCAGACAGGCCGGCCGTCCATCCAGCCGGCCAGGCCAACCAAGGCGAAGCCCAGCACCACGCCCGCTCCCAGGCGAACCGTCCGCCGGGCGGTTGGGCAAGAGGCATCCATTCGGCGAGCCGCGCTCAGGCCGCCCGCAGCGGCCCCGACCAGCAGCGGCGAAAGAGCCATCGCGGCCCCGAGGATCACGCCGGTCGGAGTCGGGGCTCGCGGACGAGAGATCAGCAGACCCATGCCCAGTGCGGCAAGCGAAACGGCGAAGAGGTCGGCCGCATGGATCAGGTGCTCGGCGGCCAGGCCCGCGCAGACCACACCCACCACCACAATGCCGCCGGCCGGCCCCGGGTCCGGCTGTCTCCGGAAGACCCACGCATGGACCAGTAGCAGCAGGGCGCCCGCCACGATGAGCTCCGGACCGGCCACCGGATGAAGCACTTGCGAAGCGAGCGTCGGGTCGGACGTGCGTGCGCCGGCGACCAGGCCGCCGACCGTCCACGCCAGGGCGGTCAAGACTGCCAAGCCGAACGCCAGCCGGTGTCTCGGCCTCGGACGGATGGTTGCGTCTGCCAAATCGTCCATGCGAAAAGTCACTTCACGCGGATGTCGCTGCTCTGTTTGGCGTTTTCGAAGGCGTTGCGATCGACAGCCGCGTCGTACGATCGGACACGACTGATGCTCACGGGTACCAGTTCGTCGATGACCGGCCGAAAGGCGATCGCGGATCCGAGGATCGCCGTCGCGAAAACGACCTTCGCGATCGGAGCGGGCACCGCGGCACGATCACGCCGCAACGCCGCCCAAAACATGCCGGAGAGCAGGATCACCGGCAGGCACGATATCGCGTAGTAGTGAAACGAGCGGCGGGGCAACAGGACCAGCATCAGGCACTCGGCCGCCAGCCACAGAAGCAGGAACGTGAGGTTGCGGCCGGCCGGCGAGTGCGTGTTCGCCCTCGGGGTAGGCCGGGAGTGTGCCCAGAGCACCACGCCGAGCGCACACCAGCCCAGGGGTACCCAGAGCGGCACGACATCCCGCCACCGGCCCGGCCAGCCGGTCTCGCGTCGTAGCAGGCCGGACGCTCGGGTGGTCATGGAGTGCCAGGCGTCAGGCAGCACGCCCTGGGCGGCCAGCACCGCCGCCACCGCGGCCGCCACAATGCCGATCCCCAGCAGCAACCCGGCAGCACGGGTCGCCCAGCGACCGGGCGCCCGATCCACGATCAGGTCCCACGTCGTGGCATGAGCGGCCACTGCCACAAGCAGCGGCAGCGCGGTCTGCTTCAGTGCCAGACAAATGCCCAGCAAAACGCCTGTCCACACAAATCGGCCCCACCGACCCCGGCGGGCGGCACGCCAGTACAGGGCCACGGCCCCCGCCGTCGGCAGCAGAAGGTAACTCTCGGCCAGGCTGAATCCCTCGGTCGTGTAATCCGTGAGCAGGAATACGTTGACGGCCAGAACAGCCACGACTGTGAGCGCCAGCGCGATCTGTCGAGCGTACAACGCCCGAGCCGCACGGTAAAACGCCCAATACCCCGCCAGCATCCAGGCGGATTCCCACGGGATCAGTGGCCAGCGGGCGGCGGGCGCCACGAGATGGACCGGGGCCAGCAGCCACAGCAGGCCCGGCGGCTTGTCCACCAGCAGGTCACGATAGAGCACGTCGCCCTGGGCAATTCGCCAGGCGAAGCCGCTGTAGGCGTAGCTGTCGGCTCGGATGGGCGAACAGAACGCACCGACCCGGCCGATGCCATGGACGGCCAGAATGCCCAGGACGGCCAGGCACAGCCAAAGCCGCCAAGTCCAAGCGCGTCCGACCGGGTTGTGGGGCTCACTTCGCACGCTGACTCGGCCCGCCCCGGGATGTCACGCGGCGGGTCGTGCGACAGTCTACCGGGCCCTTGCTGCCGTCGACAGTTGCCCCGGAACGCCCGGTTTGCGTGGGTCGGCTGGCGGGCCGCCCCCGGCGAATTTGTCGCAACATTTTTATAAGTCGAAGGTTACCTGTGTCGACGTGGAATGTGACATGGAATCCCGGAGCGGACCCCCGTGATACAACCGCAGAAATCCCTGTTAAGGTTTCTGCCGTAGGTGGCCGTTATTAGAGGAAAGCCCTGGTAGTGTCGGGGATTCTGATCACAGACCGACCAGTGGCGACCCGGAGCCACGGCAAGATGCTCGCCTCGGCTCGGCAACGCGTCTATCCGTGTTCTCTGTACATCCAGTCTGAACACTCTGTTTCCACACGGAGGGGCCGGTCATGACGACCGTTGCGAATGCTGAGGGTGCAATGCCCACGACCGCTTTCGCCTATCCAATGCAGACAGCCGTGCATCTGATCGCCGAGCATCCCCTGACGCGCGAACGACTCCGCGCGGTGCTGTCTGCGGACGGGTTCGGTCCGATCATCTATGGCCATGTCGAGGAGTTTCTTTCCCGGCACGAACCGGAGTCCGGCGGCTGCGTCGTTCTGGAGCTGGCCCGGATTACGGATACCGAACTGGGCTGGCTGAACCGGCTGACCTCTGACACTGCGCGGGGGCTTTCGGTGGTGGTGGCGGCCCACACCGACGTGTGCGGGGCCGTGCGGGCCATGCAGGCCGGTGCGGCAGACGTGGTGCCCAAGCCGTACACCGATGGGATCCTGCAGAACGCGGTCCGCCAGTGCGCGGCCCGGGATCGGGCGTCCCGCCATCGCTGGGGGCAGGCGCAGGTGGCCGTTCACTCGATGCACACGCTGACGGCCCGCGAGCGGGAAATTCTCGCGATGCTGGCCGCCGGACATGGCACACGGCAGGTGGCGATGCGCCTGTGCCGCAGCGCCAAGACGATTCAGAAACACACCGCCAACCTGATGAAGAAGCTGGACGTCCACAACCGGGTGGACCTGGTCCGGCGGGCGATCATGGCCGGTCTTGTGGATCTGTGATCCCCGGCCCCTCTCCGCGGATCCGACCGATTTCGAGTTCCTGAAGAGGCCCTCCAGCCTACGGCACAAGCAGTGCGGCCACAATCAGCAGCAGGCCGAGGGCGGCGGTCGCCACGCCGCGACCGTAGTGGGGCTCTGTGGGCACGAACTCTCGTGCCCAGGCGGGCAGGCGTTTCACGCGAAAGACCTGCAAGCCCAAGCCGATCGTGGGCAGGCCCAGAAAGACGGATGCGATCCGTGCCAGGACCATCATGCCGTCCGGGCCGGTCAGCCGGGCGGCGATGAAGAACAACGCGGCGGCACCGCCCAGAAAGAACCCGACTTTCAGAATGTCGTTGACGTCTCGTAGGGCCTGGAGTTGGTAGATCATGTTCCGGGCGTTGCGAGCCACGTCCTGGCGGCTGTAGACGTAGCCGCACTCCGGGCAGCGGTTGTCCGGCAGGCCGGTGAGGTTGTAGCCGCACTCCGGGCAGATCGGCGGAATCCGCTCGCGCCATTCGTGCCCGAGGAGGCGCTCCAGGGTGGCCTCATCCAGCGGCATGGGTGTCTTCCTTCGGTTCGGATGCCGACTCGGCGATTAACGTGGCGTCCTTGAGCCGGCGGGCGGCTTCGCGCGGGTCCGGCTGGGAAATCACCGCGCTGCAGACGCAAATGCAGCGCGCGCCCGCCTGAACAACCTGCGGTACGTTCTCCGACGTGATCCCCCCGATCGCAACCAGCGGCAACGACGTGAACGCCCGCGCCGCCTCCACCAGGGCCGGGCCGGGCACGTGCGACTGCGGCTTCGTGCCGCTGGCAAACATCGGCCCGACCGCGATGTAATCCGGCGCCTGGGCCGCGGCCGCCCGCACCTGCTCCGGCGTGTGCGTGCTGGCGCCGATCAGCGGCCCCGGGCCGAGAACACGCCGCGCCTCGGCCACGGGAAGGTCCTCCTGCCCGACGTGCAGGCCGTCCGCCTGAGCGGCGAGGGCCAGATCGGCCCGGTCGTTCATCACGAACAGCACGCCGCGGTCCCGGCAAAGCGCGGCCAGGAGCCGAGCCCGCGTCAGAAGCTCGCCGTCGGGCAGTGTCTTCTCACGAAGCTGCACACAGTCGGCCCCGCCGTCGAGGACGGCCCGGGCGGTCTCGAACCAATCGCCCGAGCACAGCGATTCGGTCAGCAGCACGTAGAGCCGGACATGGCCGAACCGGCGGGCGGCCTCCAGGCCGATCCGTACTCGCCGCTCCAGCTCGTAGCCCCGGTATCGAAGCTGCTCGAACGCCCGGCCGAGCCCCGCGTCGACCGTCTTGCCGTACTCCTCGAGCACGCGGAGCGCCTCGCTGAGCCGGGCCGCCGCGGCGATGACGACGTCGGCCGTGCTTTCGCGGCGGTATTCACGCTCGGTCCGGATGTCGCGGCCCACGTCCTCCAGGATGTCGCGATTGCGCACCACGTTCGCTAGCCCGGCCTGTTCCACGGCCGCGACCACTTCATGCCGGATGCTCTTGGCCTGCCGGCTGAGATCCGCGTCATCGAGCGCGAAGCGCGCGTAATCCTCCAGCACGCGGGCGGCCTCGCGGGCGCGGTTCGCGTTGGCGTCCAGAATTCGGGCCACGGATCCGTCGATGGTTCGGCCTCCCCTGGATGCGTGTTCCGCGACCGCCGGTCGAGCGCGCCGGCTTGACACCGGCGGGCGCTTCCGGTCACTTGGACGCGGCCGGGGCCCACGCCTCCGGGGAATTCATAACTCGCGGGAGACTGCCATGCAAACATCGAAGATGGACTACCGCCCGCTGGGCCGATGCGGCACGAGGGTCAGCCTGCTGAGCCTCGGCGGCTGGACCACGTTCGGCGAGAGCCTCACCGACGAACGGACCGCCCGCCGCATCCTCCACGCGGCGTTTGACGCCGGGGTCAATTTCTTCGACATCGCCGACGCCTACGGCCGGGGCAACGCCGAGCGGCTCATGGGCCTCATTCTGTCCGACCTGCCGCGGCACCGGCTGGTGATCTCCAGCAAGGTGTTCTTCCCCATGAGCGACGACGTGAACGACCGCGGGCTGTCTCGCAAGCACGTTGTCGAGTCGGTGGAGCGGAGCCTGGAACGCATCGGCACGGACTACCTGGACCTCTATTTCTGTCACCGGTTCGACGAGCACACGCCCATCGAAGAGACGGCCCGGGCCATGGACGACCTGGTCCACCAGGGCAAGGTCCTCTACTGGGGCACCAGCGAGTGGACGGGCAAGCAGATCAAGGAGGTCTGCGAGTTCTGCGACAAGCACAACCTCTACCGCCCGCAGGTGGAGCAGCCGCAGTACAGCCTGGTCGCCCGGACGAAGTTTGAAGAAGACACCGTGCCGGCCCTGGAGAAATACGGCATGGGCTCGGTTGTCTGGAGCCCGCTGGCCTCCGGCCTGCTGACCGGCAAGTATGACGATGGGATTCCGGCGGGTTCGCGCCTCGGCCGGCTGACGTGGGTGCGGGACTGGGTGTACAGCGACGAAAAGCGAGACCGCGTGCGGCGGTTTCGGGAGGTTGCGGAAGACGCCGGCTGCACGCGGGCGCAACTGGCCATCGCCTGGGCGGCGGCGAACCCGGCCGTCTCCAGCGTGATCCTCGGCGCCACGAGCCTGACCCAGCTTCGCGAGAACCTGCTCGCCCTGCGCGTGTCGATCGACGGCGCCGTCCGCAAAAAGCTCGACGCCCTCTTCCCGCCGGAGAAGCCGCCAAAACCCCACAAGGACCGCGACAAGAAGAAGCCCCGCAAGCGCAAGCACGACGACGATTGAGAGTCCGCGGGCAACCGCACGCGACGCGGTCACTCAGACGGCCTTCCCGGGTCTCTCTCGCGGATGGCAGACGGCCCCGCCCTCGGTACGGGGGCTGCCGTGGGGATCGGAACAGCCTCGGTCGCCTCCTCCAGATCGATGATTCCATCGCAATCTGGATCGCGCTGGCCGTACTCGTACGCGCCCATGTCTATGCGTCCGCATCGTACCCGCACGTCGCCTGCGGCATCGATCCCGCCCGGCTCCGGCGCGAAGGCTGGATCACCCACGTTGATGGCGAGCGAGCCGAAGCGCAATCGCGCATCGCCGGATATCTGTATTCCCGGTTGCTCGATGAACAGCGGATCACCGCCGATGTTGCCAAGCCCCGCGCCCGGCAGCGTGCCGGACCAGTTCTGCACGCAGTTATAGTTCAGGGCGGGCGTGCAGTTGAGTACGTGAAGCTGGCTGGACTCCCCATAATCCTGCCGGACGTCGTTGCCCCATGATATGCAATTGGTGAGCGCGGCCTGGACCCCATTCAGAAAGATCCCGCCTCCTGCTCCACTGGCGGAATTGCCTGCCACGGTGCAATTCGTCAGGGTCAGCCCGCACTGGTATGCCTGCACGGCGCCCCCGTTGGACATGGCGAAATTGCTGACAAAGACGCAACTCTCGAATGTGGGAGAACTGTTCCCCAGGACGGACACTCCCCCGCCATTTGCACTGGCGTAGTTTCTGCGAATGACGCAGCGCCGTACCGTCGGGCTGCCATCCATGATCAGGATCCCCCCCCCCCAGTGTGCGATCTCTGTCGCGGGGCCGTTCGCATAGCCGCGTTCGATGATAAACCCGTCCAGAACGGCCGTCGGCCCGACTCCGGAGCCATCCACACCGTGGTAGGCCCGAACCTGTCCGAGGTCCGCGCTGAGAATCGTGGGGTTCGACTGCATTCGGCGCTGGGTCACCTTGGTCTCCCGGCCGGCAAAGCCACCGTAGAGGGCCAGGCCGTCACGGAGGACAAAGCTGCGAGTGCGGTCACCGGTTCCGGAATCCGGCTGGTACGTTCCCCGCGCCACCCAGATCTGCGAAACCGGCGTCGGATGCGTGTCAACCAGGCTCATCGCTTCCTGCAGGTCGTTGATGGCATTCGCCCAGCTCTCCCCGGTGCCGGTCCCTCTGGCCGATGCGCTGACGTAGAGAACCTCGCACTCGTCTGGCACGCCGTTCTCGTTGTAGTCGTCGCTTGTGCCGTTTGCCAGATCCAGGCTGTCGATAACTCCGTTTTCGTTGCAGTCTTCCTGGTACTCGAAGGCGCCCATGTCGACGATCGCCTCGCCACTGCCCCCGTTGCGAATGCGCGGGCGTCCGTCCAGGTCGGTTTCCACGGTGACGGCCTCGTTGGAACCCGCATCGATACAGGGTGACATGGCCAAGAGTCGCAGGTTGTCGTCAGGCGTGCCAGCCACACCGTCGGGACCGTCCTCATCGACGAACAGCGGATGGAGCCCAATGTTCCCGGTACCGCCGAAGGCACCGCTCCAGTGCTGCACGCAGGAGTAATCCACGGTGAGTGTGCCGGCCAGGATATGGATCTGGGCGGATTCGTCGGACGCGCCGCCCATGGCCGTGTTGCCCCAGAGGATGCAGTTCGTCAGCGACGTGTCCCAGGTATTCATGAAAACGCCGCCGCCCTCGCCGCCGGCCGTGTTGTATGCGAACGTGCAATTCACGGCGGTCAGACTGCTCTGGTAGGTTTGCACCCCCCCGCCGCGCACCGTGGCGTGGTTACCGGAGAACTCGCAATTCAGCAGGGTGAGCGACGGTCCTGTTTGATTGGAAATCGCTCCCCCGTTGCGGGCCGCCCGGTTGGACCGGAACGCGCAGTTGCGGAGGATCGCGTCCCCGGTGTTGTACAGCCCTCCGCCCAAATCCTTCGGACTGGTGCCCGTGGCGTTGCCCGCGGTAATCACAAATCCGTCGAGGACGGCCGGTGCGCTCGTGTCGTTGATTCGGAGCACATGGTAGCTGTTATCGGAGATGTCGCCGGGGACACCGATGTCGCCGCTGAGAATGGTGGGGTTGGCGCTGAGGTCTCGCTGGTCGAGGCTGGTTTCGCCACCGGCGAAGCCGCCGTACACGGCCACGCCCCCGGGCAGTTCGAAGCTGAGGGCCCGGTCCCCCGTACCCCTGTCTGGCCGGTACGTGCCCGCAGACACCCATACCTGCGAGACCGGTATCGGACGCGTGTCAACCAGGCGCAGTGCTTGCTGCAGATTGTTGACGGCATCCGCCCAACTTTCCCCAGTGTTGGTTCCACTGGCCGAGGCGTTGACGTAGAGCACCTCGCACACGTCCAGGTACCCGTTCCCGTTTGCGTCCAGCGCCGGGTCCAGGTCGATCTCGCAGACGTCGGCTGTCCCGTTCTCATCGCAATCGAACTCACACTCATCCGGTATGCCGTTGCCGGTGCAGTCGGCGCTGGTGCCGTTTGCCACATCCAGGCTGTCGATAACTCCGTTTTCGTTGCAGTCTTCCTGGTACTCGAAGGCGCCCATGTCGACGATCGCCTCGCCACTGCCCCCGTTGCGAATGCGCGGGCGTCCGTCCAGGTCGGTTTCCACGGTGACGGCCTCGTTGGAACCCGCATCGATACAGGGTGACATGGCCAAGAGTCGCAGGTTGTCGTCAGGCGTGCCAGCCACACCGTCGGGACCGTCCTCATCGACGAACAGCGGATGGAGCCCAATGTTCCCGGTACCGCCGAAGGCACCGCTCCAGTGCTGCACGCAGGAGTAATCCACGGTGAGTGTGCCGGCCAGGATATGGATCTGGGCGGATTCGTCGGACGCGCCGCCCATGGCCGTGTTGCCCCAGAGGATGCAGTTCGTCAGCGACGTGTCCCAGGTATTCATGAAAACGCCGCCGCCCTCGCCGCCGGCCGTGTTGTATGCGAACGTGCAATTCACGGCGGTCAGACTGCTCTGGTAGGTTTGCACCCCCCCGCCGCGCACCGTGGCGTGGTTACCGGAGAACTCGCAATTCAGCAGGGTGAGCGACGGTCCTGTTTGATTGGAAATCGCTCCCCCGTTGCGGGCCGCCCGGTTGGACCGGAACGCGCAGTTGCGGAGGATCGCGTCCCCGGTGTTGTACAGCCCTCCGCCCAAATCCTTCGGACTGGTGCCCGTGGCGTTGCCCGCGGTAATCACAAATCCGTCGAGGACGGCCGGTGCGCTCGTGTCGTTGATTCGGAGCACATGGTAGCTGTTATCGGAGATGTCGCCGGGGACACCGATGTCGCCGCTGAGAATGGTGGGGTTGGCGCTGAGGTCTCGCTGGTCGAGGCTGGTTTCGCCACCGGCGAAGCCGCCGTACACGGCCACGCCCCCGGGCAGTTCGAAGCTGAGGGCCCGGTCCCCCGTACCCCCGTCTGGCCGGTACGTGCCCGCAGCTACCCAGATTTCTGATCCCAGCGTGGCCGCAGGTAGGGCATCCTGGAGGTCCGTGTAGGCATCTTCCCAGGTCCAACCCGTGGCGGCCCCACTGGCCGAGGCGTTGACGTAGAGCACGTCTTCGCATACGTCTAGGCGCCCGTTCCCGTTCGCGTCCAGCCCCGGGTCCAGGTCGATCTCGCAGACGTCGGCCAGCCCGTTGCCGTCGCAATCCAGCTCGCACTCGTCCGGTACGCCGTTGCCGGTGCAGTCGGCGCTGGTGCCGTTTGCCAGATCCAGGCTGTCGATGACTCCGTTTTCGTTGCAGTCGTCCTGGTACTCAAAGGCGCCCATGTCGACGAACGGTGGCTCACCATATCCGACGTTGGGTGCGGTTGGGTCGTCGACAACCCGCGGAAGCCCTGCTGCGTCGACGGGCAACCACTCAACCCAGGACTGGTCGGCATCGGCATCCAGCCAGTCGATGGGCAACGACGCGCTGCTGGCCGAGTCGATGCAGGGCGATCCCGCGCGCAGCGTGTAATCGCCGTCCCGCCACGTGGACATCAACTGATCAACGCCTGCGGGGTTCTTGAGTTGCGGGTCTTCAGCGATGACGTTGTCCCACACGACGATTCCGCCGGAATAGGTTCCATCCCAGATGTCAGCTTCGCCGCCGCGCACGGCGCTGCGGCGAGCCTTTAGCGAGCCGAATGACACGGCGATCTGCGGTCCCTGGGGTGCCGTGTTGTCTGTTACGATTGAGTTTCGGATATCCAGCTCATCGCCACCGGCGTACACGCCGCCGCCCCGCCAGGTCGCCGTGTTGCCCACCACCGTGCTGTTCTGAAGCCGAAGCGCTCCGCTGCCGACCCCCACGCCCCCGCCGTCTCCATTTGTGGCCGTGTTGGACGCGATCACGGCGTTCTGGACCAGAAGCTGTTCATTCCCGAACGTGCCGCTGACAGAGACACCCCCGGCATTCCGGGCCAGGTTTCCCGCAATCAGGCTGTTCGACACTCGGACGGCGGTGATACGCAGGTCCAGACCGCCCCCCACACCGTTTGCCGAGTTCCCAAGAATCCGGCAACCGTGGATTTCTCCGCGTACGAGGGACAAGGACATCCCGCCCCCGCCGACTGCGCTGCTTGTGATCTCACTCCGGTTTTCGCACACCTGGCAACCGCGCATGGTCAGCACAGCTTCCTGTGCCAAAACGCCACCACCTTCGCCCGGCACCACGTTGCCCTGGAACAGGCAGTCCACAACGCTCACGCGGCTCCTGACGACATTCAGTCCACCGCCACGGTAGCCTTCGTTATGCAGCAACCGGCAGTTTCTGAGAACGACACCGTCGCTGTACGAGATGTTCACACCACTGTCGATCGCGTGTCGTATAGTCAGGCCTTCGATAGTTGCTGGTATCGGTCCGCAGCGGTGTACGCCGATTCCCGGCCCGAGGTACTGGCGGTCGATGATGCAGTTTGCGGGTCCGTTCTCGCTGCGGACTGTGATCGACTTCTCCTGCAGGTAGATGTATTCGTTGTAGATTCCGTCAGCGATCATCACGACGTCGTCTTGCTGGGCGGCCGTGATGGCTGCCTGGATCGTGGCGTGCTGTGCCGGGACTCTTTGCACGCGTCGGACATGGAGTGTCACGGGAATTCGCCTTTGTGTGGTTGCGGCCCCGTCGGAAGTGAAGGTGACAAAGGCGATGTATCGACCCCAGGTGAGCCCGGTCGTGTCGAAGGTGATTTCCACGGTCTGCGTTTGTCCCGCCGATTCACCCTCCACCGTCGAAAGGGAGAGCCATGGCGCGTCTTCTGACGCTTGCCAGTGCAGAACGCCGTCACCGCAATTGCGGATGGACAGTTGAACCGGCTCAGCCTCGGGCCCACCCCTCGGCACGTCCACATCAATCCAACTCGGTGAGACGGCCAACCGGGGCACGCCCGGCACGTATTCGTAGGGGCCAACGTCTGGTCGGGCGTCACCGTTGCCATTGCCGTCAACCGAGCGAGGTGCCCCGTCAAAATCGTGCAACGGCAACGGCTTCGCTGGCGTGTTCGTTCCGCTATCTACGCCTGGGGAGCCGGGCAGCAGGTGCCAGTCCTGCCCCACGGGGAAAGCGGGCATCTCATCGATATTGGCGATTCCGGGGTATCCCCCCTGCACCGACGAGTAGTCCATCTCGACGTACTCACCGGCTTGCAGCGGGTCGTTTCCCCAGACAATACTATTCGACACGAAATAGACTCCGGAGATGCCGGCGAGAAGAGGCGACTGGCTTGGCCAGTTCCTCACGTTGGAGTTCTCGGCAATCAGACAGTGGGTCACGAACGGCCATTGGTACGCATAGTCCCAGGAATGCACCGCTGCGGTGAGTGTGCTCAGGTTCCGGACGATCACGCACGTGACCAGGTCAGACGCGGCGCCCTCGCAGTAGAATCCGCCACCAAAGGTGGCAGCGTTCTGTCGTATCTCGCATCGCTCAATGCACGATCCGAGGGTGCCATCGAGGCTGGGCCCGCAGCAGAACACGTCGCAGATTCCACCCCCGCAGTACGCGCTGTTTCCGGCAACCAGGCAGTCCCGGATGCTTGACTGACTGGAATCCGACGCGATCCCTCCTCCGCCGCTCGAATTGCCGGGGGCCACTGGAGTCGTCATGCGGGCCTGGTTGTCGAGCACAACACAGCGCTCCACCTGGGGCGATCCACGCCGAAGTACAATGCCGCCTCCCGCGGCACGGCTCCCCTCGGCCAGATTGCCTGCCACAAAGGTATCACAGATACGCCCGCGACTCCCATAGAGGCAAACGGCACCGCCGTATCCTCCGCTTCCGACCGCCTCGCACTCATAGATGATGCAATCGCGGATCGTGGCATCGGCGTGATCGCAGTATATTCCTCCCCCGTACGCCGTGGTCGAAGAGGACAGAAGCACTTTCCCGCGTCGAATGGTCAGCCCCCGTATTGCCGTCGCAGACGTCTGCCGACGGTCCACGCGAATCCCCCGTTCCGCCTTCTCACAATCGATAATGCAATTGGCGGGACCGTTCTCGCTGCGCAATACCATGTCATGGGCGGGAAGCGAAAGTCCGCGGTTCCCGGCACCCGTGAAGATTCCGTCTCGCACGACGACCACGTCGATCTCACCCGGCCGCGTTGCATCAATCGCCGCCTGAATCGTGCGCTTGGGGCCGTGGGTTCCATCTGCCACCGGGCTGAGGCCGTCCCACGTGTCGTCGCCCGCCGGATCGACGTAGTACACCCCGCGCGCCACAACGGGACTTGTGTTGAGGGCGTACTCCTCCAGAGCCGTCAACCCGTCTGCGTCGGTGTCGGAGTCCGGATCAGCACCGGTCAGGGTGCCGAAGTGGATCTCCTCCCACCGGTCCGGCAGTCCGTTCATGTCCGAATCCACGAACTCGTCCGCGCCGACGTCGGGCACGCCGCCGGATCCCGGCGCCTCTGAATCGATGTCCGTCCAACCGGCGTCACCACTGCCGGCGTCGATGCACGGCGAGCCGGCTTGCAGCCGGAACCCGCGCCGCACCAGCAGGGGATTGGCGTCGAAGTTGCCGACTCCCGCGAGCGCACCCGTCCAGCCCTGAACACAACTGTGGTTGACCGTGAGTGTGCTTGCCTCATCCGCGAAGACCTGCCCGGGTTCCGTGGGCAGCAGGTGCTCATCTTCCGTTCGATTATCCCAGAAGATGCAGTTCGTCACGGCCGCGGTTGCCGCACGCAGGAACAGCCCGCCGCCGGCCGTCTCCGCGAGGTTGTCCACAATCGTGCAGTGATCCATCACCAACTCGGACGGGCCGTCCACGAAGACGCCCGCTCCGGACTCGGCCTGACATCGCTCGATGAAGCAGTTCACGAGGGAGACGACACCGCCACCGCCGTGATACAAGGCAGCTCCGTACCGGGATGCGTAGCAGTGACGGAACGTGCATCGTCGAATCTGGAGACTGCTGCCGTGGCTGAAGACCCCCCCGCCGGAACGTGACAGCACATCGGTATAGCTTCCGTGGCCGTAACCTGCTTCGATCACCAACCCCTCCAGGATGGTTGACGGGCCGACTGCCTCAGCGGTCACCACGTGCCGGCTGTTGTCCGTGCCAAGGGCGGGCCAGATGTCGTCGTCCAAAAGGTCGCCACTCAATACGGTGACATAGCGGGCCACGTCCTGGGAATCTGGGTTCGCACTTCCGATACCCGCGTACCCGCCGCGCAGGGCCACGCCGTCCACCAGGATGAACGACGCGTAACGGTCCAGCGGTGTGACCAGGCCGGCCTCGTCGCGGTCCGGCGTGTACCGACCCGCGGCCACGCGGATCTCGTCACCGGTCGTGCAGGCGTGCAGCGCGTCCTGAAGGTACCGGAAAGCAGTGGGCCAGCTCTGCCCGTTGCCCCCGGCCGGGGCATCGTCGTCCACGTACCACGTGGCCGCCCTAGTCGTTGAAGCCAGAACCGTCCCAAGCAGAAGAACAAGGGCCAGACCGGCAACTCCCAACCCGTGGCGTGTCATAATGCGTCCCTCCTCAAATCAGCATTTGGACCGAATATGGTACATGCTAGCCAATTCTCCTCGATAATGCAATTACAACATCAAACAAGCTATCGGTCTGGGTTTGGGGATTGCGGGGTGGCGGAACTCGGCTGCCCCCTGTACATCACCGCAACAGCGAGGGAAGGGGTTCGTGGTATTGCTGCGCACCGATGATCGCGGAGTGCCGGGGCGCGGTCCGCGGCGGGCGCCATACGGGCTGCCTGCCCGACTCAGAACAGCAGCTCGCCGTTTGAGGCCGGGGGGTGGGGGTCGGTGGCTGGGGGGGGCAGGTGGAGGTGTTCGTAGGCGGGGCGGGTGGCCTGGCGGCCCTGGCGGGTGCGGACCACGAAGCCGATCTGCAGCAGGTACGGCTCCACCACGTCTTCCAGCGTGTCGCGGTCTTCGCCCATGGTGGCGGCCAGGGCCTCGATGCCGGCCGGTCCGCCGCCGTACACGTTGATCAGCGCCCGCAGGTAGCCGCGGTCCAGTTCGTCCAGCCCCAGCGCGTCCACCTGCTGGATTTCCAGGGCCCGAGACACGACCTCCGGCGTCAAGACGCCGTCGCCTTTGACCTGGGCGTAGTCGCGCACGCGACGGAGCAGTCGATTCGCCACGCGCGGCGTGCCGCGGCTGCGGTGGGCGATGAGATCCAGCGCTCCGTCGCGGTGTTGGAGGTCCAGCCGCGTCGACGAACGCCGAAGGATCTCCGAAAGCTCCGCCTGCCCGTAGAAGTCCATGTGGAAGTGGTGCCCGAACCGGTCGCGCATGGCCGACGAGAGCATTCCCGCGCGCGTGGTCGCTCCGATCAGGGTGAACCGTCGCAGGGCGAAGTTCACCGTTCGCCCGCCGATGCCGCCCTCGATGGTGAAATCCACCCGAAAATCTTCCATGGCGGGGTAGAGGAACTCCTCCACGACCCGCGGCAGTCGGTGAATCTCGTCGATGAAGAGAATGTCGCCCGTTTCCAGGTTGGTCAGCAGGGCCATGAGGTCCGCCTGCTTGCCCAGTGCGGGGCCCGACGTGATCCGCGGCGGCCGCCCCCTCATCTCGTTTGCGATGACAAAGGCCAGCGTGGTTTTGCCCAGCCCGGGCGGCCCGTCCAGCAGGATGTGCTCGAGCGGCTCGTTTCGCTGACCGGCCGCTCGCATGGCGATTTCCAGCTTGTCGATCACGGCGCGCTGGCCGACCATCTCCGCCAGCCGCTGCGGGCGCAGGGAGAAGGCCGCCGCATCATCATCCGTGCGTTTCTGCTCCGCCGAAATCACCCGCTCCCGCGCCACCCGCGCCACCTCCTACCCGTCTCTTCCCTCCGTGCCTTCGTGCCTTCTTCTTACCCTTCCATCCCCGTCTTCACCCGGTAGGCCAGCCGGACCCATTCATCCGCCGCGGTTACGTCCGAATGCAACTGGCCCGCCCGCTCCAGCCAGCGCTGCGCGTCGGCGCGGGAATCACCCCAGGCGACCAGGATTTCCAGGGCGTCCCGCTGGGCGTGGGTCAGCTCGACCATTTCTGCCGGGGCTTGCGATCCCAGGGCCAGATCATCCAGCTTGCCCTGAAGCTCCGCGACGATCAGTTCGGCCGCGCGCTTGCCGATGCCCGGCAGTCGGGCCAGGGCCTTGCAGTCGCGGTCCTGAATCCAGCGGGCGATCCGGCCCGTCGGCTCGGCCAGGGCCTTCAGCGCCTTGCGCGGCCCGATGCCCTTCACCGAGATGAACCGCCGGAAGAACGCCTTGTCTTCCGGATGAAGGAAGCCGATCAGCCGCGGCGTCAGGTGTCCGGACGCCTGGTTGCCTTCGTAGAACTCCAGCGTATGCACGGTGACTTCGCGCCCGCGGCAGGCCGCCAGTTCGCCCAGCGCGTACCGCGGCACCAGCACCTCCCGGGCCAGACCGTCGCGATCAATCACGACGGTCTCTTCATCCAGATCAATCAACGAGCCCGTCAGCCGGACGATCATTGCACCGCCATCCGTCTACGCCGGCCGCTCCGCGCACGGCCGGCGGCTCAGATCGTACGCCGCCGCCAGGGCGATCGCCAGCGCGTCGGCCACGTCGGCCGGTTCCGGTATCTCCGGCAGGCCGAGGGCGGCCATGATCGCCCGTTGCACCTGCCCCTTGCCCGCCCGGCCGTTTCCAGTCAGGAATCGCTTGACCTGCGTGGCGCCGTAGCTGCGGATCTCCGCCCCAAACCGGCCGGCCGTCACCAGCATGACGCCGCGCGCGTGCCCCATCAGGACGGCCGTTCGCGGGTGCTTGTAATGGGCGTAGAGCTGCTCCACCGCCACCACCGCTGGCCGCCACTGCTCGAACACGCTGGAGAAATCCGCCTCGATCTGGACGAGCCGCTGTCCGAGGTCCGCCTCCGGCTGTGTCCGGCAGATGCCGGCGTCGCGCACGATCACCGCGCTGCCGTCCGCGTCCAGCACGGCGTAGCCCGACGTGTGCAGCCCCGGATCGATTCCGCAAATGCACACCGCACCACTCCCGCGTGCCCGTCCCCGTACAACAAACGTGCGATTTCTTCTCGGCCCGCGCAGATTTCCACGAAGGCACTGGCGCAA
>CAZPHH010000011.1:25131-74411 GCA_964586145.1 uncultured Phycisphaeraceae bacterium | reverse complement strand
TAGCACCCCTCCGGACGAAGAAGAAGAACCAGAAACACGTACCGTTTCTTAACTTGGGTCAGCACTCCTCTACCGAAGCGGCTTGATCGCAAAGACCTTCACGCTCGCGGCGTAGTCATTGACGTTGTGGCGGCTCAGGAGCCGGGCCATGCCTCCATGCAAACCCGGCTGGACGCCTTCACCCGTCGGCGCGCCGCAGCAACCGGACCCTGAAGGAGAGTCGGCCATCGGGGGGCTCGTCTTCGATGAGCAGCATCCGGACGAATTCTCGACCTTCGCATATGCGTTCAGATCCGCGCCGCTCTCGACAACCTGCACATGGGCGAAGCCGGCCTCACGCAAACCGGCCTCGTAGTCCGCAATCAAGATCGCCCCGGCGATGCAGCCGACGTAGGCCGTGACATCGTCCCGGATCTCCTCCGGTAACGGCTTCTTCAACGCAATGTCGCTGACGGCCAGCCGCCCGCCGGGTTTGAGCACGCGGGCGATCTCGCGGAACACCGCCCGCTTGTCGGGCGCCAGGTTGATCACGCAATTGCTGATCACGCAGTCAGCCGCCGCATCGGGCAAGGGCAGCCGGTCGATGGTGGCCAGGTGGAACTCGATATTGGCCGGCATCGTGCCGCCCGCGGATCGAGCCGCGTTCTTGCGGGCCAGTTCAATCATTTCCGGCGTCATGTCGATGCCGATGGCCTTGCCCGCCGCCCCGACCTTGGGGGCGGCCAGCAGCACGTCCAGCCCGCCGCCGCAACCCAGGTCAACCACAGTTTCGCCGGGCTTGAGGCTCGCGAAGGCCGTCGGGTTTCCGCACGACAGGCCCATGTTGGCCTCGGCGGGTATGCTGCTCAGTTCGTCGGCGCTGTAGCCGAACGCCTCGGCCACCTGCCGGACACCCTCCTGCCGGCTCGACAGCCCGCTGCCGGCCACGGCTGCGTATTTCGACCGAACTGTGTCAGTGATCTTGTCTGTCACAGTGATGTCTCGTCACGGGTCCCTCTCGGGAACCAGCCTTGTGTCTTGAGACTGATTCGCACAAGCATGAGCATGACCGGCACCTCAATGAGCACGCCGACCACCGTGGCCAGGGCCGCTCCGCTGGACAATCCGTACAACATGGTGGCCGTCGCGATGGCCACCTCGAAGTGATTCGACGCACCGATCATCGCCGATGGGGCCGCATCCTCATAGCTGAACCGCAGCAGCCGGGCGATTGCATAGGTGATCGCGAAGATCAGCACCGTCTGGATGAACAGCGGGATGGAGATCCAGAGGATGGTCAGCGGGTTGGCCAGAATGGTCTCGCCCTTGAACGAGAACAGAAGGACCAGGGTGCCCAACAGGGCGACAATCGAAACCGGCGTCAGAGCGTGAAGGAACTTCGCCTTGAACCATTCGATGCCCTTGGCCTGGATGATCCACTTGCGCGAGAAGTATCCCGCCACCAGCGGCAGGGCAACGTAGATCCCGATCGAAAGCAGCAGGGCCTGCCACGGCACGGGCATCCTGTTGACCCCCAGAAGCCAGCCGCCCAGAAGGCCGTAGAGTACCAGCATGGTCAGCGAGTTGATGGCCACCATGACCAGCGTGTGGCCCTGGTTGCCCCTGGCCAGGTAGCCCCACATCAGCACCATGGCCGTGCATGGGGCGATGCCCAGGAGGATCGCGCCAGAGATGTACGAACGCCACAGTTCCACCTGGGTCCCGTCCTTGAGCGTGTCCAGGCCGGGCATGAAGTCCCGGAATACGCAGCCCAGGAAGAACGTGGCGATGGCCAGCATGGTGAACGGCTTGATGCACCAGTTCACGATCAGCGTCAGCAGCACGGGCTTGGGGCTCTTGCCGGCCCGAACGACCTCGGAGAAGTCGATTTTCACCATGATGGGGTACATCATGAAGAACAGCGCCACGGCGATGGGGATCGACACCACCGGCGCCTCGTCCACGTAGATGGCCATGCCGTCCAGGGTATGCGCTACCCCCGGAGCCAGCTTGCCCAGCACAATGCCGCCGGTGATGCACAGGATCACCCACAGCGTCAGGTATTTCTCGAAGACGTTCAGTCCCTGGAGTTGCTTCTCGCTGCGCGTTGGAGGGACTTCTGCCTGGCTCATGTCCACGCCCTTTGATTCGACCGCGCCGGCCGGTGCATACGTGTTCTGTTTGATTCAGGATCGCAGCGAGCGTCTCGGGCTGCGGGCCTCACGATTCCTCTGCGATCCACGCCTTCACCTGCACCCCAATCTCGTCCCGGACGCGACGCGCGACCCGCATCTGCGCCTCTTCGCCGCCCGGCGCTTTCGGCGGGTCGTCAAAGCCGTGGTGAATGCGCTTCTTCGCGTTGGGGAAATGCGGGCAGTTCTCGTCCGCGTCACTGCACACCGTGATCACCAGGTCGAAATGCCGGTCCAGGTACGGTTCGAGCGACTTGCTGCAATACCCGCGGATGTCGATGCCCACTTCCGCCATCGCCCGGACGGCCAGCGGGTGGACCGCGCCGCTGGGCCGAGTGCCCGCGCTGACCACGTCCCAGCGATCGCCCCCGTGCCGTCGCCAGAACGCCTCGGCCATCTGCGACCGGCAGGAATTGCCCGTGCAGAGGATGATCACGCTCTTCGTTGCCGCCGGTTTCCCGGGGTTCCCCGTACTCATCTGAGGCTCCCTCACGCGGATGCCACTCTCCCCAAACCCGGTCGCCGACGGGGCGCCGCTCCTCTCATGCAAACAGCAGCACCCACGCACCGACCCCGATGATCAACACCCCCGCGACCCGACGCAGCATGTTCGTGCCGCGGGTCCAGCCCTTGGAGTCCGCCAGCTTCTGCACCAGGCCGATCGACGTGCCGCCGACCAGCACCAACCCGCAGTGGCCCAGGCTGTACGCCACCAGCAGCAGCAGGCCGAAGGCCATGCCCTGCAGCGGGGTGACGATGATCAAGGCGCCCAGCACCGGCCCCGCGCACGGCAGTGAAATCAGGCCGAAGAGCAGGCCGAGCAGCAGGGCGCCGATAAACCCCTTCTGCTTCGGCCGCAGGCCGGCCGGGGCGGGAATGGTGAAATGCAGCGCGCCCAGCAGATGCAGTCCCAGGAGGAAGCAGACCACCGCCGCGATGTACTTCCACCAGGTGGAGGGCAGCAACGAGCTGGCGGACCACACGCCGAACCAGATCAGCGCGAACATGATGGTCAGGCCGATCGCGAACGTCAGCGAGAGCAGGAACGAGCGTCCGAGGCTCTTGTTCTCCTGCCCGGCCACGTAGCCCACCATCAGCGGAGCGGCGGCAAGCACGCAGGGGTTGGCCGCGGTCAGCAGGCCGCCCAACAGCGCCGCAAGCGGCGCCAGCCACATGTTTGTCTTGACGATCTCGGCGAGACTCTCGGCAAATGATTCCAGCATGCATCCACTCCTGATGGGCGGCCCCGTGCGTCGCGCGGCCTCTACTTCACGCCAAGCTCCGCGAACTTCGCAACAAAGCCTTCCTTGGACAGAAACCCCTCGTGCCGCCACACTTCCTTGCCGTCGGCGTCATAGAAGATCTGCGTCGGAATCATGCGGATCTTGTACGGGTCGCCGGCCTTGGGGTCCTTCCAGACATCGACGAACTCGACGATGACGCGCCCCTCATACTCCTGGCGCAGCTCCACGAGGATTGGTGCCATCATCTTGCAGGGAATGCACTTGTCGGCGCCCACGTCCACCACGCGCGGCAACTTCGCCGTCGCGACGGCGGCCGGCGTACCGCCGTCCGTCGGCTCGTTGCCTTCGGTGGCGGGCGTCGCGACGGCGGGAACGACGCCCGATGTGCCCGGCGGGGCGCTTTCGCCGCCACCTCCCCGGGCGGATCGAAACCACGCCACTCCCACGACCAGCACCAGGACGGCCGCAACCAGCACGAGACTCTTGCCTTGGCCTTTCATCTTTCTGTCTCCACGATTCGCAGCGCCTTTGTTTCGGCCCCACTCCCTCTACGGCTGCCCGGCTGGCGTCTCGGCATTCTGCTCGGCAGCGTAGTCGGCGAGGACACGGCGCACGTCCGCGATTTCAATGCCATACGCCTGCTTCAGGCGGCCGAGGCGCTCGTCTCCGCCCACGGACGCCGGTAGACCCAGCCACTCCTTGAGCTGATCCACGGTCAGGCCGGCGCCGTCTGCTACCTCCTGCAGCGTCATCGAACCGCGCACGTCCAATCCGCCTCTCGGGTGTGCCTCATCGTCGTGTTCGGAGTGGACCGTTCGCCCGGCCCGACTCCTGGCACCCTCGCCGGTCTCCACATTCATGCGTGCCACAAAAAGGAAACCGCCGATCAGAAGCATGACGGCCGCGAGAAACGCGACGCCATACAGATTCAACTTCTGCGAACCCACTGGCCCGGCCTGCTCGCCGTGCCGAAACACCTCGCGAATGATGGTACAGACCCAGCGCCAGTGCAGCGCCACGTGCAGGACCATCAACACGCCGATGGCAACGGCCAGCCAGAAATGCACGTCGCCCCAGCCGTGCCGGTCCAGACCCCAGAGAACCAGTCCGCCGCCTCGGCCGTGCCCCCCGCTGCCCGCGGGGAGTATGTAGCGCACGACCAGCCCAGTGGCGATCAGGGCGAGCATCACGAGAGTTGCGAGAGCGTCAATCAACAGGTTGAGTGAACTTCTGCGCATGTCACATCTCCGGTTCGCCGGTCATCGATAGAACCTGCGGGACGATGCGACGATCGGCCCGCAGTTATTCAACCCAACCGGCGAGGCGCCCTCCGTGCGTCCGGCGACTCCCGCAGCCGGGGTTGCGCCAACAGCGTCGACAAAGGTCCGCCTCGTTACTTCATCTGCCACAGTGTTGCTTCCTCTGCGCGTCAGTCCGTTGTAGCCGCCTGGTCTCGCAGCGATCGGTCGCGGCTAAGGTGCCGATCGCGATTCACCATTCACCTCCAACGGATGTTCGATCGTCATTTCGGCGACAGCCGAAACCTCTCATCGTCATTGTTCCTCGTTCGTGGGCCCCTGGGCATGCAGGGGATAAGGCGCTTCCACCGGCCAGTCGGGATGGTGATGCTGCGCCCATCTGGCGCTCACCTTGCCTTCAAAGATGGCCCTCAGTGCACCGGGGGCGGCAACAACCGCCAGGTAGAAGTGTGCCACCACAGCGGAAACAAAGAGAATCGCCAATCCGTCATGGATCGTGTAGGCGAAAGGCATCCACGGGCGAAGCCCGTCCCGGAAGGACATCAGCACACCGGATGCAAACAGACCCAGACCGCAAAGCACCACAAACCAGAAGTACATCTTCTGTCCTGCATTGAACCTGCCGGCAGGGAGCGACCTTCCGAAGCCGAAGTAGCCCCCCAGGTAGCGGAGCCACCGCCAATCATGGGCAGCAAACTTCCCGCTACGGAACCAGAAGAACAGAATGGCGACAACCGCGGCCGCAAAGACCCACCCCACATACGTATGAACCATCCTGGCGGTGTCGCCGAGAGGGTCCCCGTTGCCCAGCAGGAATGAACAGCCCGTCAGGACAAGCACCAGGAAACTAACCAGTCCAAACGCATGCGCCAATCTCTCACCCAGCCGATACCTGGCGACTTCCTTGTCGGCCGGACCAACACTCACCCGCCGTGCTCCGAATATGACCAGGTGAAAGAGACACAGAAGTACGACCGCTGTGGGCACCCACAATCCCGCACGCTTGAGCACAGACTCGCGCCATACGCCCAGGGCCACGCCGGCGCCGGAAAGGCCGAGCCGCCGGTACTGCGGCTCGACAACCGGTTTTGCGTTTTCATCGAAAAGGTATTTGAGTGCCGGCGCATAGAAGAACTCGGTTCCGGGGCTGTGGCAGTTGGTGCATCCGTTTGCCCCGAGCGCCGCCTTCGCCGGGAATACGTCGTGGCTGTACTTGTGGATATTGGCGTAGGGCGACGCCTCCCACTCGCGCTGTTCGACCGTGCGGTACTCCGTGCCCGAGCGATAGACCCGATCATTGTTGACCCAGACGACACGCCTGCCCTCCAGGGGATAGCCGATGGCCGTCAGGTGATTCGTGACGGCCGTGATGAGCGCGTCGATCTCCGCAGGCCGATTGACCTCGATGACCCCGTCGCCGTTGTCGTCCGTGATTTCGGCCACCTCCGGGTGTTGTTCCGGGTCCTCGCGATGCGCGACCCACATTTTCCGGATGTCGGACATGCGCGGCTGCATCAGGCCGGGCTTGCCTTCGATCTCGATGCCGGGCCAGGACGAATGCACGCGGTTGACCGGGTAGATCTTCCCCTTGTACAGCGCCAGCGCGGGGCGGAAACTCTCCGTCGGCTTGTCGTCATAGCCCATCATCTCCAAAAACCCGTAGTGATTCCGGTACGTTCCGCCGACGCCGTAGAACGTCCAGAGCTGCTTTCCGCCTTTGGGGATCTTCGCATCGGGGTTGAAGACGTCGCCGGCCTGCACCTCAATCGGCATGACCAGCCGCTCCGGGATGTGGCAAGCCTGGCAGGCGATCCGTTCCAGGTGCAGCGGCGGCAGCCCCGCATGTACTGCAATGGGGGCGCCGAACTCGCCGGTCGTGTGGCAACTGTCACAATCGCGGACCGTGTTGTCGAGGTCATTGCGCACTTGTCCGCCCGGATCGTCGCCCTTGGCGATCTGATGGACCTCGCGGCCGTTGATACGCGGATCATCCGCCCGCGAGCCCGCCGGATGACAGTCCACGCATCGCATGCCCGCCCGCAGATGCACGTCCGTGCGCGCCCGGAAGTTCGCCCCGCGCTTCTTCCAGCCGGGCTGGGCGTGGCACTGCAGGCACGTCTCGTTGCGCGGCGACACCACGATGTGCGGCGAGAGCTTCCCGTCCGCGTCAAACTTCGACGCATCGTAGGTGACGGTGACGGCCTCGTTCCTTGCCACGGCACCCGTCACCTGCGCCAACCCGGCTGCCGCCGTCGCCGCCCAGCGGAAGTTGAGCTGACCGAGCTGCTTGTTCCGCTCGCCGAAGTCGTACGCGGGCAGATGGCACAGCAGGCAGTCCGCCTCCAGCACGCCCGACTCGCTCCACCGAGCCTTGTAGTAATCGCCGTCCAGATTGTTCTCGCCGCCCGGCGTGAAGCCGGACGCCGGGTCGGCCATCCACACGTCGTATCGCTTGCCCTCCCGATCGTACTCCATCGGCCCGCCGCCGGGGTGGCAGTTGCCGCAGCCGCGCGTGATGAAATCGAACGACGTCATGTCCATTTCGCGCGGATCATCGTTGTGCTTCGGCGATAGGTAGGAATACAACGGCGCCGGCGAGCACCAGGCCCCGCCGTAGTTGCCCGGTGAACTGACCCACTGGCAACGTTCCCCGAGGGGGGGCCCCGGGGCCTTCTCGTCCGCACCCTGCTGGAAATGGTAGCCCTGCGTGATCTTGTCGTAGTCGTGGCAGGCGCCGCACGTCTGCTTCGGCGAGTACGGCCGGTCGACGTTCTCGCCCGACACCGGGTTGATCACGTTCCCGGCCTCGTCCCGCAGGAAGAACGGCGGGCAGACGTTGCCGCCCGTGCCCGGCACCCGTTCCGGGGCCGCCTTGGCCCGGACCGGCTCGCCGGCCGCGGCCGGCCGGCTCGGCGCGGCCAGTGCCGCGCCAAGCAACACGGCGGTGGCAATCCGAGCAATCACGGGATGGCCTCCTCAATCCTCACGCGTGCCGTACTCCGTTCACGTGGACTCAGACAGCGCTTTCGTGACATGCTCCACCACGCGTTTTGTGTGCAGCACGAGATGCGGCTGCTCCGGCTTCTTCTCGATGCCGAGTTCCGTCACGTCCACGTGCAGGTCCACCGGCAGCCCGGCCTTCTCCATGATCTTGCGGGCGCAATGGTCCTCACATCCGTCGATCACCACACGTCGGCGGGCGCTGCGGGCCCGGGTCAGCTTCTCGGGGATTTCCGCCCCGACCGCTGCGATGCAGAACAGGCTGCCGGCGCCCTCCTGCATCAGGCTGATCCCCGCGCGGTTGGCAACCTGCCCGGAATGGGCCGCGCCCGCGCAGGTGAAGATCAGGGTCTCGCCGTTGCCGCCACAGCATCCGCTAACCACGTCACACCTCGCCTTCAAACGTCCCCAACACGGTTGGCCGGGGGAAATCCCAGGGAGTTTCACCACTATTCCTGGTTCGCGGCCGTGGTGAGAATGGTGGTCAACTCGGTCGCGCTCGGCACCTTGCCCACCGCCTTCACCTCGCCGTTGACCACCAGTGCCGGCGTCATCATGACGCCGTACGAGGCAAACTTGGCGATTTCCTTCACGTGAGTGAGTTCGTACTCGACTCCAAGCTTTTCGGCGGCCTGCTTCACCGCCGCCTCCAGGGCGTTGCATTTCGCGCAGCCCGTACCAAGCACTTCCAGTTTCATGTGGGTCATCTCCTCTACCCGGCAAACGAACCGTACGTCAAACCCGCCACCGTCGACAGCACGACGACCAGGGCGACGTACACAACCGTCTTCTGCGTACCCATCACCGATCGGATCACCAGCATGTTCGGCAGCGACAGCGCCGGGCCGGCCAGCAACAGGGCCAGGGCCGGCCCCTTTCCCATGCCCGCACCCAGCAACCCCTGCAAAATCGGCACCTCGGTCAGCGTCGCAAAGTACATCAGCGCCCCGGCGAAGGCGGCAAACAAATTCGCCCCCAGGCTGTTGCCGCCGACCGCCTTGGCGATCCACGCCTCCGGGATCAGGGCCGGGTGCCCCGGGCGCCCCAGCAGCACGCCCGCCACCAGCACCCCGAAGAACAGCAACGGCAGAATCTGTTTGGCAAACGTCCACGTGCTGCCGACCCAATCACGCAGTTCGGCGCGGGCGAACCACCGCCAGAGGATGGCGGCCAGGACGATCAGGAACGTGCCCGTTACATACCATTTCACCGACCAGATGCCGGCGGCGATGCCCGTCTCTTCCAGTTTACCCCAGTTCGCGAACACCAGGATGCCGATCGTGGCGGCGAAATAGAGGACGTTCTGCCACAGCTTGCGGCTCGCCGAATCCTCCGGCACAAAGAACCCGCCGTCCACCTGCCGGGCGGCCTCTTCCTTGCGGTAGATCAGGTGCATGGACAGGCCGATGACGAAGCTGAATACGACGGCGCCGATCGCCCGGGCCGCGCCAAGCTCCCAGCCCAACACCCGGGCGGTCAGAATGATCGCCAGCACGTTGATGGCCGGTCCGGAATACAGAAACGCCGTCGCCGGCCCCAGCCCCGCGCCGCGTTTGTAGATGCCCGCGAACAGCGGCAGAATCGTGCAGGAGCACGCCGCCAGGATCGTCCCCGACACCGCGGCCACGGAGTACGCGACCGCCTTGTGGGCCTGAGCCCCGAAGTACTTCATCACCGCGGCCTGCGAGACGAAGCACGCGATCGCCCCCGCGATGAACAGCGCCGGCACCAGGCACAGCAGCACGTGGTGCCGGGCGTAGTCCTGCAGCATCAGAAGCGCCTCGCGGCCCGACGTCGTGAGCTTGCCGGTGGCGGGCATCGCCTCGAAGGGAAGAAAGTGCGCCAGCAGGAAGACGGCCACCATGACGCCAAGCGTCGCTACCGCCTTGGCGCGGCCGTTCCAGGCGTTAAGCGTCAGGACGCTGCGAATTCGTGACGCCGGGGGAGTGGACGTACTCACCGGCCCACCGCCTGCCGTTGCGACTGGAGGTTCTGCCGCAGCACCGCTTCGACGCATTCCCAGAACTTGTTGAGGCAGCAGATCTTCAGCGTGCAGACGGTCTGCACCCCCTGGCGGCGCATCTCCACCACGCCGGCGTCCCGCAGAACGGCCAGGTGCTTGGACACGGTGGACTGGTCCGCCCCGACCAGCTCGGTCAGCTCGCACACGCAGAGGTCTCGCTGCGCCAGGGCATCGAGCATCCGCATCCGACTGGGGTGGGCCAGGGCCTTGGCGATCCGGGCCCGTGCCTCGTATTGCGACGTCGATTTGAGTTTCATGGCCATATGGCCATTATGCCATGAAAAACCCCGGAGTCAAGACTCGAATTCCCACACACGCATCGGCCTGTAACTGCCGCAGAAGCGCGCCCGGGACGGCCGGTTCATCTGTGCAACGTCTTGGGGTCAGATCAGCCCGGCCGCCACAAGGGGGACGCCCGGAAACGCGACGGACGTGTCGGAATGGCCCAGTACGATGCCCGCGGCCGGGGCGGCGATGGTCTCCAGCAGCTTGCCGAAGGCGTTGTACGTCCGGGCCACGGGGTAGCCCGCCGAGATCACGTCTCCCGGACGCACCATGAAGCGGATGATGCCGCTGGTCGAGCTGATGATCTGGTCGGAGTACGGCAGAAAACGACCGCGGCATTCACGAGGGAGGGGATAGGCGAACGGTTCGGGGTCCGGCGGGACCATCCCCAGCGCCGCCAGGTTGTTCCAGATGGCCCGCACGCCGTGCCGCACGTTCACCTCGTTCACCACGTACGCCTCGCCCAGTTCCAGGGTCAACGCGGGCACGTCATGATGCAGCAGACTGCCGGAAAGGGTTCGCGGGGACAGCAGCGCGTCCGGCGACTTGGGCGACTCCGCGATGAGCAGCAGGCCGGTGATCCGCGCGAAGGCCTTGGCCTGGGCAAACGTCTCCTTGTGCGCGGCGCCCGGAGGCGGATCCAGCACGGCGTACGGAATGCTGCTTCGCCAGTCGTTGTGCAGATCCAGCACCAGCGCCGGCCGGGTCTGCGTGATCTCCTGAAAAATCCGGTGGGCGATTCGCTGGGCGAGCGATCCGTTGGGGTTCCCCGGAAACGCCCGGTTCAGGTCCTCGCCGCTGAACGCCACGTGCCGCGACGACATCTCGAACCCCAGCGGGTTCATCAGCGGGAAGGCGTTCACTTCGCCGCGGAGCAGTCGGCTCCGACGCAGCCGCTTGAAAATCTCCTGGATGACGACGATCCCACCGACCTCGTCGCCATGACCGCACGCCGTCAGCCAGACGGTCGGACCCGGCTGAGCGGCGCGGGTCCGCATGACGGCCAACCGCCGCCGCGACAGGTCCGAGCCGGTGAGAATTTTGATGAACGAATAGCGGACCGACGGCTTCGGCCGGGCCGACGACGGTCTGGGCGAGGCCGGCTTGCCCTGGCCGGTCTCCTTGGGACGTTCGGACCCCATGGATCAGTCCTCGTCGTCAGACCGTCCGCGCCGCCCGGGTTGGTCCTGGGCCATCTCGCGTTCGATGCGACTGAGCTCGCGCAGCAGTTCCACTTCGCGCTTGGCGCTGCCGGTGTCTTCCGCGGAACCCGGTCCGGCCGCCAGTTCCTGGAGCTCGCACTCGATTTCCAGGCAACGACGCTCCAACTGGCATCGCTTCTGTGGTGTCATCCTCGGATCATCCGATGGCCGGCGTTCGGCTCCCCGCCGTCACGCCATGGCGGGGACGGCAGCCTGAGCCGAAATTCTCTCCTGAGCGGCCTCCAGAATCAACCGCAGAACATCCGCGTAGCGCAGCCCCTCAAACGCCGCCATCAGGTTGAACTTGCCGTCCCAGCACCACCCCGGGTTCGGATTCACCTCCAGCAGCTTCAATCGGCCGTTCGCGTCCGTCCGGAAGTCAAACCGGGCGTAGTCTCGACAGCCGCAACGCTCGAACAGGGCGTTCGAGTAGTCGTACAACTGCCGCTGCAACTCCTCGTCCGGAAACGCCTCGACATACCGGATCTGCGTCCAGTACGGTGAGTCCGGGTGCCACTTGGACTCGTAGCCCAGAATCTGCGGCAGGCCCGCGTCCAGCCCGGAGTAGTCCACCAACAGCGGCGGCAGAATCTTGTACGACAATCCGGGGTTTCCGATGACGCCGATCGAGTACTCCGGCCCGCTGAGGAACTCCTGCACGAGAATGGGAATGCGACCGTACGTCGCACGGACCCAGTCGATGTAGTTCAGCAGCTCCGCGGTGTCGCGGACCACCGCGTCCTTCGTGATGCCGATGCTGCTGTCGCCGCAGTTGGGCTTCACGATGGCCGGGAAGGTCGCGGGCAGCGTCGCCGTGGTATCGTCCGTGCCCAGGTACGATTCCATCGGCACCGGGATGTCCAGCGACTCCGCGATCCCCCGCACCATGCTCTTGTTGTAGCAGAGGCCCAGGCAGGTCGGCCCCGCGCCCGTGTACGGCACGTTCAGCATCTCCAGGATGGCCGGAACGTGGAGCTCCATGAACGGATCGTTGCGATAGCCTTCGTCGCACAGGTTGAACACGAACGACGGCGGGTTGGTGACCAGCGCCTTGAGCAGATTCTGGTGGTTGTCCAGGTACGTGAACTCGTACCCCTCCAGTTCGACCAGACCCTGCTTGAGCCGCTCGATCGTTTCGAAATCCTCCGCGTTGAACTTGCCGCCCACCTTCACCGTGTCCGGCAGCGACGGGTCGCCCAGAATCACGGTGACCTTCGGGTGCGGGGGGGCGGACCGCGCAGGCTTGACAACCGTCCGCTTCGGGGCCTGGCCCGTGATGACCAGGCGATGCGCCATCATGCCCAGGTCCTGCCCGCGCGACGAATCCGCATGCATGGCCCCGTGGACGCGGACCAACTGGTACCCGACGCGCTCCAGCAAATCGGAAAGCTGGTCGCCGGTATACAGGCGCTCCGCATAAAACTGGTCGGCAATGACGCCGCGCTCCGCATGGACGATCACTTCGCGCGATACGATCCGTTCGCCCGCCTTGGAAAGCGATCGCTCGCGGCAGACGAAGTGGTTCTGGTCGATCCACTCCCACGACCGCGGCTCAAAATGGTCCCGCAGCCACGCCCCGTTGGCCACGTCCAGCACCAGAATGCCGTTCGAGGCGAGCAGCCGCGCCACGTTCCGCAACACGGCCTCGTCGTCGGACTTCTGCTCAAAATACCCGAACGAGTTGCCCAGAATGGTCACACAGTGGAAGGGTGGGCCCTTGATGCGACACCGCCGGGCGTCCCCCTCGTGAAACGACACGGCCAGCCCCTCGGCCCGAGCCCGCTTGCGGGCCAGGCGGATGAGGTAGCGGGAGCGATCCACCCCCGTCACGTGGCGGAACCCGCGGCGGGCAAACTCCAGCGAATGCCGGCCTTGCCCGCAGCACAGGTCCAGAATGCGGTCATTCGGCTCCAGCAGGGCCGCCTGGATGACCGCGTCGACCTCGCGGCGGGTGTTGTCCGCGTTCTCCACCACGTCGCCGTCCGTCTTGAGATACAGCGAGTTGAACAGCGTCCGCCACCAGTCGGACGGCAGGTGCCGCTCCAGATCAGGAACCGGGCCCAGGGTCCTGGGCGCAACGGGCTGCCCGTTTGTTGAGCCGGGCTTCGCGCAAGTCACGTTTGCCGTAGCCACTGTAGAAAAGTCCTTTGCATTGCGGCGCTCTGCGGAGCGTCGAGCCTCCGGAAACCTGTTCCGCGGCGGTCAGCCCGGCGGCCGCACAGGGCGCGACCGCTCCTTCCGCCCGCCGCCCATACCCATGACCCCGCGATGATGCCAACGCATCGGCGGCGAATCACGTGTCGTGGGACGTCACGATTTCCACCTTGTGTCCGTTCGGATCGAATACGAACGTCTGGAAGAAGCCGTCGAAAAACCGCGGCTCCGTGGCCGGGATGTTGCGGGACCGCGCCCGCTCGTACACCATCCACACATCGCCCCGGGTCGGGACCTCCAGCGACAGATGGTCCACGCCGGCCAATGGCGTGCCCGGAGGCAGCCCCTCGGCCAGGACCAGCCCGAACCGCTCCCCCGGCCGGCCGGCGCTCAGACACCGGCAGACCTTGTCGCTGGGCGGCTCCGCGGGGACCTGTTCCAGCCCGAGCAGCTCCGTGTAGAACCGAGCGCTTTCCTCCAGATCGCGCACCCGAATCTCCACGTGGCTGATCCGAACCAGGCAGATGCCCGCAACGGACTCGTCTACCACCGGTCGACGTCTCTCCATGGTCAACACTATTCCACGCCGGACTTAGCCGGCGATGAAATGGACGTGAAAATCTCTTAATCCGCCGGAGGGCGCACGAATTGCCGACGCGGCTCGGTCCGGGTAGCGTACGTCACTCGACCTTCCTTCCATCGGTTCGGGTGGCCAGGAGGTTCCAGACCGTGATTCGGTTCGGGAGGCTTTTCGACACCGCGACGGACGCCGATCGCCGCCGCCTCACCGAGGCGCAGGCCCTGTTTCGCAAGGTCTTCCCCCGGGAGCAGGAGTACGCCGAACGTCTGGCCTGGCTGGTGAAGAACCGTGCCGCCCTGGATCACGACGTCGTCGTCCTGACCGCGGAGGACGAACGCGGGCGGATGATCGGGCTGGCCCTGGTCTACTACTTCCCTCGCGTTCGCTACGGGTTCCTGGACTACATCGGAAGCGGACCGGAACGCCGGGGGCGGGGCGTCGGACAAGCCCTCTACGAAGCGGTACGCGAGTACCTGCTCCACAAGGGCGCCGACGGCCTCTTCATGGAGGTGCCCCCGGACGAGCCGGACCACGTGGTCGATCCGAAAGTCCTCCCCGAACGGCGCGCCCGGCTCAAATTCTACGAACGGTTCGGCGCCTGCCCCATCCTGGGCACGCGATGGGACGATCCGCCCGTCCGGCCGGACTACGATCCGCCCTTCCTCGTGTACGACGATCTCGGCCGCGGCCGGCCGCTGCCTCGCGACCGCGCCCGGCACGCGGCTCGCCGCATCCTGCAGGCCCGCTACGGCAAGCGGGGCGACGAGCCGGACGTGCGGATGATCGTCCAGTCTTTCCGCGACGATCCCGTCCGACTCCGAACCCCGCGCTACGCAGCCGCAGAGGCCCCCGTGGCGGCCTCGCACGGACAGATCCGGCCCATTAAAGTCGTGGTTCCAGCCCAGCATGAGATCCACCACGTCCGGTCGGCCGGCTACGTCGAGCGTCCCGCGCGGGTGGGAGCGATCCTCAAAGCCCTCCAAAACCTGCCCCACGAGATACGCCCGGTCGCCCACGTCGGGGAAGGTCCCATCCGCGCCGTGCATGATGCGGACTTCGTGTCATATCTCCGTCGGGCCACCGAGAACCTGGGCCCGACCGAAACCATCTACCCGCAAGTGTTCCCCATTCGCCGGCCGGAGCGGAAGCCGCGGGAGATGCCGATCCGCGCAGGCTACTACTGCATCGACACGTTCACGCCGCTGGGACGCGACGCCTACAAGGCCGCCCGCGCCGCTGTGGATTGTGTGGTGTCCGCCGCCCGGCTGCTCCAGGCGGGCGAGCACATCGTGTACGCCGTCTGCCGCCCGCCCGGGCACCACGCGGAGCGAAGGGTCTATGGCGGCTTCTGCTACTTCAACAACGCCGCCATCGCAGCCGAGCAGCTTTCGCGCTCCGGCACGGTGGCGATCCTGGATGTGGACTATCATCACGGCAACGGCCAGCAGGACATCTTCTACTCCCGCGGTGACGTGCTGACCGTCTCCCTGCACGGGCACCCGCGCGACCACTACCCCTACTTCGCCGGATACGCCGACGAGCGCGGCACGGGCGACGGCCGCGGCGCCAACCGCAACTACACCCTGGGCAACCTACTGGGCGACGAGGGCTACCTCGAGACCCTTCAGCACGCGCTGTCGGACATCCGCGCGTTCAAGCCGGCCTGGCTGGTCGTCTCCCTCGGCTACGACACCATGCGGGGTGACCCCACGGGCAACTTCGCCCTTTCCGCGAACGGCATCCGCCGAACAGGCGAGGGCATCGGGCAATTGAACCTGCCGACCCTGGTCGTGCAGGAGGGTGGCTACACCTTGCGCAACCTGGCCGTCGGCGCCCGGGCGTTCTTCACCGGGCTCAGCCGGGCCTGGTACGCCTGACGATCCGATCCCGGCGTGACAGGCAACCGGTTGCCTGGCCTCCCCCAGGCTCGGTAGACTCCTGCGCACGTGGCGGATCGGGGCGGAACGGAGGGCATGGGCTCGCGGAGCACCCGGCCGGCCGGTCGCCGCGGCGGACGTACACGCGTCATGCAGATCCTGGTCATCGAAGACAACCCCAGAATGGCCCGGTTCATCCGGCAGGGACTGCGAGAACAGGGGTACGGCGTGGATGTTTCGTCCAACGCCCGCGACGGGGAGGAACGGGGCGCCCGGGAACCCTACGACGGTATCATCCTCGACGTCATGCTCCCCGACGCCGACGGGATTGAGGTCTGCCGAAATCTCCGCCGCCGAGGCGTGACCACACCCATCCTCATGCTCACGGCGCTGTCCACGACCGCCGACAAGGTGGCCGGCCTGGATGCCGGCGCGGATGACTACCTGACCAAACCCTTCGAGTTCGACGAACTGGTCGCCCGCGTGCGGGCCCTGCTTCGACGCGGACAGGCCCAGGAGGCCGCCGTCCTGAAGTTCGAGGACGTCGAGATGAACCTGACCACCCGCAAGGTGTTCCGGGGGGGCGAGCGCGTTCGCCTGACCCCGAAGGAATTCGCCCTGCTGGAGTATTTCATGCGGAATCCCGGTCGCATACTCAGCCGGGCCGCCATCGGCGAGCACGTGTGGGACATGTACTTCGACGCGGATAGCAACGTGATCGACGTGTACGTCAGCATGCTCCGCCGCAAAATCGACAAGGGCTTCGAGAAGCCGCTGATTCATACGGTGATCGGTGCCGGCTACGTGCTCAGCGCGGAAGGCCCCGACGCCTGACCGGCCCTGGACGGAATCCTCACCATGCTGGACCGTTTTCGATCGCTCCGGGCCAAGCTGACCATCGCCTCCACGGGAATCGTCGGGGCGACTCTGGTCGCATGCGCCGCAGTGGCGGCGCGGCTCGGTGAGCCCGACGAGCACAAACTGCCCGTCGCACTGCTGATCGGCGCGCCCCTGGCCGCGATCGCCGCCGGGCTGACGGCCGGGTGGATCGCCTGGACCATGCTCCGGCCGATCCGCGTCATCACGCAGGAGGCCGACGACTGGTCGGTGGACTGCCTGGACCATCGCATCCCCGTGCCCCCCGGCCGCGGCGAAATGGCCCAACTGGCCCGCACGGTGAACCGGATGCTCGATCGGCTGGAAGCGGCCATGGCCGCTCAGGAACGCTTCATCGCCAATGCCGCCCACGAGTTCCGCACGCCGGTGGCCGCCCTGCTGGGCGAGGCCCAGGTCATGGCCCAGCGGGCTCGCACCGCGGAGGAGTACGCCCGATTCGTCACCGGCGTCCAGGACGAGATGCGCCGGCTCGGGCAACTGGTCCACAGCCTGCTTACGCTCGCCCGGGCGGATGCGGGGCTGGGGCCGTCGGCCACCGTGCCCGTCTCGATCAACGAGGTCGTGACCGATGCCGTCCAGGCCTGTGCCCTGTCCGCCCACCAGCGGGAGGTCCGCCTGGTCACCCGCCTCGCCATGCCCGCTCCGGACGAGCCGGAAGTGCTGGTCCACGGAGAGGCCGAGCTCCTGCGGACCATGGTGATGAACCTCGTCCACAACGCCGTCCGGTTCTCACCAGTAGACCAGGCGGTGGACATTCACGTGACGTCTGACGCGGAGACGACCGCCGTCCGGATCCGCGACCGCGGTCCCGGCCTGCCGCCGGAACACCTGCCCCACGTCTTTGAGCGCTTCTACTCCGTCGCCCGCGGCGACGCCACCGGCCAGGGCGTAGGTCTGGGTCTGGCCATCGCGTCCGGCGTCGCCCGCCTCCACGGCGGCGAGATCAGCGTCACCAACTGCCCCGATGCGGGCTGTGAATTCGTGGTGTGCCTGCCGCGGTTCGTGCCGGTAACGTAGGACCCTCGCACCGTCTGTTCCCTTTCGATCGGTCTCCACGTTCATCCGTTATCGTTCGCGACAACCAGGAGAGCTCTCGCCTGGCATCTGTCTTTCCCGTCCCACCGTGCCGAAGCCTTCGGAGTCTACCCTCTCGTGGCTGGGGTCCTCGAACCAATGAACTCCCTTCGTTGTCAGAACAGCTCGGTGCTCGCCAGCGTCATTTTGATGATGGCCCACCACATCGAACGCCTGCCCGCACTCCGAGCACAGACCCGAGGGCAGGCCGGCCCGGTTGCAGTCGCAGTTCAGGCACAGAAGGCCTTCGTTCCGGACGGGGGTTTGGGCTGGGGGCTTGCTGTGCGTGTCGGGATTCATGCGGCAGGCCGCGACCCCGGGCGGTCCGGCGGAAAGCAATCAGCCCCGCCGCCCGCGGCTTGCGTGGGCGACAGGGCTGATCGAAATGGCACCCCCAAGGGGACTCGAACCCCTGTCTTCAGGATGAGAACCTGATATCCTAGGCCACTAGACGATGGGGGCCGCCAGAAAAACCGGGTTGGCCTTCCCCAGCCAACCCGTCCCAGGATGCACCAAGCTTAGGGACGGGCCCGCGCAGAGTCAACCCTCCGCGGCCCATCCGCCGTTGCCAAAAATACCCATCCCAGCCCCGGACGAACCCCGAGCCTATGCCACCGTATCCACCTGTCCGCCCTGGCTGGTGTCCTCCGCAGCGGTGCCCAGCGACTGGACGGCCTGGGCCGTCGACAGCAAGCTGGACTGGTGCTGGATCTGCACGGTGTTCGTCTCGGACTGCATGGACAGGAACGTGGCGTTCGACTGCGTCTGGCCGAGCCCGGCGCCGAGGATGTCGGCCCCGCGCGTCTGCTGATTGCCATCCTCCTGACCGAGCAGGGCCTGCATGATCATGAACGCGATGATCATCCGCAGCAGTTGGTTGTTCTGCAGGTCGAGCCCCACCGAGTTCATCAGCGAATCCACCCGCGAGTACACCATCGTGACGTTCGAGGTGCTCATCGTGATGGACGACGCCGACTCGCTCTGCAGCCCCACAGACTGCCCGACGCTGCTCGCCCCGGCCGCCGTCTCGACCGCCGAGCTGCCGGTCGGACGGCTCAATCCGACGTTCGAAATCGAAACAGGCTGAATCGGTTCCACGCCTCTCCTCCCTCCAATACGAGGTCTCTCCGGACACAACGCTGACCAACCAGCGATGCAAACGGCCCCGCGGTGCGGAAGGCCCGAAGGCAGATGGCGCTTACCATATTCCGTGCAAGTGGTTACGATTCGGGTTCGGTTTGTAGGGATCGGGATGATTGGGATGGCTTGGCCTTGGTCTGGTCGATACTATCGGGCGGTGACGCTGGCTCTCTTGATAAACTATTGTTATATATACCTTTAGAGCGTGTTCCTGGTTGATGATTCGTGGGTTTGGCGGCCAGGGGGTGGGTTGGCGTGTGAGGATTGGCCCATGCAGTGTAGATTGGAGTGTTCCAATTGAAATGGCGATAAATCGTCATGAGGGGATCTCGCCGGCGGGATTCCGGCTGGCCGTTGCGGCTGACGCCGCGGGAACCGGTGAATGATTGATTCTCACCAGATCGACTACTCAGAAACACTGACGGCTCCGGCCAAGGTCAATCTGTCTCTGCGCGTGCATGGCCGTCGGGCCGACGGGTTTCACGAACTGACATCGTTGGTCGTGGGGATCGACCTGTGCGACACGCTGCGGCTGGCACCGGGCTCGCCTGGGGTGATCCGGCTGGAATGCGATCCGCCGGGCCTGCCCGTTGGTGATGACAATCTTGTTGTGCGTACGGCTCGGCTGCTGGCCCGTCGGCTGGGCTTGGAGGCGGGCGCGCAGATGCGCCTGGAGAAGGCGATTCCCGTGGCGGCGGGTCTGGGCGGCGGCAGCAGTGATGCGGCGGCGACTCTGAAGGGGCTTCGGCGGCTCTGGCGGGTGGACGTGAGTGACGCGGCGCTGGCCGAGATGGGTGCCGAGATCGGATCGGATGTCCCACTGTTTTTCCATCTGCCGGCCGCGGTCATTCGCGGGCGGGGTGAGCGAGCGGAACGTGTTGCGCTGGGCTGGTCGGGATGGGTGGGGCTGGTATTCAGCGGGGAAGCCGTGTCCACACCGGCCGTGTATGCGGCGCTGGAGTGTCCGCCTGGTGTGCGGGCGGAGGAGGATGGGGCCATTCAGGCGATCGCGCGCTGCACGACGGCGGAAGCGATCGGCCCGCATCTGGTGAACGACCTGGAACGCGGCGTCTTCCGCGTGTGTCCTGCGATGGAACGGCTTCTGGGCCGGGTGCAGGACGCAGGCGGTCGGCCCGCGCGGATCAGCGGGGCCGGGTCCGTGGTCTACGCGCTTTTCGACGAGGCGACGGAGGCGACGGCCTGGGTGGAGACGATGCGGGCGCGGCAATTGGGTACGGGGGCAACGGCGGTCCGCGCGCCGGTGCCACAGGTTTAGACTTTCTGCAGAGGGACACATGGAAATTTCCGAGGTTCAGATCAGGCTCAACGACCGTGTGGGGGACCGGCTACGGGCATACTGCAGCATCACCCTCGACAACGAGTTCGTCATCCGGGACTTGAGAGTCATCGACGGTCCACACGGTCCGTTCGTCGCGATGCCATCGCGAAGGCTGGTTGCAGGCTGTGTGCGGTGCGGCCAGAAGAACCACCTGCGGGCCCGGTTCTGCAACGAGTGCGGCGCTGCGCTGCCCGACCGGCCCGTGCGGACGGACGCCAGTGGCCGGGAAAAGCTGTATGCGGACATCGCCCATCCCACGCACACGGCCTGCCGCGGCCGGGTCGAGCAGTGCATCCTCCGGGCGTACGAGGCGGAGGTGCGGCTGGCGTCGAGTCCCGGCTACGTTTCGCGACCGCTGCCGGACGACGAGTCGGACGCGGAGGGCTCGTTCGTGGGGCGGGGTTCCGCGTTTGCGGGTTCGCGACGCGCGGGCGTGTCGGCGTTTGCCGGCCGGATTCCCGCTCGCCCGTCCGGGAGGACCCGCTGACCGTTCCGCGTGCTGCCGGAGAGGCGGCGGGCAGCCATGGGGTCTGTTTGACAGCCTCCGCCCGCCGCGCCTAGCATGGTCGCCCATGTCCGGCGGAAGCGGAACTTGAACATGACGCACGACCTCACGGCCCTGGTCCAGGCATTTCCAGGACACCGCGTGTCGCTCATCGGCGACCTGATCCTCGATCAATATGTGTACGGCGATGCGGAGCGCATCAGCCCGGAGGCCCCGGTGCCGGTGCTGCGGGCGGTGGAGCGGAGCGACGCGGCCGGCGGCAGCGCGAACGTGGCCGCCTGCCTGCGGGCCCTGGGTCTGGACGTGATCTGCTGCGGCGTCATCGGCTCCGACGCGGCCGGGGCGAGGTTGAACAGCCTGCTGCGGAACCTGGGTGTGCGGGACGACGGGATCATTGCGGTGTCCGACCGGCCGACCACGACCAAGACGCGGCTGGTGGGCCTGGCTCAGCATCGGCACCGGCAGCAGTTGATGCGGCTGGACGAGGAGTCGCGCGAAGCCCTTTGCCCGGCGGACGCGGCCCGGCTCTGTGAGTCGGCGGTGCGGGCGGTGGACGCGGCGGACGTGGTTTGCATCGAAGACTATCGCAAGGGCATCATCACCCATGACCTGATTGCCTCCGTGGTGGAGGCGGCGAAGCGGCGGGCGGTGCCCGTGCTGCTCGATCCGGCCTTGATCCCGGACTACGGCGATTATCGCGGGGTCAGCGTTCTGACGCCGAACCGCAACGAGTTGTCGGCGGCCGTCGGGCGGCGCTGCGAGACCGTGGAGCAGGCGACGGAGGCGGCTCACGATCTGTGCTGCCGGTTGGACTGCAATGCCATCATTGTGACACTGGATCGGGACGGGGCGGTCCTGGTGCCCCGCGAGGGCGCCGCGGAGCACATTGCGACGCGCCCGCGCAGCGTGTATGACAACACCGGCGCCGGCGATGCCGTGCTGGCCATGCTGGCCGCGGCCGTCGCCGCGGGCGGCGAACTGCGGCAGGCGGTGAAGCTGGCCAACATCGCGGGCGGCCTGGAGGTGGAGAAGTTCGGCTGCGTGCCCATCCGTCGGGAAGAGGTGCTGGCCGAGTTGCGGCTCGAGGAGACGCGCCGCAACGGCAAGCTCCGTGGCGTGGACGAGCTGACCGCGGAACTGGAGCTGCGCCGCAGTAGGGGGGAGACCGTGGTGTTCACGAACGGCTGTTACGACCTCATGCACGCCGGGCACGTGGACTTTCTGATGCGGGCGCGCGAGTTGGGCTCGCTGCTCGCGGTGGGGCTCAACAGCGACGCGTCCGTTCGGGCGTTGAACAAGGCGGCGGGCCGGCCCATCTGCAACGAGGCGGATCGGGCTCGCGTGGTCGGGGCGCTGGAGTGCGTGGACTACGTTGTGCTGTTCGATCAGCCGGACCCGGACTGGATCGTTCGGCAGGTCAAGCCGGACGTGCTGGTCAAGGGCGAGGACTGGGCGCAGAAGGGCGTGGTCGGCCGCGAGTTCGTGGAGGCCCGCGGCGGCAAGGTGGTGCTGCTGCCCCTGGTCCCCGGGCAGAGCACGACGGCATTGGTCCAGCGAATTCTGGCCACGGCTCACCCGAAGACGTAGCGCGCCTCTGGCGGGCCGCGTTTTGCTTGCTCGTGGATCGGTGACGTCTGGCCGGCGCTGCCGCCGCATCCCGCTCAGGATCGGGAAAGAGGTCGGCGATGCGCGAACGGGCGAACGGACCCTCATCGCCGCGGAGGCGACGGAGGCGATTCTCTTCGGCCTTGAATCACACAGACCCACGGAAAGGAAGCCACCATGCCCAGGATTCTCGTTCTCTACTACTCCATGTACGGTCACGTCGAGACCCTGGCCGCCGCCGTTGCGGAGGGCGCACGCTCGGTGGCCGGCGCTGAGGTGGCGGTGAAGCGCGTGCCCGAGACGATGCCGCTCGACGTGGCCAGGCAGGCGGGCGCAAAGCTCGACCAGGCCGCGCCGGTGGCCTCGCCGCAGGAGCTGGGCGACTACGACGCCGTCCTCTTCGGCACGCCGACCCGTTTCGGCAACATGGCCGGGCAGATGCGGAGCTTTCTCGACCAGACGGGCGGGCTTTGGGCCAAGGGCGCCCTGGTGGGCAAGGTGGGCAGCGTGTTCACCAGCACCGGCACGGGCGGCGGCAACGAGAGCACCATCATCAGCTTCGTCATTACGCTGATGCATCACGGCATGATCTACGTCGGCTTGCCGTACGCCTGCCCGGAGCTCGCAGACGTCAGCGAGGTGAAGGGCGGCTCCGCCTGGGGCGCGGCGACCGTTGCTGGCGCGGACGGCTCGCGTCAACCCAGCGAGAAGGAACTGGCCCAGGCTCGGTTTCAAGGCCGTCATGTCGCCGCCGTCGCGAAGAAGCTTACGGCCTGAAGCGACCTTCGTCTGGCCGACGATCGACCGGCGCGGCGAAGTCATGGGCGCCGACGGGGACCGGCGACGACTGCTGGGCGGGCGAGGCGGTGAAGCGGCGGGAAGAAAAAACGAGCTGCGTCCCCGTTTCGACTTTCGCCGCACATTGCCGACGACGTGAGCGCGCATGTGATGACGCTTGGTGGAAGCCAGACTGAGTGGATCATGAGGATCGGATTCTAGCCGTGGCATGCTGCATTAGCGTTGGAGACGGTGCTGATGACGCGTGGATGATCAAGAGCTTTCTCTACGCGCAATTCGTCGACCTCGTACTGCAAGGGCGCCGGGACGACGATGCCATATCATGGCATTGGAGAATGTCCATTTGCACCGAGGGCATATCCTTGGATAGCCTGTTTCGAGAAGACGTGAACATCGCAGGGCGCGTTGCGCGGCGCCTTCGGGAAGTCGCGCAGGAAGTCGCGAGCGGGATTCATGTTCTCGTTGACGACATGCCTGACGAGGAAGTGCAACCGACCGTGCAGAACAAGCGTAGAGAGCATTTCAAGGAGCTTGTCGACATGCTCGATCGGTGGCAGGTTGAGAGGGCACAGTAGGCGAATATGGGACCCGGGAGAGCCGGTTCGGATTGGCAAACGGCCGGGCGGCCCAGGGCGGTTGCCCGCCCGTGACGGCCTGCGTCGTACCCACAGACATCTCGGCGCGCCCTGAAACGGGGTGCCGGGCAAGAAAGGTGTGTGTGCGGGGCGATCGGTCAACCTGGCCGTAAACGTCCGGCCTACAAGCCCGCCTGCGGCGGGGAAGGCCCGTGAACGGGCCTGGGGCTGGAGAATCCGGTCCCTTCAGGACCGGGGGGTCGGGTTGGGCCGGAACGGACCCGCCGTTGAAACGGCGGGCTGATCTCGGGCGGGCCTACGGCTCGGATGGGGGGATGCGGCGGAGGGAGGAGAATGGGTGCTGCTCAAGAAGCAGTGGCGCATATGCGGCGGGAGGGGGGGCCGAGACCCTGGACACCGCTACGCGGCATCCAGGGCAGGTAGGAATCTCGGCCAAGCGAGTGACCGCGCGGCGATTTGCGGGCGGCGCTGCGCGGGGCTGCGCCCCTCTCCGCTTTGCCCGTGGCTATGCACCTCGACCCTGTTGGGGTGGGAGAGGATTCTGAGACGAGAGGGCAGAGAATCGGCGTGATGGAGTGGCACGGCGGTCGTCAACTCGCGGTGCGGGCCGCACCCGTCGGCTGAGGGCAGCCAATTCACAAATCGCCGTCATCGGAGGCTGGAGAGGGGAACGAGCAGGACGTCCAGGAGGGTGTGGCCCCAGAGGGCCACGTGGCTGGTGAAGCCGGTCCAGGGATCCCAGGGGGTGTCGTAGATACAGCGGCCGTCGCGATTGGTGCCGATGACGGGGCTGACAAGATCGCGGCTGTTGACGCGGTTGCCGTCGCGGTCTTCGCAGATCTGGGCGCAGTTGAACAGGCAGTTTTCTCGGCGGTAGCAGGCCTGATCCGGGTGAAAAATCTCACCCATGCCCCAGTCGCGGCAGTGGCCGGTGCCGTCAAACGCCAGCAGGTCGCTGAGTTGCAGCATCGGGCCGAACAGCGTGGTTTCACATTGCGCCCCCAGGCAGGGGAGAATCACCAGCAGCGTCAGCATTACCTTGGCCCGCAGGGACACGTGCGTCCAGTTCATGAGAGTGCCATCGGAACAACGGTCGGTCGCGCTTGAACAATTGGCCGCCGCCCTATGGGTACCCTGAAATTCGCCCTGGGTCAAAAGTCGAAATTTGGTTTCTCCAGCCAATCCTCGCTATGCTGGCGGCCATGAGCACGGCGGAGGACTGCAAGTTGATGGATGGTCGGGAGGCGGCCCGGCGGCTGCTCGCGGCGGCGTCGGACAAGGTGCGGCGTATCCTGGCCGCGACGGGCGTGGTGCCGTCGCTGGCGACGGTGCTGGTCGGGGATGACCCGGCCTCCGTGACGTATACGCGGATGAAGCACAAGCGATGCGAGAACGTCGGGGTGCGTCCGGTGCTGGTGGAATTGCCGGCCACGGTCGGCACGGAAGAGGTGGTGGGGCAGGTGGAAAGGCTGGGGGCGGACCACTCCGTGCATGGCATCCTGGTGCAGCATCCGGTGCCCCGGCCGATCGACCGGCGGGCGGTCTTTGAGGCGATTCCGCTGGCGAAGGACGTGGACGGCGTGTCGTCGGCCATGTTGGGCCGGGTGATTCTGGGGATGCCTGCGTTCATTCCATGCACGCCGGCGGGCATCATGCGGCTGCTGCAGGAGTACCGCGTGGTGCTGGACGGTGCGCACGCGGTTGTCATCGGGCGCAGTCCGATCCTCGGCCGGCCGATGGCCTCGATGATGATCAACGCGCACGCCACGGTGACGCTGTGCCATTCCCGGACCCGATGCCTGCCGGACATCGTGCGCCAGGCGGACATCGTCATTGCGGCGGCGGGCCGGCCACGGTTTGTTCAGGCGGACTGGGTCAAGCCCGGCGTGGTGGTGGTGGATGCCGGGTACAATCCGGGCAGCGTGGGGGACGTGGATTTTGAGGCGGTTCGCGAGCGGGCGTCGCTGATCACGCCGGTGCCCGGCGGCGTGGGCCCGATGACGATTGCCGTGCTGATCGACCACACGGCGGACGCCGCGGCGCGGCAGCTTGGCGTGGCGCTGTCGGTCTCGGCGTAGGTTCGCTTCCCCTGCCCGAACGGGGCCTGTCCGGAATCAGGCGGGCAGGCGGCTGAGGGCCTCGATCGCGGTGCGGGCATAGGGCCCGTGGGGGTCGAGCCGCGTGAGGGCGTGCCAGGCGCGGCGGGCGTGTCGGAAGCGGCCCATCCGGGTCATCAGTTCGGCCCAGCGGCGGGTCACTTCGACGTCTTCGTCGTTGAGGGATCGGGCGATCACCAGGGTTCGATAGGCGGCCTGGAGGTCGGACTGCTGCAGGCACTCATCTGCGCGCCGGCAGAGCCGCTCCAGCTCTTCCGCGAGGGCCGGCGAGCAGGCTTCGCGCGTTCTCTGGACGAGCAGCCACTGCGCCCACAGCCAGGTCAGCCCGGCCGCGATCAGGGTGCCGACCACCGCCCATGCGGGCAACTGGGCGGGTATGATCAGCAGGCCCCAGAGCCCGGCGGTGCCCAGGGCGGTGAAGAAGACGGCCAGCAGCGTGCCGAGCCACTCCCGCCGCAGCAGGATCAGGCCTGCGCCCGGGGCGATGACGTTCAGCGTGATGGCGAGCCACTTCTTCATGGTCGTTCTCGGGCTTGGTGGACGTTGCCGCAGCGCGGGCAGTATAGCCCGGGAACAGCGTGGGCTCCACCACCTGCGGACTTGGACAGCCAAGGGGCAGCCGGGTACCATGCGTGCCTCTGCCCCGAAGGAGTATTCGCGATGAGACGTGCCGGAATGGTTGCCGTCGGGCTTTTTGTGCTTCTGGCGTCGGGCTGTGCCGAGCCGGCGGCGACGAGCCTGAATTTCGCGGTTCGGGAGGTGCCCGGGGTCTCGACGGGCGCAGCCTGGAGCGCTGCGATCGACGCGGTGCGCGAGCACTTCCGCATTGCGCGGATGGACCGGTCGGCGGGCCGCATCGTAACGGAGCCGGTCGAAACGCAGGAGGCCGGCCAGTCCGGTCGGGCCGGCGACTTACTGGGGGCCGAGCGGCGGATGCGCCGTGTGGCGGACGTGCGCGTGCAGGAATCGGACGGCGGTGTTCAGGTGTACTGCAAGGTGCTCGTGCAGCAGTTCGAGTCTGGGGAGCGGCGGCTGTTTGCCCGAGATAAGTACGCCAGTGACATTCCGTCAGAGACACCGGCCGATCAGGAGAGTGCCACGACGGCCGAGCAGAACGCGGCCTGGCGGGATCGGGGGCGTGACAAGGTGCTGGAGCGTCAGATTCTGGAATCCATTCTGGAGCGGGTGGGAGGTTGACCGCCCGCCAGTCCCCCCCCAGGGAAAGGGGACCTGATTATGATGCAATGCAGTGAATGTGAGTTCTTCGAACACCGGCCGGACGGCAGCCTGGGTTTTTCCTGTGATCCGTTTTCGACGATCAAGGAGCCGGAGTGCCTGGTGAAGTGGCAACTCATCAAGCTGGACACGATGGTCCAGGCGTATCAGGCGACGGTGCGCATGTATGAGCGAATGGCGCCGCTGCAGGAGCGGATGCTTCGCCACATGGAGCGGGAGATGGACGAGGCCGAGGAGGCCGATTCCTGGAAATACGAATACGATGAGGAGGAAGAGGACGACCTGGAGGATGAGGAGGACGGGGGGTTTGATCGTCCCTGATCCGCCGGCGTTCCATCTCCGGCGCGGCGGAGGAGAGAATGTGATCAGCGGGGCGACACGGGTCTTCCAGGCGGGCTTGCGCCGCTCGGCCGGTTCACACGTCGTGCGGGTCTGAAGCTTCGTACCGGGACGCAACAAACAGCGGATAGCTCTTTCCGACGGCGCTATGACTCGCCTCCAGGGCGAGTTCCGGCCGGTTGTTCTCTTCGCTGAGATGGGCCAGGGCGACCCAGCGCGGGCGGCGTCGTCCGCAGCGGGCGAGCAGGTCGGCCGCCTGGCGATTGGAGAGATGCCCGCCGGGACCGGCCACTCGATTCTTCAACCACACCGGGTAGGACCCGTTGGCGAGCATGTGCGGGTCGAAGTTGCTCTCCAGGTATGCGGCATCGCACGACTCAAGGGCGCGAGACAGTTCGGGGAACGGGTTGCCCAGGTCGGTGAATATGCCCAGTCTTCTGCCGTCGCATTCGATCACAAAGGCGATGGAATCCGCTGCGTCGTGGGGTGTAGGCAGGGTGTACACCTTCGCCCGGCCGAAAGTCAGCGTTTCGCCCGCCCGAAAGCGATGTACGGATCGGACGGGGCCGAGGAAGGGCCGGCAGCTCCGTTCCGTCCCGGCCGTCATGTACACGGGCAGGCCGAACTTGCGGTGGTAGATTCCGGCGCATTTCACGTGGTCCGCGTGGCCGTGGGAGAGGATCAGGGCGTTTACGTCGCGGATGCTCCGGCCATGCGTTGCGAGGCGGAGCCGGGCCTGGCTTCCGCTGATTCCGGCGTCAAACAGCAGCTTAGCGCCGTCGGCTTCAACATAGACGGCGTTGCCGTTCGATCCGGATTGAAGGGAGAAGGTCAGCACGGTTCCGGGTCCGATGGCCGGCGGCCAGTAGCCGGTGCGGACATTCTACCGCGCGGGGTTCGGGTGGGAATCCGCGTTTCGGGGGGTACAATCAGCGGCCATGTCCGGCGAGCGGAACAGTCGCGAATGGGTCTGGGTGACGGCACTGTTGCTGCTGGCGGTTGCCACACGCCTGCCCGGATTGAGTTGGGCGCCTCCGCCGATTAACCAGGACGAGGCGAGTAACGGGTACGATGCGTACAGCTTGCTGGAGACCGGCAAGGACCGCTGGGGGCATTCGTGGCCGGTGATTCTGGAGGCGTTGGGTCGGGGTGACTTTCGGCCGGCTTTGTATGCCTATCTCATCATTCCTTTTGCGGCGTGGCTTGGGCCGGAGAACCTGGTGGTGGCGACCCGGCTGCCGGCGGCCCTGTGGGGGGGGTTGACGATCGGGTTGCTGTACGGGGCCGTGCGCCGGGTTGGTGACGCCCGGACGGCCTTTTGGGCGGCGCTGCTGCTGGTCCTCTCGCCGTGGCATCTGCAACTGAGCCGGTTCGGGCACGAGGCCACGTTGACTCCGCTGTTTCCGATTGCGGCGGTGTTGACGCTGTCGCTGGCCGGCTGGCCCTTGCGCGGAGCCGGCTCGCCGGTGGGGAATCGGGTGCGCCTGCGCTGGCCGTGGATGGCGGCGTTTGGGCTGGTGGTGGGGTTGTCCCAGCACACGTACGGTTCGATGAAGCTATTCATGCCGGCGTTTCTGGTGGTCGGAGCCATTGTGTATTGGCGGGCGTGGCGCCCGGTGTTGCGGGATTCGCGGTCGCGTGTGGGCCTGGCGGTGTCGGTGGTCGTGGCCGGGGTTGTGCTGGCGCCGCTGATTCACCTGTACCTGACGCAATGGAACACGGTGAACGCCCGGGCGATGCAGGAGTCGCTGTTCCACAAGGGGATGCCCGTGCCGCAGCTCCTCACCGAGATCGTCGGGAAGTACGTGCGGCATTACGATCCGCAGTGGATGTTTGTTCGCGGCGACATTGTGTCGGTCCAGTCGATTCCGGGGGTGGGGCAGTTGAACTGGTACATGCTGGCGCTTCTGCCGGCGGGGCTGGTCGGGTTGATTCGCGAGCGGAAGGCGAACCGGGGGCACGCGTTGCTGCTGGCGTGGCTGCTGTTGTATCCGATTGCCGGGTCACTGACGACCAGCGGGCCGCACGCGTTGCGTTCCGCCTGTGGGTTGGGCGTGCTGCAATGGACCGGGGCGATCGGCATTCGGACGCTGGCGGGTACGGCGTCCGCCGTCGGATCAAAGCGGCGGTTGGCGGCGACGATGGGGGTGGTCGTTGCGCTGGCGGTGAACGCGTGGTACACCGGTCGGCAGTATTTCGTCGAAGAGGCCCGGAGCCCGTTCTACCAGGCGCTGTTCCAGACGGACCTGTGTGAGGCGATGGCTGTGATCCGCGATCGGTGGCGGGATTATGACCGCATCTTCATCAGCGACCACATCTCGGCGCCGCGGCCCTATTGGCCGAGCATTCAGCCGTATGTGTATCCGTTGCTGATTCTGCCGGTTCCGCCTGCGGAGTTCCAGTCGTGGGTGAAGACGTTTCACTACCGCGATGAGCAGGACCAGTTCCACACGATAGATACGATGGGGCCGTTTTTGCTCAGTGCCGGCCAGCCGGTTCTGGAAGAGCACTTCCTCACGCGGGCTCAGGAGCGGGCGTTGTTCGTGGTTCGCCCGGGCGACCTGGAGGGGGGACGGCTGCTGCACGTCATTCGCGGCCCGGGCGGCGAGGAGCGGTTTCACATCATTGAGGTTGTGCCGATGGCGGGCGGGCCCGGCAGCCGGGAATGACGAAGACCAGGCAGACGAGCGTTGACGCCAGGCTCAACAGGGTGAGCGCCCATTCCCGGATGGGATCGCCGGTGGCCCAGCGTTGTATTCGATGGTTTTCGTGGTCGATGGCCAGTTGCTCGCGCGGCGTGGGCAGCGCGGCGAATTGTTCGGGCGTGAGGTTTCCGCGTTCCATTTCCGCGTGCAGTGCCGCGTACTGCTCTTCCAGGTCTGCCAGGATGCGATGCTCGACGTAGTACCATTGGGTGGCGCGCATGGTCAGCCAGTCCGGGGCGGTAATCTGGCAGGTGGCGGCCAACAGAAGCGGGGCTACGCCCCACCAGGCTCGCGGGCAGACCGCCGCGACGCAGATGAGAAAGGGCAGGGGGAGCACGATGTATCGTTCGTGTACGCGGGTCGGCAGCATTACGGCCAGCAGCAGCAGCACGGCGGCGAATCGCACCATCAGCGCAGGGTGGCGCTGCCGGCGGCGCCACAGCAGCCCGGTGGTGATGGCTAACCCGATCAGCAGGAACACTTTGCCCCAGGTGTCCTTGGAGACGCCGAACCAGGTGAGGGTGGCGTCGTTGTTCTCGCAAACCAGCAGGTCGGCGTACCAGATGTTGAATGCCAGCAGGGTGGTCTGCTGGTAGAACTCCGTCAGGTTGTTCCAGAACCCACGAATAAACCACTGCAATCCGGAGTGCAGCGTGAAGGGCAGGGCCGCCGCCAGCAGCACGAGAATCGCAGCACCGCCGCCGGCGACGCCGCGCGCCCGCCGCGGCTCAAGAACGAACGCCAGCAGCCACAGCGGGGTCAGCAGGATGCCCTGGGTCTTGAGGGCCAGGGCCGCTCCCCACAGGATCCCCGCCGTCATCCATCGTTGCCGTAGCATCGCCCAGACCATCCACACGGCGGGGGCCAGGGTCATGCTGTCCGTCTGGCCCCAATGGCACGAGTCGATGATGAAGGGTGGGGCCAGAATGGCCGCCGCGAAGGCGACGATCGCCGGCTTGTGGCCGTACGGACGGACCAGGGCCAGGCAGCCGAATGCCAGCAGGATGTCACAGGCCAGCGGCAGAGCGGCGAAGATCAGCCGGGCCGTGGGGGTGTTGGAAGCCTCGGTGGGGTCCACAAGGGCCAGCAGTCGGATCTTCGGGTACAGCACGTAGGCGATGCCGGGCGGGTAGTTGCAGTAATGGAGTGTGTCGGGTCTCGCTGGGAAGCGGGCCTGCCGCATGGGGCTCCACATTTGTCCGAGCGGCGGCGTATCGTCGTAGAGAGCGGTGAATCCGGACTGATCCATCAGTCGGCCCCACGAGACGTATTCGTGGTGGTCCCAGAGCATCGGTGCGGTCGGCGGCAACAGCACGGCGTACAGCCGGCACGCAGTGCCCAGCCCCAGGAACCCGAGTATGACCCAACGGAACCCGGCCCGTCGGGCGGCGGGGCGGTCCTGCGTGCCGACGAGGTTGGGCTCGGTCATGGTTCGCTCCAACTCCAGTCGATTCGGCGGATCGGCCGGCTCGGATCGTCGTAGACGTACATCCGGACGGACCGGCTCGCCGGATCATAGTCGTGGCCCGCTTCGGTGTAGCCGTTTTCCTGGAGGAACTGCTCCATGGGCGGGATGAACGGCATGGCCTGGAGGATCACGCGCGGGCGGTTGCGCGTCAAATCGTCGATCAGGAGTGACTGGCGGCGCCGGGCGGCCGGGTCTTCGCCCAGCAGCGAACCGACCATGGTGAATCGTGTGGCGCAGCGTCGCTGCGAGTAGTAGTAGATCCCGGCGTCTGCGTTACCCCATACGAATGTGGAATCCGTCGGCTCGGTGACGTCGGCCAGTCGCCCCGCCTGGTCTCGAGCCCAGAGCATCCGCATCTTGTATCGCTGGACGCCGATCAGGTCTGCAGGGGCAAGCAGGTAAAACAGCCCCTGGGTCAGCAGAAGCGTCGCGATCAGGACGGCTGCGTATCCCTTTGCCACACGGGCCGTCAGCAGGTCCATCGAGGCGCCCGCCAGGATAGCCAGGGACGGCAGCATCAACAGGTAGTAGTGGGGCCAGAATTGTCGTGGCAGACACACGGCCACGAAACTCCCGAGGGCCAGTGCGAGAACCAGCGCGGCCCCGGGGCGGTCTCGTCGGCCAAACCGGATCGCCGCGGCAACAAGCCCCGCTCCGCCGGCCAGCCACAGGGGCAGCGCAGTGCGGAACACGGCCCAGGACGAGGGTTGGCCGGCCACGAAGAACTCGGCGAACCGAGCAAGTGGCCCGGAACTCATCTGACTGTAGGTGAGGTTGTACGTGAACACCGCGTCATAGAAGACGGCGAACCGGTCTGTGGCGGCGAAGTATCCCGCCACGGCGGTCCAGATCAGCGCCGGACCGGCTGCGAATGCAAGGGTCGCTCGCGCGAGGCGAGGGATGGCCGGACGCCCGCCGCTCGCCTGCCCGATCCACAAGGCGATCAGCAGGGCGAACCACTGGGCGGCGACCACGGTTTTCATGGTCGAGGCCAGGCCCAGCAGCGTGCCGGCGAGCAGGACGCGAGCCAGGGTGGGGCGCATGAGGCAGGCGACGGACCCGACCACCAGCGCGTTCATGTAGATTTCGCGGTTTGCGCCCTCGCCGGCCACCCCCGGATCGCTGGAGGCCATGGCAAACAGGAGGGCGGCAATCCAGGCGGCGCCCGGTGTAAGACTTCTTCTGGCCACGAGGTACACGAACGCGAGCGTGGCCAGTGACCAGAGCAACGCGAAGACGCGGATGGAGGTTTCCGAATTGCCCGCCAGCGCGGTCAGGCCCGCGAACAGGACGAACACGCCGGGCGGCTGGTGGTCCCACACGTCCACATACAGCCGGTCGCCGTCCAGCAGGCGCGCGCCGATATAGGCGTAGTTGCACTCGTCAGTTTCCAGGGGGCCGCCGAACGCGTGCAGACGGAAGGCCACGAGGATGACCGCGGGCACCAGAAGGCACAGCCACTCCCGGCGGGGGGACCGCGCCGATTCAGAGGGTGAGCGAGGTGGTGTGTCCGATTCCCGCGGCATGGGGGGGATCGTACGTCGGGGCACGTGGGGTCGCAACGGTTGGGGGGGGCGTTCACGCGTTCGCGACACCCTGCCGTCGGCCGTTGCGTGGCCGTTTCGCCGAGGGGGGTTTCTGGTATCTTGGGCTGCATGGCGGAAGCGGGTCCGCTGAGCGCGGACGAAATCTGCCGGGGGTTGATCACGCGGCGTATCCCGTCGCGCGTGCTCGTGTTGGATTCCGTCACGAGCAGCAACGACGTGGCGTGGGAACACGTCGGGCGCGGTCCGGCCGACGGGCTGGCGGTTTTCGCCGAGCACCAGGCGTCGGGGCGCGGCCGGCTGGGGCGGGTCTGGCATTCGCCGCGTGGGGCCGGCGTGCTTTGCAGTGTGGTGCTCGATGACGCGGCCGGCGCGTTGAAGGGGGGCCTGGTGGGGTTGATCTGCGGGGTGGCGGCCTGTGATGCGGTTCGCGCCGCGACCCACGTGCCGGTGGAGCTTTCGTGGCCAAACGACCTGGTTGCGCGGGGTCGCAAGCTCGGAGGGATTCTGGTGGAGTCGCGTCCGGGGGTGCGGGGCGGCCGGGTGTTCGTGGCCGGCATCGGGATCAACTGCCTGCAGCACCGGGGCCACTTCCCGCCGGACTTGCGGAAGCGGGCCACTTCCCTGGACCTGGAGAGCAGCCATCCGATTGACCGAACCCGGGTGGCGCGGGCGCTTCTCCAGCAACTCGATGCGTGGCTGGTGGACCCCCGGTCGTTGCGTCCGGAGGTGGTCTGCGAGCGCTGGTGTGCCCGGGCGGTCGGACTGGGGCAGCGGATTCGGCTGAGGCACGACGGCCGCGAGTATGTCGGCGTGGTGGTGGACGTGGACCCGACGTCGGCGCTGGTGGTCCAGTTGGATCAGGGGCCGCGAATGCTGTTCGATGCCGAAGGCACGACGGTTGTGGATGCCTGAATGAGGCTGCGACGCACAGTCCTGACCGACACGGCCCGACAACGTCCAGGGGGGCGTTTTCGGCCGGAGGACGCGGTTGCGATGCTGGTCGGCGCCGGGCTGGGTCTGGGGGCGTTCGGCTTCGCAGAGCAGTGGTATCGCATCTTGGATCCGACGCCCTTAACCGGTCGGTTGGTGTGGGGCGCGGTGTTTCTGGGTCTGGGCATCGGGCCCGGTCTGCCTCCGGCGCTGGCGTTGTGGGTTGGGACGCGAGCGTTTCGCCGGAAGACGACGCGGACCGCGCTGACGGCCCGCCCGGCGTTCGGCGGGGACGTCGACCTGGCCCTGCTGTGGACGGTTCTGGCCGGCCTGGCTCTGGCGGCGGGCCTTGCGCTGCTGGGTTTGCCGCTTCTGGTTTCCTGCGGACGGGCCGCGTACGACGGCTTGCTGGGCCGTTTTGTCTGGAGCATGACCACGCTCACCGCGGTGGAGGCCCTGCTGATCGCAGCCACGGCCGTGCCGGTCTTTGCGTTACTCGGCTGGGTCGTCAGTTGTGTGCCCATTGTCGCCCGTTCCGTGGAGCGCTGGGACCCGCGGGTCCTGCGGTGGGTCGTGCTGGGCGTGGCCGTCGGCATTCTGGTTCCGGTCGTGATCGGCGAAGAGGTTCTTCCACCGCCGGCCTGGATCATCACGGGCGCCGTTCCGTTTCTGGTCGTGGCCATGCTGTCCGTGCAATGGTCCCAGGTTCATGCGGGTTCCGACCATGTCGTTCAGGAAGTCGACGCCCCGGTGCCGCCGGAGGCTCGTGATCCCTGGCCTTTCATACTCCGGGCGGCGGCAGCGATTGGGGCGGTGATCCTGGTTGTTGCCCTGGTCGGCTGGTGCCGCGCCCTGGGAATTCTGGGTCGACTCGAGCGGGGGGGCAGCCTGGGACTCTGGGTGCCGGCCTTGGCGGCCGTCGCGGGCGGGTGGGGATGGTCCTGCCGGCGTGACTGGACGCAGACCGGGTCCGTGGGAGCGCTGGGGTCCGTGTTCGTGGCGGCGGGCGTGGCGATGGCCGTTCCTCTGGTTTTTGTCGCCTTCGTATCTCCGAGCGTCGGGACGGGTGCTTCACACGGTCTGTGGCTGTGGTTGCTGATTGTGCCGAGCGTGAGCGTGCCCGCCGCGGCGGGCGGGTACGCAACTGGGTCTGCGGCGGGGGCCGTGCTTGGCCGGATGGGGAATCGTCCGACGGTCGGCTCGGCATTGCTGTCCCGGACGGCGGTCGCGCTGAGTGTGCTTGTCTACTTCTTCCTTTGGCCGGCGTTGGCGGCGCTGGGGACGTACGCCTTGCTGGCGGCGGGTGCGTTGACGCTGCTCGCGTTGGGCGGCGTGCTGGTCATCCACGAACCGGCCGCCGGGCATCGTCCTGGCGGGCGGCGGGTTGCGTGGGTCTTCGGAGTCGTCATCGTCCTGGCGGTGGTTCTGCCCCGTCCGGCCCAGCGGTGGCTGGTGACGCGGTCCGGGGACCGTGTCCGACTCGTGGAATCGCAATGGCTGACGGTGTCTCAGTGGCGGGATGGCGATGGCGGGATGCAGGCGGAACCGCTTCCCCGCCGTCGGGTGTCGGGCTCGCGCTACGCGCGGTCGCCGGTCACGGGCCCGCTGTTGTCCATGGAGACCGTCCCGGCGGACAAGCGCGTGATCGGCTTGTTCGGGGCCTCCTTCCGGTTGATGGCAGAGACGGGGCTCCACCTGCCGGCTGAGACGCTGCATTCGTTTGACCCCGGCATGCACGGCCTGTCGGCGCCGCACGGGGTCGGGCGTGATCACGCCCGCCGGCTTTCTGCGACGCGAGCGCTCCGTGTGAGGCGTGAGACGGCCATCGCGGTGATGGATCTGCACACGCTGTCGGGGCCCGTGCGCCGTCGCCTGCTCAGCACCGGGTTTCTGGACCGCGTGCGGAGCGCCCTGGCGCCGGACGGGATGGCGATTGTTCTTCTGCCTCTGCATACCCTGTCGCCGGACGAGTTGGACGGCTGGATTGAAGGCGTCCGGATCGTCTCGGGCGATCGGCTGGGTTGGACCTGTCTGGATGCGTCGTGGGATTCGGTGCTCGTGCTGGTGTTCGGCGGCGACGGCCGATGGCAGGATCGCTGGTCGCGCTGGTCGCGTCATCCGCTGCGCCCGGCGTCCGAGTTGCCTTGAACGGCCCCGGTCCGTCGCCCACGTGACGCAGCATCAGCGGCACGGGTGGACGGGTTTCCGTCTGCGCCGCCGCGGCTATCCTGTCTTTCCATGAGCATCGCCGACCGGTTCTTCTACTATCCGACGCGGGTTCGATATGACAGCCCGGGCGAGTACGGCCTGGCGTTCGAATCCGTCTGTTTTCGCTCGGACGGGGGCGTGAGGCTGCACGGCTGGTTCTTTCCGGCGACGGGGACGGCTCGCGGCACGGTCGTGCATGCGCACGGCAACGCGGGCAATGTCAGTGCCCATTTCCCGTACGTGGCCTGGCTGCCCGGGCGCGGCTGGAACGTGCTGTGTTTTGACTACCGCGGGTACGGCCAGTCGCAGGGGCGGCCCACGCGGGCGGGCACGCTGGCGGACGTCCGCGCCGCCATCGAGTACGTGCCGACCCGGGCGGACGTGGATCCGGCCCGGGTCGTGCTGTTCGGCCAGTCCATCGGGGGAACGCTTGGCCTGGTCGCGGCGGCCGGACGCAACGACCTGCGCGGGCTCGTGATTGACGGTGCGTTCGCGGCCTACCGACGGGAGGCCCGCGAGGTGCTCCGACGGTCTCTGCTGTGGGGAGTGGCGGGTCTGGTGTCTCGCTATCTGGTCAGCGACGACGACTCGCCCATCGAGATCATGAATCGGTTGCCAGACGTTCCCAAGCTCTTCCTCTGTGGAACGGCGGACCGAATCGTGAAGGCGCAACACACGATCGATCTGTACGAAGCGGCGCCGGCGCCCAAGCGGCTCCACGTGATCGAAGACGGCGGGCATTGCGACTGGGTGTTTTCCGAGTCGGACGAGCACCATGCACGGGTTACGGCGTTTCTGGACGAGTGCGTGGACTCAGGTTCGCATCCCGCTTGCGCTTGAGCCTTCCGGCGCGATCTGGACGTGGCTGCCGACCACCAGGAGTCGGCCGGCCGCGAAGAGCCGGATCGCCTCCGGGTACGCCTCCTTCTCCGCCTCAAAAACGCGGTCGGCGAGGGTGTCGGGGGTGTCGTGCGGCATGACGGGCACCTGGCGCTGCAGAATGACCGGGCCGTGGTCGTATTCATTGTCGGCGAAATGCACGGTGCATCCGCTGACCGGCCGTCCGGCCGTAAGCACGGCTTCGTGTACGCGGTGCCCGTGGAAACCCTTGCCCCCGAACTCGGGAAGCAGCGCGGGGTGGATGTTCATCACCCGGTTTTCGAAGGCAGGAGGAATGTGCCAGAAGACGAGATAGCCCGCCATACAGACGAGATCCACGTTGGCCCGGGTCAGGGCTTCCGTCATGCGACGGTCGAACTCCGCCTGGGTCATGCCCTTCCGCTGCACGATGACGGGCTCGTGTCCGAGATCCCGGGCGCGCGTCACGCCGTACGCATCCGGGCGCGAGGACACCACCCGGACGATTCTCACCGGAATCGCACCGGCCGCCGCCGCCTCGTGGAGATAGTGGAGCGATCGGCCACCACCGGACAGCAGCACCGCCAGTCGCAGTTTCCTGGATGGGTCGGTATCGTCCATGCAAGCAGTTCTGTCTCGCATCACGACGGCATCATGCGATCAACCCGGCCGCCACGCAAGCGGGCCGCGGTATGGGTTGCCGCCGGCCCCGGCGGACCGGGGCGCGTCCCGGCCGACGATGCGCTCCATGCTATTACCCCGTTTCATAAGAAGTGCGACTATACACCCCTTGCGGAAGGCAGATCAGATGGAGTCCCGGGGGAGCGAATCCCGACTCCGATGGTCGTGAAATTTGCGAAACGCGGTACTAGGCAGCGTGAAACAATCAGACAGCTTGCTACACGGTGAGAGATCGCCTTCGCTTGGATCGAGCGGCTGTGTGACAGTAAGATGGGTGCTGGTGCTTCGGTGAATGGGAACTGTCGACTGTCAGGCAGTGGGTCGGAGTGAAGCTCTCCGACCCTTCGGGGGAGGGAAGACGACAAGGTGCTCTCTCGAGGCGTCGAGTCGTGCGGCGGGAGATTGTGATGCGGCGGGTTGGGAGCACGGACGAATCGGAAGGAAGGAGTGACAGCATGCGGTTGGGGCTGAGCAGGTTTGGTTGGCGGCGACCGGTTCAGACGATTCTCCGCGTACCGGCGATCTTCCTGGTAACGGTCGCGCTGTTGCCCGGCTGTGCTTCGGGTCGGTTTGTGCGGGTCGATGGCGGCCAGTTCAAAGTCGGCGGCGAGCGGCACCTGTTCGTCGGCGCGAACTTCTGGCAGGCGGTCCACATGGCGATGGCCGCACCGCACGGGGACCGGGAGCGGCTGGCGTCGGAGCTGGATCGGCTCCAGGATCTGGGGGTGAACAACATCCGGATTCTGGCGGCGTTCGAGGGGCCGGACGGCGAGCCGTACCGGGCGACGCCGGCCATGATGACCGAGCCGGGGCAGTACAACCCGGCCGTGCTGGACGGCCTTGATTACCTGATCGCCGAACTGGACCGGCGCGGGATGCGGGCCGTCGTGGCGCTGACGAACTTCTGGGAATGGAGCGGCGGGATGGCGCAGTTCGTCGCCTGGGATACGGGCACGAGCATTCCGTATCCGGCCACGCACGGCTGGGGCGCGTTTGGCGACTTCACGGCCGCCTTCTACGGCAGCGAGCGCTGCCAGCGGTGGTATCGGCAGCACATTCGAACGATCATTGAACGAGTCAATCCGTACACCGGGCGAGCCTATCGGGATGAGCCGAGTATCTTCGCCTGGGAGCTGGCCAACGAGCCCAACCGATTCCCGGCGGCGTGGATTCACGAGACGGCCGGGTTCATCAAATCGCTCGACCGCAACCACATGGTCACCACGGGGGCGGAGGGCAGCATCAGCGCGCCGTTCGACGCGGCGCACGAGAGCGGGCATATCGACTACGCCACGATCCACCTGTGGCCGCAGAACTGGCGATGGTACGATCCGCAGGCCCCGGATTTGTACGAGGAAGCGGAGGCCAAGGCGCGGGACTACTTCGGCCGGCATGCCGAGCAGGCCAGGGAACTCGGCAAGCCCTTGGTGCTCGAGGAGTTCGGCCTGGCCCGTGACTGGGAACCGGGGCACGACGGCTACGATCCGGCGGCGGGGGTCACGTATCGCGATCGGTTCTTCGCGGCGATGTACGAGTGCGTTCTGGAGTCGGCCTCAGCGGGCGGCCCGGTGGCCGGCTCGAATTTCTGGGCGTGGGCCGGCCGCGCCCGGCCGGGGGACGCATGGATAGGTGATCCACCGCACGAACGGCCCGGGTGGTACTCGGTGTACGATGCGGATGCATCAACGCTGCAGTTGATTGAGAAACATGCGTCGGCGCTGAGGAGCGTGGCCGGGAGATGATGCTCGTGGCGATGGACGATGCCGCGCGGTTCCGTTGATCGACGAGCAATCCATAGCCACGCGGGAACCTCTCCAAGAGAGTGGCGATTCGGTCGGCGAGGTCAACCGCCTTCTGGTAGACCGCCAGGTTCTCGAACAGGAAGGCCATAACCCGGCCCGGGGCTTGGACAGGTGAACAGTTGAGCAGGTGACCGCCGGGGAGCAGCCCGGCCGGCTAGCCCAGGTCGCGCAGTTTGGAGGAAATCGAAGCGATTCTCGGTGCGATTGACGAGGTGAATCCGCCTTGGCGGCAGCGTCAGGCGTAGTGCCTGGCGTCGGTTCCGTTGTAGTGAAGACCTACCGGCTTGCCCGGCCCTGAATCCGTGCCACACTGGTCGTGGAGGCTCGGATGTTCCTGCGCAAGCTGCATCGCACCAAGGACGGCAAGCGGCACACCTACTTTGCCTTGGTGGAGTCCCATCGGACGGAACGCGGCCCGCGGCAGCGCGTCGTGGCCCAATTGGGTGAGCTGACCGAGGACCAGGAGCGGCGCTGGCAGCGCACGGCCGTCTTCCACACCCGGCACGAGGACGTGTGCGTGCCGGCCTATGCGTTGTGGAAGGCCCTGGCCCATATGCTGCGCAACGCCCGACTCCAGACGCGAATCCGCAAGAAGGACCCGGACGACCCGGACGCCGGACCGCAGGATCGTGCGATGAGTCCGGCCGTGGCCTTGAAGGTGCTGCACGACGTGCAGATCGGAGACATCCTTCTGGAGACGGTGGAAGGCCGGACCCTCCGGCTCCGCCGGGTGGCCCGGCCCAATGCCGAGCAGGCCCAGATCATCACCGCCTTGGGATTCGGCTTACCGGAACGTCTCTGCGCCGATCGCGACGTGACACCGCGGAAGTTCCCCACCGACCCGCCGCCGGGATCCGCCTCCACGTGACCGCCCCGACCGGTCGCGAGGCGACCCCTCAAAATGTAGTGAAGACTTCTGGGGAAAAACCCGCCTGCCGCCCGCGCCACGCCCGTTTCCATCGCCAAACTGCGCAATCCGGGCTGGAGAACTGAAAGCGAGAGACTGGAGAGTGGAAGACCGGCTGGTCTCCGCAGGTCCCGGCGCGCCGGGATGGCGAGAAAGCCGGTCCCACAACGAGAAGGCCGGTCTATCCTCGCGCCTTCCTACGGCCGCTGCCTCGGGGCGTCCGGCCGCCGCAGGCGGATCACTTCGTCCCTCCGTCCCTGTTTTCCGCGTTTTTGCACTGCAAACGCCCGAACTCTCCGCGTCCCGCGCAAATACTCCCGCCCGCCCCGACGCAGATCCTTCGTCGCGGAGCCTGCCCCGGCGCACCGGGGTCGCTTCGGTTGCGTCCGCAGCCCGCACCCGGGCTTCATCTTAACGACCGCCAAGGCCGACGCAACGCAAAGGCCCCCGTGGGCGACGGAGAACGGAAGCCCTGTCTCTGTATCTCCGTACTGGAGCGCGATCAGCGGCAGAGGATGTCCGGGCGAGTGCCGCACAGGGGCCAGTCGGGCATGGCCGTGAGGTTCTCGCCGCTGGAGAGCGTGGTGTCCTCGGACTTGGTGCCGGTGATGGTCGGGTTCCAGCCGACGACCTGATTGGGCAGGACGACGCGGGTTTCCGAGGGCGTGGCCAGGAAATCGCGCGTTTCGTACCCCATGGGGCCGCCCTGGTGGTGTTTTTTCCATTCGTCGGGAAAGCCGGTCTCCTCGTACGCCCGAATGCCGGCGGCGAGGGCGTCGCACCAGCGGACTCCGGGCCGGGTCGCGTGTTGCAACGCCTCATCCACGCGGCAGACGGCGTCGTGCCGGCGGCGCAGATCGGCCGGCAGCGGGCCGAAGTGAACCATACGGCTGATGCAGACGATCAGGCCGTGACGCTGGGCGCACAGGACGACGAGCACCGCTCTCTCAATCCGTTTGGAGGTGGGAATGGGGTGTCGATAGAGCGCGATGCGCTCATCCGCCGCCACCAGAATCACGGGGCAGAAGATGGCTTCCCGTTGGAGATCGGCCATCAGGTCGGCCGCCACGTCCCGCTCGGTCTGGCCGGTGCGGATTCCCCGCATCACGCGGCTCATGATGTCGGCGGTGTCGTGGCCGAGGGCCTGCACCTGCTCCAGCTCACGCGGGGTCAGGGAGAAGCGCAGTTCGGCGATGTTGTCGTCGGGATAGTCCGTCGCGAAGGTGCCCGGGGGGCGTTCGTCAGCCGTCCACCAGGGTTTGGCGTGGATGTCCCATTCCCCGTTGAATTCCTCCGCGGCGAGCCGGGCGTCTTCGATGTTGGTGGTCAGAACCGTCTTGCGCTGCGGCGTCCAGAGCAGGGATGCGACGCCCAGCGGCGTGCCCCGGTTGCAATGCACGTCGGCGCCGTCCGCGGCCCAGGCAATGTTGGATCGGCGACGGATGAGTACGCCGTCATACCCGTGCTTCCGGCAGAACTCGGCAAGACGCCGGTTTTTTTCGTTCATTGGCCGCAGCCCTTCTTCGTCCTTTCAGGACGGCACATCGTGCATGCCCGTGCGGGTGCAGGCCGGCGCGAATGCCGCCCGGGCAAACCGCGCCGGGTGCGCATGCCCCTGTTCGATGGCGCCCGGTTCCATGTTCATACTGTCGATGGCCGGGACCACGCGTTGGGACATCCGTCATCCTCGCGTTACGGGGCCGGCTCCAGCCGGAACTGAAGCCGGGAGTCCCCCTCAATCTGGAAATGCTCGATGCGGACCTTGTACCGGCCTGCGTCGAGCGACTGCTCTGCCGTGTTCTCTTTCCGTTCGTGTCGGGTCCAGCTATCCAGCACCAGCGACTCGTCGATCCAGACCCGGACGCCGCTGTTCGAGATCGTGCAGACCCTGTATCGCCCGGCCGGCAGTCGGAGCCGCGTGGTGGCCAGCGTGCCGAACCGGTCGGCCGGCAGCCCGTCAGCCGGCGCTCCGTCCGCCCAATGGAAGTTGATCCGGGGCGTCTCAAACTCGACGTACGGCCCGGCCTCGGCGCGGGCGAGCCATTTCTCCCGGTCTTCCCGTGGGTCCTCATCGGGTCCCCAGGCGAAGTGGCGGACCTTCCAGTCGGCGTAGTCCAGGGTGCCCTGCACGGTGTGCTCTTCCCCGTGGATATCGACGGTGAGCGTGAACGGCGCAATGCCCGGTTCCTTGGCTTCCAGCGTGAGAACGGCCGGCGTTTCGCCCTCCAGAGGCGTGGCCGCGATGGCCCCCTCGGCCTTCACCAGCCGAAACGGCCCCGGCGGCGCGAGCAGCAGGACAACCGCCTCCTTGCCTCCCACAACGACGGCCGGCTGCACGAAAGTTCCGGTGAAGCCATACGGGCCGTACTCGGTGAGCAGGATTCGATGGCGGCCGGTCAGGTCCGAGCGTGCCCCCACGGGCCGGCGTTCGCCGGACGGGGTCGGGGCTGCCACGGGCTCCCGTTCGTACGCCGCGCCGTTGGTCAGCACGGTGCTGGTCGGGTCGGCGTCCAGTTCCACGCCCACGCCGGACACCGCGGAGTCGGCCAGCACGGTATCGGCTGCGTACCGGAGGCGCACAGCGGTTTCGTCCTCAACGAACCGGTTGGCGAGCACCACGTTGTCCGCCGAGCCGCGGCCGTGGGCCTGGGCCCAGGCTGTGGTGGCCAGATGGGCGTCATCATCGGTCCAGATGGACACGCCGCACTTGTTGGCGCGAAATCGGTTGTCGTAGATGCGATTGTCTCGCCCGTGTTCCAGGGCGATGCCGGCCCAGGATTGGATGCGTTTCGCTCGACCGTTGTGCTCGATGGTATTGCCGGTGATGCGCGTACCGTGGCAGTAGGCCAGCCAGAGGCCGGCGATGCCGTTGTCCACGATGCGGTTGTCCGCAATCCAGTTGTCGAACCCGAAGGCCAATTCGAGGCCGTACGCCGCACAGTACGAGAAGTCGTTGCCGATGATGCGGTTGTCGTTGTGTCCGGCCCGGTCGGTGCGGGCGAGTGTCTCCGGGCCGGGGTACGCCAGAAGCCCGCAGCCGCCGTGCGTGGCGGAGTTCTCCAGAATTTCGTTTTGGGTGCAGTGCTCGACCAGGAGGATTCCCGCGGCGTTCTGCCCGCGGCTGTAGCGTCCGTCGCTGTATCCGCGTATGCAGAAATCGAAGGCGTTCCGGCTGATGTGGTTCCGGCTGCTTTGCCAAAGCGCGAGGCCCCAGCCGGACAGGAACGAACAATCGCAGTCGACGACGGCACTGTCGTTCACGCGGATGAGCACGATTCCGTTCTGCCCGTTGCGGGCGGCAATGCGGCGGAGCGTGACGTCGCTGGAATCCTGGACGCAGAGGCCGGCCCCGTATTGCGTGATCCAGTCCTCGTCGGCGTTCCGGTGAATCCAGAGCCAGTCGTGGCCGTCCTCGCGCGACGGGGTGGACGTTAGTTTCTGCCGGAAGTTCCCGGACACGTCGACGTCTTCGATGACCAGGCCGGTACAGCGGCGGGCGTGGATGCCGACCTTGTATCCGCGGAGCCGGAGGTTTCGCAGGGTGATGTCCCGACCTTCCACGATGACCCCCGTGCCGGCGAAGGTCTCCGGGCGCTGCCCCTCGTCGGCGCCGATCAGTTCGGCGCCGCCGAAGTCCACGACCAGACCCTCGCCCTCAATGCGGACGGCGCCGTCGGCGTTCGTATCCGGAACGCGAAACACGCCGCCGGGGACGGTCACCGCCTCCCGGATGATCAGGTCATCGCGGACGGTTATGCCTTGCGCACACGCGAATGCTGCGACCCCGAGCCCGCAGACGGCTGGCCCCAGCATCCGGATCACGGCGCAATCCCGCCTCTGCATTTTGCGTATCTGACGTGGGAGGTCCTTCACTTTTGGCTCGCTTCGTTACCAGTGAGTCGGCGACCCGTCGGTAGTTCCCGCAGTTCGAGGCGTCCTGGAATGAGTATTCCATAGTAGAAAAAGAGCCCAGGTGCCACGGGTATTCCATGAGTATCCCTTACCATTTTGCAGAATCGCGGGTTATTGGCGAGTGGAATTTCCTTCCGGTGCCGGCGGGCTGCCGTGGCCCTTTGAGGCTGCGATTCGCCCATGTGGCACGCACGATCCAATTCAAGGTTCAAGTGTGGGTTCATATTCGAGTGGAGTCCACGATGCGTCGATATTCGGGGAGCGCGGGCGTCTTTGGCGGGATTTCCGCTAGGCAGGGCGGGATTCGCGAGAACAAAGCCGCGTGGGGCCGCTCAATTGCTTTGGAGCGGTGGGGAAGGCTCGTCGCGCGACGTGCGCGGAGGGCCCGTCGGGAGAAGCCTGCCGAACGGGTGCAGACGATCATGACAAGCCTGAGCAGCATGCCCGGAGTATCTGCCGAAGAGCTTCGGCACAGTTTACGCCGCAAGATCGATTCCCTGTCGTACCTGCCGACGACGGCCGCGGTCGCCGTCAAGTTCGTGGAACTGGGCAGGAATCCGGAGGCCGAGCCCTCCGACTACGCGAAAGTGATCAGCGCAGACAGCTCGCTGAGCGCCAAGCTTCTCTCATTGGCGAATTCCTCGTGGTTCGGCGTGCGGAACAAGGTGACGACGGTGAAGGGAGCGGTGAACCTGCTGGGGCTGTCCACCGTGCGGACGCTGGCGATCAGCTACTGCATCACCGGCCTGCACAACGAGCTCGGATTGACGTCGGACGAGTCGCGGTTGTTCTGGGAGGCGTCGTTGTGCAAGGCCGTCGCGGCCAAGGAGTATATTTCTCTGACGGACGCCAAGCTCGGGGATCACGCTTTCGTGGGCGGGATGTTCCAGGATCTGGCGCTCACGCTGCTCTATTCGACGGCCAGGGAGCCGCTGCTGGCGATCCTTCAGAACCCGGCCTTCGACGCGGAAGCACAGTTGCAGAATCAGCGTGACACGTTCGGCATCGACCATGCGGAGGCCGGCCGGATGCTGGCCCAGAAGGTGGACCTGCCCGAGGCGCTCGTGGACTGCATTGCGTTTCACCACGACCGGGAGAGCCTGGCTCAGTTCGTCGACGAGCCGGCCGTCGCGGAGGCGTACGTTGTGGCGTCGCTGTTTCCACACATTCTGAATGCGTGGAACCGGCACGACGCGGACCGGCTGTGCCGGTTTCTGGAGGAGCACGCGCAACCGAAGGGAGTCGATTCCGCGACGTTCCTGACGCGAGTCCAGGACGCCTTCGAGAAGCTCTACCAGTTCTTCGAGGAGGGCAAGACTCCCCAGGCCGAACTGGTGCAGCTTCTGCAACAGGCCGCTCACGAGGCCGCCGAGAACACGGAGGCGCTGGTCACGACCGTGCATCAGCTTCTTCAGCAGGCGGCCCGGGCGGGCGCCACCGTGAACCAGCTTGTGCAGAAAGCGAGTGAGCTGGAAGAGCGGGCCATCCGCGACCCGCTCACCGGCGTGCTGAACCGGGACGGCTTTACGGAGCAGGCGGGTGAGTTGATCAACCGCGCCGTCCGCTACGGCAGCAACTTCGCGGTGGTCTACTGTGACGTGGACCGCTTCAAGACGCTCAACGACCAGCACGGGCACAAGACGGGCGACACGGCCCTGAAGCACGTGGCCGACCACCTCCGCAAGTCCGTGGGACCGCAGGAGCTGGTGGGTCGGCTCGGCGGCGACGAGTTCGTCTTGCTGTACTACGACTGCGAGGAGCGGGATGCCGTTCGTCGGGTGGAGACACTTCTGCGGGACATTGCCGCTGAGAGCGTCGGCGGGGGGAATCGTCGCGTTCGGGTCACCGTGAGCGCCGGCTGTCTGAGCGTACGTCCCGCGGGCGGCACCTGCACGCTTGAATCCGTCACCAGCGCGGCCGACAAGCTCATGTACCAGGCCAAGCGCGCCGGCGGGAACCAGGTCCAGACTCGCACGATCTGCATCTGACGTTGCCCGACGAGCCGGGTCACGGTTGCAGGCGGCGCCAGGCGCCGGCGAGCTCGGCTACAGGCAGATCGATCAGCGGTCGACCCGCCGTTTCGATCATCAGCCGTTGGGCGCCGGTCACCTGCCCGATCGGCGTGATGGCTTCCTCGGGAACGGCCAGTTCCGCGAGGGCGTCTTCCTCGCACTCCACGATGTAGGTGGTCAGGGACTCGTCGAACAGCAGGCAGGCCGGGTCTTCGTCGCCCCACGCGTCCAGGGACACGCGGGCGCCCAGGCCGCCCGCCAGGCACATCTCCGCGAGGGCCGCGGCCAGCCCGCCGTCACTGACGTCATGGACCGCTCGGGCGCACCCGGCCGCGATCCATCGGGCCATCGCGGCATGAAGCCGCGCGGCCGGACCCAGCCCCACGGCGTCTGCCGGGGCCGAAATCACGGCCAACGCCGAGCCGGGTTGTCTGAGATCGGCGGTCACGCACCGAGTCACGTCCTCGACCATGCCCAGGGCACTGATCAGGAGCGTGCCCGGGATCATGATGCGCTGGGGCAGCCCACAGCGCTGCGCTTCCTCGGCGCTCTGGGAGAACTGGTTGTTCAACGAGTCCTTGCCGGAGATGAACGGCAGGCCGAACGCGATGGCCGCGTCCCGCGCGCCCACGCAGGCCCGCACGAGGGTGCCCATCGCGTAGTCGTCGTCAATGGAGCCCCAGCAGAAATTGTCGAGGATGGAAGTCCGGGCCGGGTCGGCCCCGACGCAGATCACGTTTCGCAGCGCCTCGTCCACCGCGGCGACGGCCATCCAGTACGGATCCTCGTCGGCCCGGGACAGGGCCAGGCCGCATCCCAGGGCGATGCCGCGACGTCCGTCCAGCCGCGGTCGGAGCACCGCCGCGTCGGCCGGCCCGTTGCCGGGTCCGCAGAGCGGTTTGACCACGCTTGCCCCCTGGACTTCGTGGTCGTACTGGCGGATGACCCATTCCTTGGACGCCACGTTCGGGTGGGACAGAGTTTGGAGCAGCCGGCGGCCGAGGTCGCGCTCCGGCGGTGCGACGTGGTGCGGCACGGGTGGCTGCCAGGACGCCCGTCGCGTGCTCCTGGGCAGTCCGTGGTGCAGGAAGTGCATATCGAGCTCGCCCACCGTCGTTCCCTTGTGTCGTACGCGCAACATGCCGTCGCCGCTGAACTCGCCGATGACCGTGGCCTGGACGTGTTCTTCGCGGAAGATGGCGAGCAGCGCGTCCAGCTTTCCCGGCGGCACGGCGAAGACCATTCGTTCCTGGGCCTCGGAGATCCAGATTTCGTCGTAGCGCAGGCCGGCGTATTTCAGAGGCACTTTTTCCAGGTCGACCGTGGCTCCGGTGTGCTCTCCCATCTCGCCGACCGCGCTGCTCAGCCCGCCGGCCCCGCAATCCGTGACGGCGTGGTAGAGGCAGCCGTCCGCGTGGTCGCGGGCTCGCAGCAACGCGTCCAGCACCTTCTTCTCCTCGATGGCGTTGCCGATCTGGACGGCGTGCGAGAATTCGTCGGCGTGCGTGTCCGTCAGCTCTGCCGAGGAGAAGGTGGCCCCGTGAATCCCGTCCCGGCCGGTCCGACCGCCGGCCACGACGATCGCGTCGCCCGGGCAGGCGGCCTTGGCGATCCGATCGCGCGGGATGAGCCCTACGCATCCGCAGAACACGAGCGGGTTGGCCAGGTATCGTTCGTCGAAGTGGATCGCCCCGTTGACGGTGGGAATGCCCATTCGGTTGCCGTAGTCGCGGACGCCGCTGACCACGCCCTTGAAGACCCGGCGCGGGTGCAGCACGCCTTTGGGCAGCCGTTCGTCCGCGAAGTCCGGCGGGGCGAAGCAGAACACGTCGGTGTTGGCGATCGGCTTGGCGCCCAGCCCGCAACCCATGATGTCGCGGATCACGCCGCCCACGCCCGTGGCCGCCCCGCCGTAGGGCTCGATGGCCGACGGGTGGTTGTGCGTCTCCACCTTGAAGGCGACGCCATATTCCTCGTCGAATGCCACGATGCCGGCGTTGTCCTCGAAGACGGACAGGCACCACGGCCGGTTGAGCCGCCGGGTCGCCTCGGCGATGGTTTCCTTCAGGAGGTTCTCGAAGCGCACCTCTACCTCGCCGTCCCGGCCGAAGTCCGCCCCGCGATAGACGACTTCGCTCTTGAGCGTCTTGTGTACGCAGTGTTCCGACCAGGTCTGGGCCAGCGTTTCCAGCTCGAGGTCCGTCGGATCGCGCCCGACTGCATCGAAATGCGCGCGGATGGTCTCCATCTCCGCAGCCGACAGGAACAGGTGGGCCTCCCGAGACAGGGTCAGAAGCCGGTCTTGATCCAGGTGCCGCAAGGGAACGGTTCGCGGCTCGGCCGAGGCTTCCGGCGCCACCGGAAATGCCTCCGGCAGCCCGTCGTGTCGCCCGAAGCCCTGGATGTAGGCCGCTTCGATGCACTCGTTGGCCAGCACGCGCCGGGCCATGCGTTCCAGGTCCGTCGCGTCGCGGGCCCCGTCAATGACATAACGCCGGGCCGTCCGCACCGCCACCCGGACGCTCGGTCCGAGCAGGTCTGCCACGGCCTCTGCCGTGCTGATGGCGACCGGGTCCATCACGCCGGGCAGGCAGTGGATTTCGACGGCCCGCTCATCGGGATCGCGATGCGTCATGCCTTCGGCCAGCGTGAACGTCTCCGAGACCGGATCGGCCAGCAGTTTTCGGCCGACGGTCTCGGCCGCCGCCCGATCCAGCGGGCCCCGCACGAAGTAGAACGCGCTTGCGGAGACGGCCTTCACGTGCGCCAGCGAGGGTATTTGTCGGGCGTCGCTCAGCCGTTGCCGGCC
>CAZPHH010000011.1:21455-25031 GCA_964586145.1 uncultured Phycisphaeraceae bacterium | reverse complement strand
CCTTCACGTGCGCCAGCGAGGGTATTTGTCGGGCGTCGCTCAGCCGTTGCCGGCCCTGCGGGTCCAGGTCCGGGCTTCGCGGCCGAACGTGTATCTGCCAGATCCGGTTGCCGTCGATTGAAGAACGTGTCATCCGTTCACCAGGTCCCAAACCCGCAGCAACTCGGCCACGCTCCAGGCCTGGGCGGCGCAGCCGCCGGGCCGGTGCGGCGGATCGCCGTCAAAGTTCTCACTGATGGATCCGAGGCAGGCTTCGGACAAATGGTCAATCAGCGGCCGGAGCAACTGCCGTGCCTCCGATTTGGCCTCTGCGGTGAAGCCGTGGACGCGCAGGTGCGCTTCCACGAAGGGGCCGATCAGCCAGGACCAGACGGTGCCGTTGTGATACGCGCGGTCGCGCACCGGCTGCACGCCTCGAAACCGTCCGATGTAGTGCGGGTCATCCGGCGCCAGGCTGCGCAGCCCGAACGGCGTAAGAAGGCGGGACCGCACCGTCTCCAGCACCGCGGCCTGCTTCTCCGCCGACAGAGGCGAATCGGCCAGGCTGACCGCGAAAATCTGGTTCGGCCGGATGGCGGCGTCCCGCTCGTCGTCGCGGACGCAGTCAAACAGGCAATTCCGCGCCGGGTTCCAGTATGTGTCTTCGAAACACCCGGCGACCTGATCGGCCAGGGCGCGGCAGCGCTTGGACAGGCGTTTGTCCGTATCGGCGAACCGCTGCGTGAGGATGCGCAGCGTGTGGTGCCACAGCGCGTTGACTTCCACCGGGCGGCCGTGTCGCGGGGTGAAGACGACGTCTCCGCATTTGGCGTCCATCCAGGTGATCTGAACCTGCGGATGTCCGCACCAGATGAGTCCCTTCTCGTCCAGGCGGATATCGAAATCCGTTCCTCGGACGAACGCGTCGACAACGTTCCGGCACGCGGAGGCAAGGAACCCGCGCCACGCCGTGGTGTCGCCCGTTGCCGTCAGGTACGCGTCGGCCGCATGCACGTACCACAGCGACGCGTCCACGCTGTTGTACTCGCAGTCGCCGCCGTAGTCGTCGAACCGGTTGGGGATGAGTCCGTTGCGTTGCACGCCGGCGAACGTCTCCAGCACTTCCCGCGCCTCGGCGTGCCGCCCCGTCCGAAGCAGCAGGCCCTCCAGGCAGATGAACGAATCGCGGCCCCAGTCGCCGAACCACGGATACCCGGCGATGATCGTCGCCTGGTCTCGGTGCCGGTCCGATCGCCGCCGCACCACGAACTGGTCCGCCGCCGCCGCCAGGGCGTGTCGAACGGGATCGCCCGCCGCCACGCTTGACCGCGTGCGGGACGGCCGAACCGCGCCTTCCGCCGCCTGGGCCGCCGCCTCCGGCGTTGGAGCGAACCCCACCGCCACAAACTCGACGGCCAGCGAACCGGTCCCCGTCGCTCGGAACGTCCCCGCCCGTTGAAGGTCTTCACCCCCGAGATACTCCCGTTCCAGTTCGATGCGGTATCGGATGTTGTGCCACCAGGTCCTCTCGGGTGTGAAGCGGGCCTGCGAAAGCCCCTCTCCCTCGCGGGAGAACAGGGCGAGGGTCTGGTCCGGCTGGGCCCGGTCCTGGACCCAGAGCCAGTGGCCGTCGGTGTTCAGTTTCCACGGGTCGACGGCCGCCTGCCGCCGCAGGCTGTGAAAGTCGCGCATGGCCAGCATGGGCGCAACCTCCAGGAGAATCGGTCGTTTGGCGGGCGCCTCCACGTCGTACCGGATGCGGGTGACCTGCCGGTCGGTGACGAAGGTGATCTGGCGGCGGACCGAGACCCCGTCGCGGGCGTACGTCCAGCGGACCCACGGATCAGGGCCTGCGGGGTCGAAATCAAACGCCACCAGGTGGGCATAGCCCGCCGGCTCCACCCCGTGGTTGAACTCCCAGGACGACAGGTCCAGAAGCACGTCCCCGGTGTGAACGCGATCCACGGCCCCGGCGAGCAGCAGGTGTCGTTCCAGCGGTGGTCGTTTGGAGGCGACCAGCCATCCGTGGTACTTCCGGGTGGGGCAGCCGATCACCGTGCCCGACGCAAAGCCTCCCAGCCCGTTTGTGAGCAGCCACTCCCGGGTGAGAAGATCGTCCAGCGACCCCTGCAACGCGCGGCAAGACGACCTCGGGCAGGCGGCCGTCTTGTCCGGGGTCCGTTTCATTGCGATGCCTTCCAAACGAGCCTCCAGGTCCATCCGCAGACGGGGCATTCTACACGGCCGGAGCCGGATTCCCATCCCGGCGCTTCCGCCCGCTCCAGAGGACGGCGATACTGGCGGCCGTCGGCGGGGCGGGGCGGCCCGGCCTGCGAGTCGATCAGCGGGTGGAAATGGCGTCTGACGCGGGAACGTGGCATACGTGATGGATCGGACCGAGGAACACGTCACTTGGGCACGGCTGCTCACCCCACCGGGCGTTGGGGCGATCGCGGTGATTCGGGTGGCCGGTCCGGAGGCGCTGCGGATCGCGGAGTCGCTGTTCGAATCCGATCGGTCCCGGGACGGGTTGGCCGAGGATCCGCAGCGGCTTTGGTATGGACGATTGGTGGAGGGTGGTGAGATCCTGGATCACGTGATTCTGGCGCCTCGACGGACGGCCGACCCGTTCTGGGAAGTCGACATCAGCCTTCACGGTGGAGTGTGGGTGGTGACCCGGGTCTTGCTCGCCCTGGAACGCAGGGGCGCGTGTGTGGCGAGCACGGCCTCGGCCCCGCAGACGCCTTTGGCGTGGCGGGCCGGCCATTGGATCGAATCGGAGGCGGATGAGGCCATGATCCGAGCCCGAACACGCCGGGCGGTCGAAGCCTTGGCGTGGCAGCGACGGCATCTGCCGACTGTCCTGCGGAGCATTCGCGACCTGGCCCGGACCGACCCCGCAGGGGCGAGCGCGGCCCTGCAAAACCTGCGGGACGGGTACCACGCGATCCGGCTCCTCGTGGAAGGGGCCCGAGTGGTCGTCGTGGGACCACCGAACGCCGGCAAATCCGCGCTGACCAACCGGCTGGTCGGGCAGGAGGCGGCCCTGACGGGCTCGGAGGCCGGTACCACGCTCGACTGGACCACGCATGAAGTGTCGATTGACGGCATCCCGCTGACGGTCGTGGATACGGCCGGCGTACACGAGTCGGGGGATGCGCTGGCCGGGGAGGCGATGGACCGGGGCCTCCGCGCGGCGGCGGATGCAGACCTGGTGCTGGCGGTGCTGGACGGCAGCCGTCCCGTTTCGGCCGGCGTCTGGCGAGCTTGTCGGGACACCCTTCGTCCGGGCCGCTGGTTGGCCGTGGTGAACAAGGCAGACCTGCCGGCCGCGTGGTCGCCGGACGTGATCCCCTCGGGGTTTGTGGATGTGATTTCGGTTTCCGCGTGGACGGGGGAAGGGCTGGAGGGGCTTCGGACGGCGATTCTCCGCGGGCTGGGGTTTCGGGGCATGCTGGGGGTGGAGCCGGCGTTGTTCAGCCTTCGGCAGGTGCATCTCGTGGGGGCGAACCCCGTGCAGATCACGACGGATCGCGTGCGGGCGCTCGTTTCGGAACTGCTGGGCGAGGCCTGAGGGCGGGTTTGGTTGGCATGGGG
>CAZPHH010000011.1:0-21355 GCA_964586145.1 uncultured Phycisphaeraceae bacterium | reverse complement strand
CGCTCGTTTCGGAACTGCTGGGCGAGGCCTGAGGGCGGGTTTGGTTGGCATGGGGGGGCAGCAGTCCTTTTCCGATCGGCGGGTGCGGGTGTCCTGTTGGGGTCGGGCCGTGCTATAATGGAGGGCCCAGGGCAATTTCGCGGACAATTCCGGACGATCGGCTGTTGCTGAGTGGCAGGTCGGCTCGTATAGTCTCGGCGTTTTGTCCGATATCGTATTGGCGGCGGTCTTGGGCATAGCAGAGGGGTGGGTTCCGGTCGCGACGGCGAGATTGTGATGGCAAGCGGCGAAGACTCACAAATCGGTCGCAAGATCATCGAATACAAGCTTGCCACAGCGGACGAGCTGGCGATCTGCAAGCAGCGTCTGAAAGAGCAGCAGGAGTCCGGCCGGCGGCTCAAGCTGGCGGATGTGCTGCTGGAGGGGGGGTACATCACCCGGTCCCAGTTGGAGCGTCTGACCAAGTCCCTGGACGACGATTCCATGTATCGTCCGGCCCAGCAGATCCCGGGGTTCCAGATTCTGGGCAAGCTGGGACAGGGGGCGATGGCCACCGTGTTCAAGGCCAAGCAGCTCAGCCTGGACCGGATCGTGGCGATCAAAGTATTGCCCAAGCGGCTCAGCGAGAACCCCGAGTTCGTGGACCGGTTCTATCGGGAGGGCCGCGCGGCGGCCCGTCTGAACCACGCGAACATCGTGCAGGCCATCGACGTGGGGGAGGCGGGCGGCTACCACTACTTCGTGATGGAGTTCATCGACGGGGACACGGTGTATGATCGCCTCTCGGACAACCGGCGGTTCGAAGAGAAGAACGCGATCAACATCGTCCTGCAGGTGGCCCGGGCCCTGGCCCACGCTCACTCCCGCGGCTTTATCCACCGCGACGTGAAGCCCAAGAACGTGATGATCACCAAGGACGGGCAGGTCAAGCTGGCGGACATGGGTCTGGCCCGCGAGGTGAACGACTACGAGACGGCGACCGCCGAGGCCGGCCGTGCCTACGGCACCCCGTACTATATCAGCCCGGAGCAGATCCGGGGTGAGATCAACATCGACTTCCGGGCGGACATCTACTCGCTGGGCGCGACGTTCTACCACATGGTGACCGGCAAGGTCCCGTTCGACGGCCCGACGCCGTCGGCGGTGATGCACAAGCATCTGAAAGAGCCGCTGGTTCCGCCGGATCATCTGAACACGTCCCTGTCGGCCGGCATCGGTGAGATCATCGAGGTCATGATGGCCAAGAAGCGGGAGGACCGCTACGCCACCACGACCGAGCTGATCGACGACCTGGAGGCGATCTCACAGGGCGGGGCGCCCTTCCAGGCCCGCAAGAAATACGACCAGAGCATGTTGAAGAGTATCGCGGACACCGGTGAGATGGTGTCCATCCCCACCGCGGAAGACCTGTCGCCCACCCCTCCGAACACCACCAACTGGACGGCCATTCTGATGCTGGCTGCGTTCCTGGGCCTGTCCGTGCTGCTCAACCTCGCCCAGTGCGTGATGAGCGGGAAGTAGTCGCGGACCGGGGAATGGCGCATCCTCCGTCGCGCGGGCGCGTTTTGTGCACGCCGCCGACGGCTGGGGCCGGACGCGGTCTCCCAGGCGTCCGGTGGCGGACGACTTCGCGTGTTGCGCCGCAGGCTTTGCTACTCCGCATCGCCGGCGGGTGCGACAACCTCTCCCCATCGAACGACCATGCAGCGCCAGTCTTCGGACGTGCCCAGATCGACGCCGGGGCGGTCGTTGTGGGGAACAATGGCGATCCGCTCGGTGTGCGTATCGTTGAACGGGATGGGCAGGTTGAACATGTGCTCGCCACACCGCTGCTGCGGGCGCTGGCCTTCGGGCAGATCGGGGAACATGTCCTTGTGCCAGAACGCGATGGTGGCGGCGTCCACCCACCAGCCGTGGATTTCGCGGACGGACAGCCAGGCGATTTCCTTGTTGCCCTCCACGCCCACCTCGATGGAACACTCAAACGCGGGGTCCGTATCCGGCGTGCGGCCGAGCGGGGGCTTGTGGAGATGTTCATCGGGGTTGCTCTCCTGGAAGTGCTTCCGGGCGACCTCTTCGTCGGTCTCGGTCGGCGGCCCGGTTTCCACGGTGGCTTTGTATGCGAAGATCGCTGCGGCGGCCAGCAAGCAGACGACGATGATCCCGATCTTAGCGTTCATGGAGTGCCTCCGGAAAAGAGCCTGGCGGTCGTTCAGTCGGGCCGGAGCCGTCGGGCGGAAAGGCCGCAGGCGGCTCAGCCGGACCCCCGGCGATGCGGGGGAAACAGGGCGAAGGCCGCCGTCAGGACACCGCCGCACAACAGGATGACGATCGCCCGGGTGGAAGGGTCGCAAAAGACGGCGTCGTAGTCAAGCGCGGGCAGGTTCCGGACCAGCCAGCGGACGGGCGCGGGCGGGGCGATCGGCGCAGGGGCCACGGTGGATTCGTCGCTTTCGGCGTCCATCAGCGGCTCGGTGGGCACGACCGTAATACGCTGTTCGCCCGGTCGGATGTACTCCAGCTCCCGCTGGGCGGCCCGGGCCATGACCGAGGGATCGGAACGCAGGGCCTCGGCCAGCCTGCGCTGCCGGTCGAGGGATTCGTTCATGCGGTCCAGGGCGGCCTGTTCGTACTGCTCTACGAGGCGGGCGTTCTGATAGTCACGCCAAGCGGGCAGGAGTACGCACGGCGCAAAGCCGATCACGGCCATCGCGAAGAGCGCCCAGAACACCCATCGGCCTTCGCGGGCCGGAGACGAAGAGATCTCGGGTTGCGGCTCCGTCTGCGTCATGGCGTCCCAGCCGTTCGCCGAGGTCGGCCTCGGCAAACGGCCTGATCGGGTGCGACGCGGGGTGTCGGAACTCCATCTGAGTCCCCGCGTGGCTCCGCCGCACGGTCCGGGGAACCGGCTACTTGTTCCAGAGCGCGCCGCCGAAGACCGCCGCCTGGCCGAGCTCGTCTTCGATCCGCAGCAGGCGGTTGTACTTGGCGATGCGGTCACTGCGGCACGCGCTGCCCGTCTTGATCTGGCCGGCGTTTGTGGCGACGGCCACGTCCGCGATGGTCGTATCTTCCGTCTCGCCGCTGCGGTGGCTGATGACGGTCGTCCAGCCGTTGCGGCGGGCCATGTCGATGCACTCCAGCGTTTCGGTCAGGGTGCCGATCTGGTTCAGTTTGATCAGAATCGAGTTGGCGCTGCCTTCGTGGATGCCGCGGGCGAGGCGCTCGGTATTGGTGACGAACAGATCGTCGCCCACGAGCTGGACCTTGTCGCCGTAGCGGTCGGTCAGCTTCTTCCAGTTGGCCCAGTCGTCCTCGGCCAGGCCGTCCTCCAGGCTGCGGATGGGGTACTTCTCGAACCATTTGCCCCAGCGGTCGATCATCTCGTCGGCGGTCGCAAACGTGCCGGGGGCGGACCGGAAGTACTCGTACTTGCCGCCGGACTTGTTGAACATCTCGGACGTGGCCGGGTCGAGAGCGATGAAGATGTCCTTGCCAAGCTCGTAGCCGGCCCCGGAGACGGCGGTGGCGATCAGGTCCAGGGCCTCTTCGGCGCTGCCCAGATTGGGTGCGAAGCCGCCCTCGTCGCCGACCCCGGTGCTGTAATTCTTCTTCTTGAGCACCTTCTTGAGGGCGTGGAAGCACTCCGCTCCCATGCGAAGGGCCTGTGCGAAGCTCTCGGCGCCCCAGGGCTGGATCATGAATTCCTGGAAGTCGACGTTGCTCTCGGCGTGCTTGCCGCCGTTAAGGATGTTCATCATGGGCACGGGCAGCACGCGGGCGTTGGGGCCGCCGAGGTATCGGTACAGCGGCTGGCCGGTGGACTGGGCGGCGGCCTTCGCGGCCGAGAGCGAGACGGCCAGCATGGCATTGGCGCCAAGACGTGACTTGTTCGGCGTGCCGTCCAGCTCGATCATCGTGTGATCGAGGTCGTACTGGTCCAGGGCGTCGAGGCCGATGACGGACTCGGCGATTTCGCCGTTGACGTTCTGCACCGCGGTGAGGGCGCCCTTGCCGCCGTAGCGGGACTCGTCGCCGTCCCGCAGTTCACAGGCCTCGTGCTCGCCGGTGGAAGCCCCGGAGGGAACGGCCGCTTCGCCGTGGCTGCCGTCTTCGAGTACGGTGATGGCGGCCAGGGTGGGGTTGCCGCGTGAATCCAGGATTTCCCAGGCTTCCACATGAACGATGGTCGTGGACATGGCGTTTCTCCCGTCGGCCGGCCTGCGGGCGGGCGGCGTACTGTTTTCAAACGTCGGTTCGCGGGGCAGTAACACTTTACCTCCGCGGAGATACGGGCCATGATAAGACAGGAAAGATAATTACGTCAAGGAATGGCGGTGGTCCGTCCATGCGTATCGGCGTCAACCCCGTCCTCCTCGAACAGATGGGCTTAGCAGGGGCCCGCCGATGCGGATGGCAATCGCGTTGATCCGGGTTTATGATACGCCGCGGGTCAGAGGCGGTCGTGCCATAGGAGTCGGTGGCGATGGACGCGGAGACGATGGAGATCCTCCGGGGGGTCTTGGCCGTTGCGGTGGTGGACGGGGAGATCCGCCGGAGCGAGGCGGGGGTGGTCCAGCAGTTGGCCGGCCGGCTGGGGATCGACCGGGCGTGGCTGGACGAGATGATCCGCCAGGCGGAGAGGGGGGCCACGGTGGAAAGCACCATGTTCCGGCGGATTCTGTCGGACCCGGTGCGGGCCATGCGGCTGATGGTGGGCACCGCGGCCATCGACGGAGAGATCACCGACCAGGAGCGGTCGGTGCTTGTGGATATCAGTCTGAAGATCGGGCTTCCCCCCGGGCAGTTCGGTGAGGTCTTTGCAGAGGGATTGGCAACGGCCGAGCGGCTGCGCCGGGAACGAAAGCGCCCGGGCGGGCCGTAGCCCGAACCGGCGGGTTGGCGCGGAACGAGGCGGAACCTCACACCATGGCGTTGGCGCGCGAGGGCATACGAGAGATCGCGATCGGCACGGTGGTGCTGGGGGGCCTCACTGCGCTGGCGGTGTGGCTCTACCCCTGGGTGGCGGTGGCGCCCGTGGCGCTCTGGGTGTTTGTCATTGCGTTCTTCCGCGATCCGAAGCGGATGGCCCTGTTTGCCCGGGGAGAGCTGTGCGCTCCGGCGGACGGGCGCGTGCGGGACATCACGCGGCTGGAGCATTACGAGCCGGTCGGCGGTCCGGCCATTCGGATCGGCATTTTCCTGAGCATTTTTGACGTGCATGCCAATCGCGCTCCGTGTCGGAGCCGGGTGGTGTCGATAGACTACCAGAAGGGGTGTTTTCTGGACGCGCGGCACGAGGATGCGGGGCACCGGAACGAGTCGAACACGCTGGTTCTGGATCCGGACCCGCCGGTGGCGGGGCCGATCGTGGTGCGGCAGATTGCCGGCCGGATCGCCCGTCGGATTGTGTGCCACGTGCGGGCAGGGGACGACCTGATGCAGGGCGAGCGGTTCGGCATGATCAAGTTCGGCTCGCGAACGGAACTGATCGTTCCGGATCGGCCGGAGACGGATATCAAGGCGTACGTGGGCCAGCCGGTGCGGGCGGGGGTCACGGTGATTGTGGTGCAACGTTCCAACCTGAATGCGGGGGTGCCGCGTGTCCGTCATCGCGAGGCTCAATCAGCCGGATAATCCGCGTCCGCCGCGTCGGCGGCGATTGCGGACGATTCAGACGCTGCCGACCCTGCTGACGCTGGGAAATCTGATCTGCGGCGTGGCCGCCGTCCACTTCTGCATGAGCGCCGTGCTGGACCCGGGAACGGGGCCGACGTTTCTGCGCCGCGGCGGGGTGGGCAGCGGGCTCGTCGAGAATTTCCTTCCGACGTTCGTCTCCATCAGCGGGCTCATGATCTTCGTCGGCATGTTTTTTGACGGCATGGACGGGCGGGTGGCCCGCTATGCCCACCGGACCAGCAATTTCGGCGGGCAGTTGGACTCGCTGGCGGACATGGTCACCTTCGGGGTGGCGCCGGCCGTGCTGATGATCACCGTGTTGACCCGGCTGCCCAAGGAATCGGAGCTGGTGCTGATGCCGGGCCGCGCGATCTGGGTGGTCGGCGCGATCTACACGTGCTGCGCCGCCCTGCGGCTGGCCCGGTTCAACGTCGAGCACGCCGAGGAGCCGTCCGGCCACAACACGTTCCGCGGGCTGCCCAGCCCGGGAGCGGCGGCGACGGTGGCGGCGCTGGTGATCCTGCATCAACTGCTCATGATCAGCAAGCTGGGTGGAGCGGCGGTGCTGGCGAATGTGCTGCCGTACATCGTGCTGGCCTGCAGCCTGCTCATGGTGAGCAATGTTCCGTACGTTCACATCGCCAACCGGTATCTGAAGGGACGTCGGCCGTTCGAGCAGTTCGCCATGATCGTCGTGGCCCTGGGCGTGTTTCTGTGGCACCCGGCGCCGGTGCTGGTGCTGTTTGTGTGCGGCTACACGGCCAGCGGGCCGCTGGGCGCGGGACTGGCCCGGCTGCGCGGACGTTCGGTCGGGACACGGACCCATACGGAAACGGCGGCCGGCCCGCGGGAGGAGTCGCGGGGCTCCGCGTCTCTGTGAGTGGCCGGCGTCCCGGGGGTGGCCGGATCAAACGGAAATGGACCCGAGAGACCAATCAGGGGAAGAGTGGTGACATCGTCTGCACTTCGCGTTCGTTTTGCCCCGTCGCCGACCGGCTATCTGCACGTGGGCGGGGCCCGGACAGCCCTGTTCAACTGGCTGCTGGCCCGGCAGTGCGGCGGGACGTTCATCCTGCGAATCGAGGATACGGATCAATCCCGCCACGTGGCGGGCGCGGAGACGAAGATCCTCGACGACTTGCGATGGCTCGGCCTGCAATGGGACGAAGGGCCGGAGGTCGGCGGCGACTGCGGGCCGTACTTCCAAAGCCGGCGGCTGGACCTGTACCGCCGGCACGTGCAACGGCTTCTGGAAGAAGGGAAAGCCTACTACGCGTGGGAGACGCCCCAGGAGCTGGAGGCCATGCGGGCGGAGGCTCGCAAGGGGCAGGGACCGGCCAAGTATCGCCGGCCGGACCCGCTGCCGACGATCGCCCAGGGCCTGGCCGCGCAGCAGGAGGGGCGGGCGGTGGTGGTGCGGTTTGCCATGCCGCCGGGGGACATCGTGGTCGAGGATCACATCCGCGGCGAAGTGCGCGTGCCGCAAGAGGAACTCGAGGACTTCGTCATTCTCAAGAGCGACGGCTGGCCGACGTACCACCTGGCCTGCGTCGTCGATGACGAGCTGATGGGTATCACGCTGGTCTGCCGCGGGCAGGACCACCTGTCCAACACGCCCAAGCACGTGGGCCTGCAGCGGGCCCTGGGGTTCCGCACGCCGGAATATGCCCACCTCCCGCTGATCTTCAACATGTCCGGCAGCAAAATGGGCAAGCGTGACAAGCATACGGCCGTGCATGAGGCGGTCACGCTGAAGATGCGTAACGCCGGCTGGACGGCGGCCTCCATCGGCGAACACGCCGGTGTGGATCTGGAGACGGCCGAACGCTGGTTCGGTGACAAGAAGGCCGGCCGCAAGCCGGAATTCCAGGTGCTGGAGATGGAGGCGCTGCGGCGGCTGGCCGTTGCGGCAGGCGTGGTGCTGCCTGAGATTGACGTGCACGATTTCCGGGCGTCGGGCTACCTGCCGGAGGGGCTGAGCAACTTTTTGAACCTGCTGGGCTGGTCGCCCGGTGACGATCGCGAGCAGATGACTCGCGAAGAGGCCGTGGCCGCGTTTTCCGTCGAGCGGATCATCAAGTCCAACGCGAAGTTCGACCGGGAGAAGCTGCTCGCGCTGAACACGCAGTGGGCGGCGGCGGTGCCGGCCGAGCGGCTTCTGGAGGCGTTTCGCGATTGGACGCAGGTCAGCGGGTCGGCCATGGCGGACCTGGACAACTCGACGGCGGGGCGTGTGCTGGAGTTGTGCCGCGGATTCCGTACGTTCCGCGACGTGGGGTCCAAGGCCGGTGCGTTGTTTGTGGCCGACGATCGGCTGGCGTATGACGCGGGAGCGGTCCGAAAGGTGCTGGAAAAAGGTGAAGGCAAGGGGTACGCCATGCTGGCGGCCGTGCTGCCCCTGCTCGAATCGGCGGACCCGTGGTCGGCCGCGGAGCTGGAGGCCCGGGTGACGCGGTTCTGCGAAGAGCAGGGGGCAAAGCTGGGCGACGTGGCGCAGCCTCTGCGGGTGGCCCTGATGGGCGGGACGGTCAGTCCGGCCATTTTCGAGACGCTGGAACTGGCGGGGCGGGCCCGCACGCTGGCCCGCGTACGCCGCTGTCTGGAACGCAAAGGAGGGTGACAAGAGATGTCGCTTCTGGTGACGGGAACGGTTGGCATCGATACGGTGATTACGCCGACGGGTCGGGCGGACGATGTGCTGGGCGGTTCGGCGGTGTATTTTTCGCTGGCCGCCGCGAAGTTCGCCCCGGTGCGGCTGGTGGCGGTGGTGGGCGATGATTTCCCGCCGGCGTTTTGCGACGTGCTGGCGTCCAAGCGGATCGACCCGGCGGGCCTGGAAACGCGCGAGGGCAGCAAGACCTTCCGCTGGACGGGCAAGTACCTGGGCGACATGAACGAGCGGGAGTCGCTGCGGACGGACCTGAACGTCATCGCGGAGGGCCCGCCGGCCATTCCCCCCGCGTTTTTGGACAGTGACCTGGTCTTCCTGGCCAACACGCATCCGGCCCTGCAATTGAACATGCGGCAGCAGTTGCCCTCGGCAAAACTGGTCGTGTGCGACACGATGGACCTGTGGATCAACAGTGAACGGGAGGCGCTGGCCCGCACGCTGGCGGCGGTGCATGGCGTGGTCATCAATGACAGCGAGGCCATCCAGCTTACCGGCCAGACGAACGTCATTTCCGCCGGCCGGGCGGTGCTGGCGATGGGGCCGCGTTTCGTGGTGGTCAAGAAAGGGGCGCATGGGGCGCTGCTGGTGACGGGGGACGGCGTGACGGCCATCCCGGCCTACCCTGCCGAGCGGGTGGTGGACCCCACCGGCGCGGGCGACAGCTTCGCCGGCGGCATGTTGGGATACCTCGCGGCCGAAGGGCGGTTTGACTATGTCACGCTGCGTCGCGCGCTGATCCGCGGAACGGTGGCCGCTTCATTCACCATCGAGGATTTTTCCGTGAAGCGGCTGCAATCGCTGTCGGAGACCGAGCTGCAGCAGCGCATCGCCGAGTTCACCGGGATGCTGGCGATCGGGTGACGGCTCGCGTCGTCGGCGCGGGTCTGCGCCGGGCGTTCCATCGCCCGGGGCTACGCCCTGCCGTTTCCGAGCCGGGCTACTCGTGCCGCAGGGCCTCGATGGGGTCCAGGGCGGCGGCGCGGACGGCGGGGTACATGCCGAAGAAGATGCCGATCATCACGGACACGCCGAAACTGATGGCCACCGCCTCCGGTCGGACGATGGCCTGGCCCCACTCGGCGAAGTGGGTCATGATTTTGGAGCCCGCGTATCCCAGACCCACGCCGAAGAGCCCGCCGGAGGTCGAGAGGATGACGGTCTCGATCAGGAACTGGGCGACAATGTGCCGTTTCTTCGCGCCCAGGGCGCGGCGGATGCCGATCTCGCGGGTGCGCTCCGTGACCGTGGCCAGCATGATGTTCATGACGCCGATGCCGCCGACCAGCAGGGAGATGCCGGCGATCAGGCCGAGCTGAATCTGCGAGTTGCGTTTCTTCCGCTCGGCCATCTTGAGCTGGGCCAGGGGCACATGGACTTCGTAATCCACGGTCTTGTGGTGGTGTTCGAGGATCCGTTTGACCATTTCCGAGACCGGCTCGACGTACTCCAGGTCCTCCACGTTGATGTAGAGATTGGAGTAGTCGTACTTCAGCATTTCCCGGCCGCCGCTTCGCTGGATCAGCAGGACGTCGCCGTACCGGCTGGCGGCGGCCTTCAGGGGGATGTAGATCTCGCGGTTGAGGTTCCGCTGCTCCACGCCGCGGGCGGGCGAGCCGGCGACGATGGCCGGCTCCAGGACGCCCACCACCTCGTAGGCGACCGTCACCTCCCGCCGCTCAACCAGGATCATCTGCCCGATGGGGTCCTCGTAGGCAAACAGCTCCCGACGGACCTCGTCGCCCAGAACGCAGATGCTGCGGGCCTCCCTCTCGTCCACGTCAGTCAGCACCCGGCCGCGGGCCGGCCGGATCCGCACGATGTCGAAGAACTCGGGGGTCGTGCCCACGACGGGTCCCTCAAAGCGCTTGTCCGCGCGGCGGGCGCTGTGGGCGATGGTTCGCAGCGGCACGATTCGCCGGATATGCGGCAAACTGCTCTCGATGGAGCGCAGGTCCTGGGCGGTGATCCCGTATTGGAGCAGGGACGTCGTACCCTGGGTGGCGTCCGTTCCCCCCTGCGGCCGGACGGAGTTCAGGATGATGTTGTCGGTACCGAGGAACCGGATCATCCGCATTTCGTCGGCGGAGGCGCCCTCCGTCACGGACAACATGCAGATGACGGCGGCCACGCCGAAGATGATTCCCAGGGCGGTGAGCAACGACCGCAGCTTGTGCAGCCGCAGGTTCGTCAGCCCCATGCGCATGGTTTCGAGATTGAACAGGCTCACGCCGGGCTCCCTCGAGCGGTTGGTCCCGCGGGGCATGGTAGCAGAAACGCCGGACGTTGCCGCAACGCCGCTCGCCCCCGGATTGTATGAAAGTGTGGCGGCGGAGTCATGGAATTCGGTCATGACGTTGATTCAGGGGGGACGATGCTTGACAAGGCGAAGTCCATGACGCACCTTTGCGGGGCGATGTGTCGATTCCGCGTTCTGTGGGCAGTGGTCGTGCTGGCGGTTCCTGTTGCGGGTTGCCAGGAGTGGTTCCTTCGTCAGGCCGATCGGCAGGTTTACCAGGTTGTTGCCGAGAGACAGGAGCAGGCCCTGGGCGAGACGCACTCGCCCGACCTGGGCCCGGAGGACGGACGCCTTTTGCCGTCGGGGTCCATGTACGACTTCGTGCCCCATCCGGTGCGTGCCGAGGTGCCGGAGGCGTTTCGGACCCGGGCCGTGGCCGAAGACGGGCCGGCGCTGCCGCAAACCACGCGGCCGGCAGTGGAGCGACAGGTTCTCACGTTGCAGGACGCCGTGGCATATGCCATGCGCCACTCCCGGGAGTTCCAGTCGCAGAAGGAGGACCTGTATCTGGCGGCGCTGGCCCTCACCCTGGAGCGGCACCTGTGGACGCCCCAGTTCTTCGGCGAGGTGTCCTACGAATACGCCAACTACGGGCAAGTGCGCGATTTCGACCACGCGATGACGGCGATCGCGCAGATCGGGGCGACGCAACGGCTGCCGTACGGCGGCGAGGTCACGGCGCAGATCATCAATTCGCTGATGCGCGACCTGGGGGCGCGCATTACGTCCGGCGAGACGGGCCGGATGATTCTGTCCGCCAACATTCCCCTGCTTCGCGGGGCGGGGAAGGTGGCGTACGAGTCGCGTTATCAGGCAGAGCGAGACCTCATCTATGCCGCCCGGCGGTTCGAGCGGTTCCGCCGTGCCTTTCTGGTGCAGGTCGCCAGCTCCTATTTCGACGTGCTGGCGATCAAGGCGGGGATCGAGAATGCCCAGGCCAGCGTGGAAGCCCTGGCGATCGACAGGCAGCGCAGCGAGGGTCTCGCCGCAACGGGGCGGATCCTGCAGGTCGACGTGGACCGGGCGCAGGTGGAGTACCTGGTGGCCCGGAACGACGCGATCAACGCCCAGGCCGCCTATGACTCCGCACTCGACCGATTCAAGCTCCTGATCGGCATGCCCACAACGCAGGCCATCGATGCCGTGGAGCCGGACTTCGAGGTGGTGGCGCCGGCCGTCGACGAGGATGTCGCGATCGAGACGGGTCTTCGATACCGGCTGGACCTGTTGAATGATCAGGATGCGGTGGATGACGCGCGACGGGGCGTCCAGGTGGCTCGAAACAACCTGCTGCCCGATCTGGACCTTCGAGGCAGCGTGACCCTGGATACCGATCCGAACCAGAAGAACTCCGTGAGCTACAACACGGAGCGCGCCACGTGGCGGGGGGAAGTGGCCATGGAGATCCCCTTGAACCGCGTGGCGGAGCGAAACGCTTATCGTGCGTCGCTGATCGATCTGCGGCGAGCGGAGCGGAGCTACGATCGGCGGCGGGATGAGGTGCGACTCGACGTGCGCGACGCCTTCCGCGGGATCGAGCAGGCCCGGCTTTCGCTGGCGATCCAGGCGGAGAACATCAAGATCAACGACTTCCGAAAGCGGCAGGCGGAGGAACTCCTGAACCGCGGGCTGCTTTCGTCGAACCGGGACAAGATCGAGGCCGAGACGTCTTGGCGGCAGGCCAGGAACCGGTACGCCCAGGCCGAGGCAGACTACCGCACCGCGGTGCTGACGTTCCTGCGGGACACGGGGACGTTGCGGGTGACGGATGAGGGGCGGTTGGCGTCGTTTGAGGGCGCCGATTCGCCGCGATCGCCCGGGGGACCCGTCGCCGCCGGCGACGGTGCGTAACGGCTGACGGGAGGCGACAGGACCTTACAAGAGCATCCCGGCGGCGGGATGGCCTTTGGAGGGGGTTGGCCGTATCATCTGGAAAGTGGAGTTCGTTCCTTCGCTTGCCGTGGGTGCCCATGACGATTACCGCTTCTCCAACACGACCGGACACCGCCCGGCCGGCGGCCGGCGGGGCGCGGCGCAGGCCGCTGGGACTGCCTCTGAGCACGGCGGGCGCGGTGGCGCTGGTGGTGCTCGGGTTCCTGGCGGTTCGGACCTGGTGGCCGACCGGTGCCGTCGACGATCCGACGTTGTTTGTCGTGCAGCGTCGTGACTTCTCCGTGGACCTGCCGCAGAAGGGGGAACTGCGAGCCGCCCAGTCCGTCGACGTGCGCTGTGAGGTGGAGGGCCGGTCGACCATGATCTGGCTGGTGCCGGAGGGGACGCGGGTCCAGAAGGGCGATTTGCTGGTGGAGCTGGCCAGCAACGAGATCGAGGAGCGGATCAAGTCGGAGGAGATCAACGTGGCCAACGCGGAGGCCAATTACCTGACCGCGAAGACCGACCACGAGATTCAGATTGACCAGAACGCCAGCGACATTCGCCAGGCAAACCTGGCCCTGGACAACGCCAGGGACGAAAAGAACAAGTATGAGGAGGGCGACTGGATCCAGCAGCAGACCAACGCGCGCATCGCGGTGCAGCGCGCGGAGAAGGAACTGAGCCAGGCCCGAGACCGATTCACGGACTCTCAGGAGCTGCGCGAGCAGGGGTTCATCACGAAGCGCGAGTACGAGAGCGACGAATTCGCGTTGTTCGTTGCGGAGAAGGAGCTCGAGCAGGCCATCCTCGCGGAGGAGATTCTGCACAGGTACACCCACCGGCAGGCGATGCGGCAGAAAGAGTCCGACGTGGAGGAAGCGGAGAAGGAACTGGAACGGATCGTGAAAGGCGCCGAGGCGAAGGAGAACCAGAAGAGACAGGCGTTCGACTCGCGAACCCGCGAACTGGAGATCGCACGGGATCGGCTGGCTCGGTATCGGCAACAGAAGGAGAATACGCGCATCCTGGCCCCGGCGCCCGGCATGGTGGTGTACTACTCGGAAGCCCGCCGATGGGGCGGCGGAGATGAGATCAAGGAAGGCGCGGAGGTACGCGAGCGGCAGACGCTCATCACCCTGCCCGACACGTCCCGGATGAAGGTGGTCGTCCGCATTCACGAGGCGGCGGCCACGAAGATCAGCACGGGGCTGTCCGCCACGGTCGAGATCGAGGGGCACCCGGGCCGGGTGTTCGGGGGTACGGTGACGAGAGTCGCGGACCTGGTCGATTCCCAGGACCGCTGGCTGAACCCGGATCTCAAGGAATACGAGACGGAGATCACCCTGGACGAAATCAACCTGGATCTGAGGCCCGGGGTGACGGCCCGGGCCCGCATTCACATTGAGAACGTGACCGGTGCCCTGGCGGTTCCCGTCCAGGCCGTCTTCAGCTCGGGCAACCGGCATTACGTCTTTCGCGACAGCGGGCGCACGGTCGAGGCCGTGCCGGTCGTCATCGGTTCCTCCAGCGATCAGTTCGTGCAGATCACCGACGGCCTGAAGGAAGGGGACCGCATCCGACTGGCGGTTTCCGACGAACTCAAGCGCCAGATTCCGTCTCGCGGAGACCAACCGAACAACGGGTTGCCGCCGCAAGCCTCCCCGGCGGATCGCCACGCGGCGGCCCCCGCGGCGGAACGCTCGCCAGGGGCGCTCACCGACCAGGGTGCATCGGCAGGTCCGGCGGCCGGAGGTCGGCCGAAGGAGCCACCGGCCGGAGCGCCACCCAAGGCACCGCCCGCCGGACGTCGGCGAGAGGCGCCAGCGTCCGGCCGATCCTGATTGGGCCGATTGCGCCATGTTCCAGCCGTTGCCCGCAACAGAGGCCGCTGCCGTGTCCGAGAGCATCGCGTCCCTGCACAATCTGACGAAGGTGTACGGGGCGGCGGACTCGGCCGTGGCCGTCACGGCGCTGAGGGGCGTTTCCATTGACTTTCGGGCCGCGGAATCGGTGGCCATCCTCGGCCCCAGCGGGTCCGGCAAAAGCACCCTGATGAACATCCTGGGCTGCCTGGACCGCCCGAGCGACGGACGTTACGTGCTGGGCGACGTGGACGTGTCGGAACTGGATGATGACGCGCTGTCGGACATTCGCGGACGTCGGGTGGGGTTCGTGTTCCAGAACTTCAATCTGATTCACCAGTTGACGGTCCTGGAAAACCTGGAGGTGCCGCTGTTCTACCAGTCCGTGCCGGCGGCGGAGCGGCGTCAGCGGGCGCTGGACGCCATTGACATGGTGGGTCTGGCCGACCGCGGGCACCATCGGCCGATGCAGCTCTCCGGCGGCCAGCAACAGCGGGTGGCGATTGCCCGGGCGCTGGTCAACGATCCGCTGATCATCCTGGCTGACGAGCCGACGGGGAACCTGGACACGGCGACGGGGGAGTTGATCCTGTCGATCTTCGATCGGCTGCAACGGGAGGGCCGAACGATCATCATGGTGACCCACGAGGCGGACGTGGCTCGAACGTGTGATCGCAGCATTACCCTACGCGACGGCCGGATCGCCTGCGACGAGAGAACGCCGCGGACCTGAGGCGGCGCCGCGCCGGCGCATCGATCGCCCGTCAGGCGGGAGCCGTCTTGAGCAGCCACGCCATCGCCGTGGCGTACACGGACATCAGGATCGCAACAAAACCCAACAGCGACACGCTTGCGCCTCCTTTTCCTTTCGCACCGCTCAAGGGGTCCGCTCCTGGGTGAGCCGGCCGCGGGCACAGGATCAAAGGGACGGGGGGCGCTCGCGCGCCCTCCCGACGGATTGTCGCAGATTCGCGTGCGTTTTTCCAGTTACTGGACCGGCTGAATCCGCACCTGAAGCTGGGCCACGCCGGTCAACTCGAAGTGCCGCGGAAGCACGGGCTAGAATGGGCCGGGCGGCGGCGCTTCGTAGCGTGGCAGCGGGCCGAACTGCGTTTTCATCTCGTTGATCAGGCGGATGGTGCGTCGACGGTCATGTACGGCTCGGAACTTTCCGGTCAGCTCGACCCGGTCGAAGAGGGAGGGTCCCTGGCCGATGCGGCGGACCGGCCGCAGCGCAGAGGATTCGACATTCCCGGTGAGGGTGTCCCTGCTGTGGTTCTCCTGGGAGAAGACGAACCCGCCCCCTTCGAGGGCTACCCCTCCGAGGGGCCCGAGGATCCAGTAACTGATGGTGGCGTTGACCTGCGTGCTCTCCACGGCTGTGCTGCCGGGGACCGGCCTCCAGATGCAGTGGAGATGGATGACCTGGGTGGTGGGCTCCTCCTCCTGCCCCATCAGGCGTCCGCGGCGTCGGGCCACCACGTCCACCGTGCCATTCGGGTGGCGGGCGTAGCAGCATTCGTCAAACTCCTCGAAGAACCGGCCCTGCTCGCCCGTGGGTCCGTAGTCCACAACCTGGAATCGCGTGGATCGGGGTTCGCAGCCGGTCGTCGCGAGAATCAGCATCGCGCACACGCACGCGTGCGTGGCGCTTCTGACGCTTCCGTACAGACTGGATGCTTCGCTGTGCATGGGCGGCATCATCTCCGTCCGGAGGAACAACGTATGCGGCGTTGACGGCTGCGTCAATGTTCCCACGTCAGGACGTCAGGGTGGCGGGCAGGCCGTGCCTGACTATAATGCGCAATCATGCGCGGGCCGGGGGAGACGGGGGACTTCGGAGTGGCCATGCCGGAACACGATGGGCAAATGGGCGCGAACGAACCCGCGCGGGACGGCGACCGGCCCTTCCGCCTCGGAGCGGTGGCGTACCTGAATTCCCGCCCGCTGGTGTGCGGCCTGGCGGATGACCCGGGCGTGGACGTGCGGTACGACGTCCCGGCTCGCCTGCCCGCACTGCTGGACGATGCATGTGTCGACGCCGCCCTGACCCCCGTAATCGATCTCCTGGATCCCAAACGCGCCTGGAAGGTTGTGTCCGACGCCTGCATCGGGTGCGACGGCGAGACCATGACCGTCCGCGTGTTCTCCCGGGTTCCGCCGGACCGCGTACGCCGACTCTGGGTCGACCCCGCGTCTCACACGTCCGTGGTTCTGGCCCGGCTGATCTGGCGTGAATGCCACGATTGCCGGTTGGACGTGGAGCCGTTGGCGGACCCGAGTGGCGCGGATGGCTGTGGAGCCGTGCTGCTCATCGGCGATAAGGTGATCACGGCGGCCCCCTATGGGTTCACGTATCAAATGGACCTCGGAGCGGCCTGGAAGGCCCTCACGGGTCTGCCCTTTGTTTTTGCGGTGTGGGCGGCGAAGGCATCCACCCCGACGGAATCGCTGGCCGCTCGCCTGGCGGCGGCCCGGGACCGCGGCGTGGCCAGTGCCGCCGCGATTGCCCGGGAGGACGGGCCGCGCCACGGCTGGCCGGCAGGCGTGGCGGTGACGTACCTGACCCGCAACCTGTCGTTCACGCTCAGCCCGCGTCACCGTGCGGGCATGAAGCGGTTTCTGGCCCTGGGTCAGGCGCACGGCATCCTGCCCTGTGAACGGGATCTGGTGTTCGCGTGATGTCTCCGATCGAATCGACGGACGCCCTGGCATGGCCGCGTCTGAGCGATGCGGAGGCCCTGGATCTGTATCGGGGGGCCTCCATCCACGAGTTGGGCCGGTTGGCCCATGCCCGAACGCTCTCCCTGCACCCCGAGCCGTATCGTACGTACGTGGTGGACCGGAACATCAACTACTCCAATCTGTGTACGGCCGGGTGCATGTTCTGCAATTTCAAGGTCGGGCCCGGGGACGCGGGGGGGTACGTGCTGGGGCTGGACGAGATCGATCGCAAGATCGAGGAGCTGGCGGCGATTGGCGGGACGCAGGTGCTGATGCAGGGCGGGCTGGTGCCTCCGGAGGATCTGGCGTTTGAGTGGTACCTGGACCTGCTTCGGCACGTCAAAGGCCGGTTCCCGGGCATACATCTGCACGCGTTCAGTCCGCCGGAAGTGTTTGCGTTTCACCAGGCCTGGAACATGCCGGTCCGAGACGTGCTCCTGCGGTTGCGAGAGGCGGGCCTGGATACGATCCCGGGGGGCGGCGCGGAGATCCTGGTCGACCGGGTTCGCCGGCGGATCAGCCCGGGCAAGACGAACACGGACGAGTACCTTCTGGTCATGCGCGAAGCCCATCGGATCGGGATGCGGACGAGCGCGACGATGATGTTCGGGCACGTGGAGACGTGGGCCGAGCGCATCGAGCACCTGGGCCGGATACGGGATTTGCAGGATGAAACGGGCGGCTTCACGGCATTCATTTGCTGGACGTTTCAGCCGGAATACACCCCGTTGGGCCGGCTGCGCTCGCTGCCGGCGGATGGGGCGGAGCCGGACGGGCGACACCTGTGCCTGGCGGGTTCGCACGCGTACCTGCGCACCCTCGCCCTTGCTCGGCTCTACCTGGACAACGTGGCGAACATTCAGGCAAGCTGGGTGACACAGGGCCCCGCGGTGGGTCAATTGTCACTTTTTTTTGGCGCGAACGACATGGGCTCGGTCATGATGGAGGAGAACGTCGTCTCGGCGGCAGGCACTGTTTACCATCTGACAGAGCGAGAGATACGGCAGTTGATCGAGGACGCCGGCTACCAGCCGCGGAAGCGCGATTGCTATTACCGGTTGTTGGATTGTCCGGAGGCGGCGACTGCGGGGGCCGCCGCGGCGGGTGGGTAAGCGTCGGCGGCTGAACAGATTACGCTTGCGTCGGCGGGCGAGAATCGGCTAAGGTGGTGGAGAAGCAGGAGGGGAAACGCACATCTGGTAAGCGGTGCGTTCGCTCTGCTGTCGACAGATCGTGATCCGTTTTTCGAGTTCATGCCGTCGCGGGCGAGGAGGTGATTCACGGCGCGCGGGAGAATCGGACCTCCGTGTCGATCGGTGGCGCGCGATGGAGCCGGCAGAGCGGGCCGCCAACGGTGAGCCGACCGGGGCGGTATGCATGGAACGCAGGATCCGGGCCGGGCGGTCGTCCGGCGCTACTCAGAGCGAGTGTGGCATGGCGTGTCTGGAGGCCATCTGGCGGCAGGCCAAAGCCGATCTTGTCATTCGCGGCAGGAAGGGCGAGGTCGACCCGTTCCTCTGGGAGCACTCCGTTCGCGTGGCGCGGGCGGCCACGATGATTGCGGGGCTGCCCGACGTGAGCGCGCGGCCGGTGGACGGTGTGGCTCTGACCGTGGCAGCCCTGTACCACGATGCAGGCTGGGTTGTGCAGCATCGGGAAGGTCTCTGGCATGCTTCCGAGATTCTGAGCCGGGCCACGTCGGATCTGCAGCGCGAACTGGCGGCCGCGTTTCTGGAGGAGCGGATCGGCGGGATGCTAAGCGTGCGGAGCCGCGAAACCGCGGTGGTGACCGTTCGTCGGTGCGGGGAGCGCGAGGCAGGCATTCCGGAGGCGCAAATCCTCGCCGAGGCCGTGGCGCTGGATGGGATCGGGATCATGGCGTTCTGGCAGACGGTCCGCCGATGCACGTGTGAAGGCAAGGGCATCCGGTCGGTCATCGACACGTGGAAGCGCCAGAAGGAATACCATTTCTGGGAGGCTCGCGTGGCCGACGCCTTCCGCTTTCCGTGCGTGCGGGACTTGGCCTGCCGGCGATTGCAGCGGTTCGCGGCCTTCATGGATGAGCTGGAGCGGCAACACGCCGGCGACGACCTGGCCCAACTCCCCATCCGTTTGAACGGCTCCATCCTGGAACACCTGCCCATCACATGATGCCGTGCCTGCGGTGTCCCAATCGACTCGGATGGCCCGCACGGCCTGCGACGCGCTGACCGGCGCCGCCAGCCGTCCCAGCAGCACTCTGCGCTCCGCGATTTCAGCCGGCCATCCCCTCATTCAGCTTCCGGTTCTTCAGTCTCCAGTTCTCCAGTTTCTTGCGTCCAGTTCTCTGGAGTTTGTGGCCCCGGCCTCTGGTGTGGCCCCGGCCTCTGGTGTGGGACCGGCTTCCGGTGTGGGACCGGCCTCTGGTGTGGCCCCGGCCTCTGATGTGAAACCGGCTTCTGATGTGAAACCGGCTTCTGGTGTGGGACCGGCCTCTGGTGTGGCCCCGGCCTCCGGTGTGGCCCCGGCCTCCGGTGTGGGACCGGCTTCCTCGCCATCCCGGCGCGCCGGGACCTGCGGAGACCAGCCGGTCTTCCGCCCCTTCCAGCTTCCAGCCCGTTAAATGGCCTTCAGCGTCTCCCGCTCACGCCGTCCGTTCGGACGCCATCCTCCGCCCCCGTTCGGGGGCGGGGTGTTGGCGGGGAGCGCGCCTCCATCCACGGGTCCCGCTCCGATTCTCATCGGGACTTCACCCGTGGCCACCCGCCCCGACCCCGCCGGGGTCGCATTCAATTCGCAGCGCAATGCGTTCTCCCGTTCGCCGAACGAAGCGTCGTTTGCCGGAAAGTCGGCGTATTCCCAGGCCCGTTCACGGGCCTTCCCCGCCGCAGGCGGGCTTGCAGGCCGGTCCTTCGAGGACCGGTTGATTGCTCCCCCAACCCCTCCCTCTCCCCCCAGCCCGTTTCAACGGGCTTTCGGCCTGCCGGTCGCGCCGACGTTGGCCGACTAAGACGGTTGAGGATGAGGGAGAGTGAAGTGGTGGGAAGAACGAAAACTAGCTGCGTCCCCGTTTCGATTCCCGCCCCCGTTCCACAGGCCCCACCTTACACGCCCCTTTTGATTGCCAAGACGTCAAGAACAAGCGTATCCGCAAATTCATCCAGCGCCGCCTCGGTGATCAACTCCTCCTTGTAGCACCGGCCAAGGAGGTGGTACATAACATCCGCAAGCCGACGGCGCAGATCTTTGAGTTCGTGGTCCCGGATGCCTCGCTTCAACGGCGGTCCGGTGCCATGACTGTGCGTTTTCTTCGGGTCCCTTTGTCTTTGGCGTTCAACGTACTCCCTCTCGCTCCGCCCCATATTCGCGAATCGTTGCGAGTACCCATCGATGACGTCAAAGGCGTGTCTGACCTCGCCGACCCAGAAGCCGAGGTTGGCTGCATGACCGGCGAGCTGATGAACGGGCAGGCCACCGGTGTGGTTCATGGTCTGAATCAGCGGTTCCGTTATGTCTTCAATGTACGACATGTCTTGCTCCACGTTGCTGCTTCGCAGCAGTGCAAGGTGGGCTATTGCGGGACAGCCACCCCTTGCGAGCGATAGTGCCATCGCATTGGCATCGGAGTTCCTGGTGGCCGTTGGCTGAGCACCTTGCCCATCCTCTTCGCACTGATGTTTTCCCAGACGCCCATCCCCCTCCGGCCAGCGACAAACCGGTCCCCCGGAGTGTAGCACATGCCCCCGCGGGCACAACGCCGAAACCCGACCCGCCCGCCCCCTCCTCTTTTTTTCTTGTTGTTTGCTCTTTGCCTTCCTGCGCCCCCGGCCTCTGCACGCGCGGAATCGCGTCGGCCCTGAGGCCGAGAGAGATGCCATCGAGCCGGAAGCCCGTTGGAGAACGGGCTGCGGCGGTGAGGAACACGTGGGTGGTGCATGCGGGGCACCTCAACCGGCCCTCAAAGGACCGGCCTAAAAGCCCGCCTGCGGCGGGGAAGGCCCGTGAATGGGCCTGAATGCAGCGCGGGGGACTCGTCCTATCCGGGGGGGACGAAATGAAGGTTGGCGGCACCGGGCGGCGAACCCGGCCTTAAAAGGCCGGTCTATCCTCGCGCCGGCTCACGGTCGGGCTCTCCTTCTTGTTTTTGCTTTTTGTTTTCTGCTTTTTGCTTTTTCCCCCTTGCTGTCCCTGGCCCCATTGGAATTCCGCCGTTCCCGCCCCTACACTACCGTGCTCGAAACGCCCTGACCGGAAGGAGAGTGCCGCGTG
>CAZPHH010000010.1:65901-74877 GCA_964586145.1 uncultured Phycisphaeraceae bacterium | reverse complement strand
TCCCTTCGTCCCTCCGTCCCTCCGTCCCTTCGTCCCTCCGTCCCTCCGTCCCTTCCTTTCTTCGTGCCTTCGTGCCTTCCTCCTTCATTCATACCTTCCGATCCGGTCCACCTCGGCCAGAACCAAGCGATACGTGTCCAGCGTGACGCCGGGCGGGACGGAATGGTCGGAGTGGTAGACGTAGCCCTGCCTGGGCATGGCGGCGGCCATCTTGACGCGGATTTCCTCGCGGACCCGGTCCGGATCGTTCGTCGCCAGCACCTTCACGTCAATGTTGCCAACGAACGACAGCCGGTCGCCCCAGCGCAGCGCCAATTCGCGCAGGTCCATGTTGGCGCTGTTTTCCATCGGGTTGATGGCGGACACGCCGGCCTCGATCAGGTCGTCCAGCACCAGGCGGATGTCACCGTCGGAATGGTAGATCACCGGCATGCCGCGCTTCGTGAACTCGGCGAACATCTTCTTGTGGTAGGGCTGGAGAAACTCGCGATAGTGCGCGGGGCTCATGAACGGGCCGTTGCGATAGGCCATGTCGCCGTAGACGAACGCGCCGTCGCAAGCCATGCCCTCGGCCTCGGCCATCTGGAAGAGCCGGACGGCCACGTCCGTGTAGGTGCTGAAGACGTCGTGGATCCAGTCGGGCTCCTCGATCATGGCCATCAGCATGATTTCGTGGCCCAGCACGTCCTTGATCATCTCGAACGGCTCGACCGTGCCGTAGCAGACGAAGCGGTTTGCCTCGCGGGCCCGGCGGAAGAGCGGCCGGAACTCGTCCCAGCGGATGCGGTTGCGCGTGGGCCGGATCAGGTGGCGGACCTCCTGCCAGCGCTGCGGCGTGTCGATGCCGTAACGGATGTGCTCCGGCGTGCCCATCTTATGCTTCCACCAGCGGAGCTCCGCCCAGTTGCCGTCGCGCTGGAGGACCCAGTTGTCCGTCTCGTCGAGGACCTCGGGCTTCATCCGCCGCAGGCAATAGTCCGGCCAGCCCACCTCGAGCAGGTCGAAGCCGAAGTGCTCCCACAGGGTGCCGTGCCGATGCGCCCAGGCGTCTGCGTTGCCCCAGCCGACGCCGGGCGGGAACTCCAGGTGCAGCGCCTTTCGGAAGTCCAGCTCCGTTTCGAACCAGAAGCGGTCATACCGGGGGACGCGATCGGCGGGCTGCCGGGTCAACGTGCGAGAGACGCGTTCCTTCGAGGTCAGGGATGCCATATGGGGTGCGGTTCCTTGAATCCCGGCGGCCGGGCGGGCGCCCCGTACGGCGGGGTCGCGGCGGCCGAAGGCCGCAGTGTACGCCGGGGTGGGTGATTCGACAACGCCGGTGGCGGGACTGACGGATCTCACGGAATTCGGCGATTGTTCTCGGCGTACGGATCCCGGTTCGATGGGCGTGCTGAGAATCATGAGTGCCACGGGGTGGCGCTGCATTGCGGTGCGTGTCGCATGGGTCGCGGGCGAATGCTGCACCGTGCCTTTACTTGCACCCGTCTTACCGCACGGATCGTGCCGGAGCCGAAGAGAGTGGACGCCACTGCGTGCCGGCGGGATAATCCGTGGAGTTGTTCGGCAAAACGGGCTGACTGTGGAAGGTTCCTGCCTGGCCGGGAACACCGATCCCAAGGAAGGAGGCGCCGGCGTGAGCGATCAGGCGCGAGAGCATCCTTGGCATGCCAAGGACCTGGACGAAACCCTCGAGCAACTCGACGGTCAACGGGACGGCCTGAGTGACGACGAGGCGAGACACCGGCTCGAGAAGACGGGCCCCAATTCGCTGACGGCGGAGGAGGGAGTCGGTCCGCTGCGTCTGCTGGTGCAGCAAGTGCATAACCCCCTTATCTATCTGCTGGCGGGCGCCGCGGTGTTGTCCCTGCTGGTCGGTCATCGAGTGGACGCGGCGGTCATTGCCGGGGTCATCGTCCTGAACAGCCTGCTCGGGTTCTTTCAGGAATGGCGGGCGGAGGGCGCCCTGGGGGCGCTGCGGGACATGGCCGCGCCGCATGCCCGGGTGTTGCGCAGCGGCAAGCCGCTTGACGTCGACGCCGGCCAGGTGGTTCCCGGAGACGTTCTGTTGCTCGAGACGGGCGATCGACTGGCGGCCGACGCGCGACTGCTGACCGCGGATCACCTGCAGGTGGACGAGTCCGCCCTGACCGGTGAGTCTCAGCCGGTGGCCAAACAGCCCGGGCGGGTCGATGAAGACACACCGATGGCCGATCGGCAGAACATGGTGTGGATGTCCACCAGCGTGACCGGAGGCCGCGGCCGGGCGGTGGTGGTCGAGACGGGAATGCGGACCGCCATGGGGAGAATCGCCGGGGAGGTGCGGGCCACCGGGCGGGAGAGCACGCCGCTTCAGAAGCGGATGCACAAGCTGGGCATTGTGCTGGGAAGCGGTGGGGTGGCCCTGGCGGTGGGGGTGTTCGGGCTGGGCCTGCTGCGGGGCCACGGGTGGGTCGAGATGCTGATGTATTCCGTGGCCGTTGCCGTTTCGGCCATTCCGGAGGGTCTGCCGGCCGTGATCAGCGTGACCCTGGCCCTGGGCGTGCGGCGCATGGCCGGTCGCAATGCGATTGTGCGGCGTATGTCGGCCGTGGAGACCCTGGGCTCCACTACGGTCATCTGTTCCGACAAGACCGGCACGATTACGGAGAATCAGATGACCGTTCGCCGGCTCTGGGCGGGTGGTCAGACGTTTGAGGCAAGCGGCGACGGCTATCGGCCGGAGGGGGAGTTGCGGGAAACGGGCGGCGATCGGGTGCGAGAGCGGCCCGACGCCCTGGAGCGGCTTCTGCGGATCGGCGTGCAGTCGAACAATGCCGAGATCAAGGAGGAGGACGGGCGGTGGAATGTGGAGGGCAATCCCAGCGAAGGCGCTCTTCTGGCCGTGGCGGTAAAGGCCGGCCTGGACATCGGACCAATGCGTGAGGACGGCCGGCGTCTTGGGGAGATTCCGTTCTCCAGCGATGCCAAGTACATGGCGACGCTTCACCCGGACCCGGGCGGCGACGGGCGGGTGGCCTATGTCAAGGGCGCTCCGGAGAAGGTCCTGGGGTTCTGCTCGCATGTGCTGAAGCCGGGCGGGCCGGTGCCGTTGGACGATGGTCTTCGCGAGGAGATCGGCGAGATCGGCAGGCAGTTCGCGTCTGACGCTTTGCGGGTGATCGGCGGTGCGTACCGGGAGATGCCGCCGGATGCGGACGGGCTGGAGCCGGCGGACGTGGAAAGCGATCTGACGCTTGTCGGCCTCTGGGGAATGCTCGATCCGCCGCGTGAGGAAAGCGCACAGGCCGTGCGCGATGCGAAGGGCGCGGGGATTCATCCGGTCATGATTACCGGCGATCACGCGGTCACGGCGCTGGCGATCGCCCGCCAGGTGGGCATCGCGGAAGACGGGCCGGTGCGGACCGGATCGGACATCGAGGCGATGGACAAGCCCGAGCTCGCCCGGGCGGCCCTGGCCGGGGGCGTGTTCGCGCGGGTCTCCCCGGCGCACAAGCTCAAGCTGATGGAGGCGTTGAAGGAGCAGGGGCACATTGTCGCGATGACGGGCGACGGTGTGAACGACGCGCCTGCGCTGAAGGGCGCGGACATCGGCGTGGCGATGGGCCGGGCCGGCACGGAGGTGGCCAAGGAGGCTGCCGACATGGTGCTGACGGACGACAACTTCGCTACGATCGTCCATGCGGTGGAAGAGGGCCGGGTCATTTACAGCAACCTGCGCCGCGTGGTGTTCTTTCTCCTGACGACGAACCTGGCAGAGGTCCTCACGCTGGTGGGCGCCCTGGCCCTCGGTTCGGACCTGCCACTGACCGCGGTGATGATTCTCTGGGTCAACCTGGTGACGGACGGCGCCTGCACGGTGCCGCTGGGCGTCGAGCCCCGGCACGCGGATGTTCTCAAACACCCGCCGCGAGACCCCCGGGCATTCATCGTGGACCGTCGACTGGCCCTGCGCATGATGCTGCTCATGCCGTTCATGGCGGCGGGCACGCTGGGCGTGTTCTGGTATGCGCTGCGGAGCGGCGAAGCGGCGTACGCGCAGACCGTCGCCTTCGCCACGATGGCGGCGTTCCAGTGGTTCCAGGCATTCAATGCGCGATCGAATTACCAGTCCATCTTCTCCATCGGCGTGTTCACCAACCGGTGGCTGCTTGTGGGCGTGGGGGCGGCCATTCTGCTGCAGGTGGGGGCCGTACACACGTCCGTCGGACAGATGCTGCTGGGCACCACCGGGCTGTCGTGGACGGACTGGCTTTTGGTGATCCTGGTTGCGAGCTCGATCTGGGTGGCGGATGAGGCATTGAAGTGGCTGGGGGTGTACGGCAGATGGCAGAAGGGGAAGTGAAGAGAGAAGCGCCGGCAAGGCAGGTCTTTCCGCCGCCCTGCGGAGCCGGCCGCCGGGCTGGAGGGCGGTTCCCGGCCGCGTCGGGGGCCCCCTGACGCGAGTGGCGTGGAAAACGGAACGGGCGCAGCGAAGGGGGGAGGGAGGCGGTACAATGTGGGCACACGGGCCGACGGCGCAGGTGGGCAAGGTCACGCAGAAAACAGGGGTCACAACGGCCGAACACTGCCTGACGGTGTGGTTGGGCATGGGCAGGTGGGGCGGGCCGGCGGCTGGAGGGCGTGATCATGAACTGCGCTGTTGGACTGTCTTCACGTCTGGCCTTGGTTTTCATGGGCTTTGCGGGTGGTTTTGCGACTCGGGCGACGGGCGCCGATGTCGGGTACTGCGAGTACGCCGATTGGGCCGGGTGGGCGCGAATCAGCCGGGGACACCGAGCAGGGCTGGCGTCCAGCTACGACCGGTCGGGCGGCAATGACGATTTCAGTCAGTATGAGTACCCCGAAGGGCTGGTGACGGACGAACGGGTCGTGACCGTGCGGACGATCGGCGGTCCGGGGGTGATCCGTCGATTCTGGATGCCGCATCTGACGGCCAAGCGCTCGTTCGTGGTTCGCATGTATGTGGACGGAGAGTCTACGCCACGGCTGGATACGACCAGTTCGATGCTTTTCGGCGGCACGTTGCCCTATTTTCAGTCTCCGCTGGTGACGACGTTTGCCGGCGGGCAGGTGAGCTATGAGCCCATTGTGTTCGCCGAATCCCTGCGGATTGAGTCGGTGAACAAGGAGCTGCCGTCCTCGGGGGGTTCGTCACCCAATCGGCATTACTATCAGTACACCTTCTCGACTCTGCCGGTCGGGACGTCGGTCGCGTCGTATCCCGTCCAGCCTGCCGGCCGCGATGTCGTGGCGGCGATGTTCACTAACGCCGGATCGCACCCGGCGGGCGCGGATCCCTCCGCGACAGAGGTGACCTGGTCGGACGTGGTGGTTCCCGGAGGAGGGGTCCTGGTGGCGGCGGACCTGGCGGGCCCCGGCATCGTGCGGCAGTTGACCCTGCGAATGGACTCGGCGCTCGATGCGGAACTGGATGCGCTTCGGCTACGGGTGTACTACGATCAGTCGGTTGAGGCGGGGATCGACGCGCCGGTCAGCGATTTCTTTGGCGCCGGCCACGACCGCGCGTCGTACCGGAGCCTCCCACTGGGTACGGATTCGGCCGATGGGTTCTACTCGTATTGGCCGATGCCGTATCGTCGGGCGCTGCGGGTGGAATTGCACAACACGTCTGACGAGGCGATCACCGTGGATTCCGTGCGCCTGGCGTACCGGCAGGAGGCGTTGGCGGTGGATATGGGGTATCTGCACGTTCATGTGTGTGAGCACGTCAAGGAAGCCGGCGACATCTATCACCCGATTCTCGCGGCGACCGGCCGGGGGCACTATGTGGGGAACCTGCTGTACATCGAGCAGGACGCTTGGAGCTTCTACATGCTCGAGGGGGACGATGTGATTACGGTGGACGGGGCCGACGTTCTTCACGGGACCGGCCTGGAGGACGCTTACAACGGCGGGTACTACTACAACTGGGTGGGCGTCCAGTCGGACGAGCCGGAGGGCGGCTATCCGGCGTCGGCGATCCGGCCGTTGTTTGGGATCCTGCGAGTGCATCGTGAGGATGGCGTAAGTTACGCGCGAGCGGACCAGTACCGTTGGCAGATTGCCGACCGCGTGCCGTTTGACACCTCCATCGACGTCAAAATCGAGAATCGGTACGCGGTCACCGGTTCGCGCTGGCGGTCGGTGGGCTTCTGCTATCTTCAGCCGGAGATTCCCGGTGATGTCGACGCGGACGGCGACCTGGATCTTGCCGATTTTGCCGGATTGGCGCGTTGTTTCGGGAGTTCGGCCCCGTCGTGCCTGGAGACGTTCGATTTCGACGACTCCGGGCAGGTGGATTCGGCCGATTTCGAGGCATTCGCGCTGCTGTTCTCCGGACCGATGTAGGGCGGACGGAATGCAGGGGAGCGTATCGGCGGCGCGTGGCTGGTCAGGCCGTTCCGAGCCGCATGGATTGGAGGGCGGTCGCAAGATATGCGTGTCATCGCCCATCTCCCCTGTTTCGCAACGCCAATTGGCTGTGGAAGGCGGGAAAGGGCCGGTGACGGTCGCCTCCTGCCGGCTTGCCGGGGTTTGCCGTTTGTCGTTGACAACCGTGGTGCGGGGCCGTTCAATGCGTGGGCGGGCGGTTCGGTAGCGGTTTGCCGGCGGCGCCCAGTCTTTGTCCACCCTGCATGACGAGGATTTCACAATGTCACGAACGATGATACCTCATTTGCGTCAAGAAGTTATGGTTGTTTGCCTCCTGATTGCGGGGCTTGCGGTCGGAGCGGCTGGCGCCGCGGAGGCACCCGGCGTGCTGAACGGAATCGACGTGCTGGCCCGCGACGGGTTCAAGATCCTGGACGGGGCGAAGGTGGGGCTCATCACCAACCACACCGGCCTGGACGTGAACGGCCGGTCCACCATCGAGCTGATCAACGCGGCGCCCAACGTGACGCTGGTCACGCTGTTCAGCCCGGAGCACGGGCTCCAGGGCGTCAAAGACGAACACGTGGGCGACTCGACGGACCCGCTGTCGGGCAAGAAGGTCTACAGCCTCTACGGCCAGACGCGCCGCCCGACCCCCGAGATGCTGGAGGGCATCGACACGCTCGTCTTCGACATCCAGGACATCGGCTGCCGGTTCTACACGTACATCGCCACCATGGGCTACGCGATGGAAGAGGCCGCCAAACACAACCTGCGCATCGTGGTGCTGGACCGGCCGAACCCCATCACCGGCACCCGCGTTTTCGGCCCGCCTTGCGACAAAGACGGGCAATTCACGGCCTATCACCCGTTCCCGCTGGTGCATGGCATGACGGTGGGTGAACTGGCCCGGATGTTCAACGAAGAACGCAAGATCAACGCGAAGCTGACCGTCGTCCCCATGGAAGGCTGGAAGCGCAGCATGTGGCTGGATGAGACGAACCAGACCTGGGTGCATCCGTCGCCGAACATGCGGTCGCTGACGCAGGCCACGCTGTACCCGGCCACCGGACTGATCGAAGCGTGCAGCATCTCGGTCGGCCGGGGCACGGATACACCGTTCGAGGTGTTCGGGGCCCCCTGGGTGGATGGCCGGAAGCTCGCCGCCCGGTTGAACAGCCTCGGCCTGAAGGGGGTGCGGTTCGTGCCGTACCGGTTCACGCCGAGTTCCAGCAAGTACAAGGACAAGGAATGCGGCGGGGTGCAGGTGATTTTGACGGACCGGAATGCGTTTGACCCGCTGGAGACCGGGCTGTCCATCGCTCGCGAGCTGAAGCTGCTGTTCGGCGGCGATTTCGACATCGACAAGGTGAACAACCTGATCTTCCACCAGGGTACGATGGATGCGGTGAAGGCGTCCACCGGGCCGACCTCCTACACTCAGCTCTGGAAGGATTTCGTGACCGAGTTCCTGGAGACCCGCAAGAAGTACCTGATGTACGAGTAATGGAGGGCGCGGGCTTTGCCTGCGAGTCATCCGACAGAGCGACGGGGCGATGATGAGGGGGGGGAATGTTGTGGGCTGTGAGGACGGGTACGGGCTTGATTGGGGCTGCGGGTTGCCGCAAATCACGTCCGGATAACTGGACCACACCGCCCCGTGGCGTGTTTGTAGTAGTCCGATATCTGGGCCAACCTCTGGACTCATGGGGTTTTGCGCTTGCCCCGGGACCGGCAAAACGGGTAGCATATGAGTGTCGGGACCGCACGCGCCGGCATGGCGCGCGGGGCGCAGTTCACCTCGGGTTCTGGCGGTCGCGGTGTCAATGAGAGAGAGACAGGGACGGTGTGGAATGTGATGCCGCGCACACATGTGCGCGTGCATTGGGAATTTGCGATTGTGGTGGTTCTCTCTTTTGTGAGGAGGAAGAAATGAAAAGAAATGCAACTGTTGTTCTTGCCGGTCTTGCCGTGCTGGCGGTGGCGTCCGGGGCGATGGCCGTCCCGTATGCCTCCGGCATCACGCAGTCCGGCAGCATGGTGAACTTTGTTCTGAACCAGGACGCGACGAACGCGTGGGTGGAGTTTGACGGGGGAGCCGGCGTCATGTCGCTTGGCGCCTTGACGAAGGGGAATCACTCGTTCGACATGTCGGGTTACTCTTCGTACCAGATCAAGGTGCTTGGTGGGGGTGCGGCGGGCTGGACGCAGTTCAGCAACGACGCCGACAATACCAGCAAGTACTACTCGCCGAAGGGCGTGACGGTCGACCGCAATCCGCTGAGTCCGAACTTCGGTCGGGTTTACGTGTCTGAGGGTCTGGGTGGCCTGGCCGGCGGGCGGACCACGACGGCCGGCATCTACGTGATGGATGCGGCCCAGGGCGACGTGACCGGGCAGGGTGATGCGGCGCACACCGGCGGCGTGGATTGGGTCGTCGGCGGAGGCAGCAGCCCGTTCAGGATCAGCCTGAATCGGACCGATCCGTCGGACACCAATCTGTACATTGCCGACTGGTCCGATGGGCACTCCGGCGTCTGGACGGCGAACACCGCCGACTTCAATGCGCCCTTCAACGAACTGCTGGACAACACGGGGCGCGCC
>CAZPHH010000010.1:0-65801 GCA_964586145.1 uncultured Phycisphaeraceae bacterium | reverse complement strand
TATGGCAATCTTGACATTTTTGATCAGCACGATCTGATTGCCCTCGGTACGAACAACGGCCTGATCTACATCCTGGACATCAGCGATCCGGACAATCCTGTGCTGGTGGATAGCATCGCGCACACCGGCGGGACGATCCGGGACGTTGCGTTCGATGCGGCGGGCAACCTGCACGTGGTGAGCAGCAGCAGCGAAACGCTGCGGATCTATACGCCGGGCGGTGACTGGCTGGCCGTCACCGGGTCGGATGGCAGCTTCACTCTGATTCCGGAGCCGGCGACGCTGGCTCTGTTGGGTCTGGGCGGGCTGGCGCTTCTGCGTCGCCGCCGGTAAGGCCGCGTACGATTCGTTCAGAGAGTCTCTTTGCGAGGCCGCCTGTGACAGGCGGCCTCGCTTCATTTTGGCCATCCGGCTGATGCGAGCGGCTTGGGCGGATGGCGCGTGCGGCGTATAATCGTCGCCTCGCGAATGGCCTGTGTTCATGACTCGAAGACGGCGAAAACCCATCCCTGAAGTTCGGCGGACCCGTTCCCGACCGGTCCCCAACACCGGTGCATCGCGGCGGATGCCGTGGATCGTGCTGGGTCTGCTCGTCGTGCTGTCCGGCGCGGCGGGCGGCCTCTGGTGGTTCCGCTCCGCAGAGCAGGCTGCGGATGCGGGGCCGCTGAACGTTCTGCTGATCACGCTGGACACGACCCGTGCCGATCACCTGGGGTGCTACGGGCATCCGGGCGGGGCCACGCCCAACGTGGACCGGCTGGCGGCCGGGGGCGTTCGTTTCGCCCAGTGCATGTCCGCGGCCCCGAGCACGCTGCCGTCCCACGCCACCATACTGACCGGGCTGTACCCGCACGTACACGGCGTGCGGGACAACGTCGGATTCCGGCTGGGAGAGGCGTACCGGACGCTGGCTGAGGCCCTGCAGGACGCCGGGTATCGCACGGCGGCGTTCGTAGCGGCCATCGTGGTGGGGCGGGACACCGGGCTCGATCAGGGTTTTGAGACGTACGACGACACGGGCAACCGGCACGAACGCCGGGGGGACGAGGTCTGCGATCGGGCGATCGAGTGGCTTGAGGCCCATGCGAGCGAGAAGTTCTTCCTGTGGGCGCACTTCTTCGATCCTCACGCACCGTACGAGCCGCCCCATCCGTATCGCGGCCGGTTTGCCGACCCGTACACGGGCGAGATTGCGTTTGCGGACGCGCAGGTGGGCCGGCTGGTCGACGCGCTGAAGCGGCTCGGGCTGGAGCGCAGCACCCTGGTTGTTGTCACCGCGGACCACGGCGAGGGCCTCGGCGAGCACGGCGAGCAGACCCACCTGTACTTCGTCTATGACACGACGATGTCCGTGCCGCTGGTCATGCACTGCCCGGGCCGGCTGCCGGCGGGCGTGGTGGTCGCGCCTCAGACGCGGACGATCGACATCATGCCGACGATTCTGGCGCTGCTCCGCGCGTCGCCCGAGCCGGCGGTTCAGGGGGTGGACCTTCTGCCCCGCGTGCAACAGCCGTCCCGGTCGACGGACCTGCCGGCATATGGCGAATCGCTCGGTGCGCAGTTCGTGTTCGGGACGTCGGCGTTGCGCTGCCTTCGGGTGGACGGGTGGAAGTACATCCATGCTCCGAAGCTCGAGCTTTTTCACGTGCGGAAAGATCCTGGGGAGGTGCGGAACCTGGCAAAGACGGAACCGGACCGTGTGGGTGCGATGCGCGAGCAGCTCCGCTCGATCATTGCTCAGTCGCCGCCGCCGGCCGTGGATGCGATGTTGCGGCCGGATCGGGCGACGCTCGACAAGCTTCAGTCGCTGGGCTATGTGGCCAGCGGCTCGGACGTGTCGCTTCCCGGTCAGACGGAGCTGGACCGGTTCGACCCCGTCGGCGAGGACCCCAAAGACCATCTCGAAGCGATCACTCTCATGGGCCAGGCGACCCTGTCTCTGCAAACGGGGCGACTGACGGAAGCCGAGGCCCTGTACCGTCGCCTCGTGGAGATCTTTCCGGAGAGCGTGGACCTGGCGCTCCGGCTGGCCCGGTCGATCTTCCTCCAGACCCGTCTGGAGGAAGCCATCGCGATCTATCGCACGTTGCTGGAGCGTCATCCCGACAGCAGTGACGTTCAGTATGGGCTGGGCAAGCTTCTGGACCAGATTGGGCGCCTGGAGGAGGCAGCGGGGCATTTTGCCGAGGCGGTCCGTCTGGATCCGGCGTATCCCAATGGGTACTACGATCTGGGCGTGGTGCTGCGGAAGCTCGGAAGGGCCGAGGAGTCGCTCGAGTGCTTTCGCCAGGCGGTGCGGGCGCGGCCGACGCACGTGGACGCGCGGCTGAATCTGGGGGCGGCCCTGGTCGCCCGGGGAGACGTTGATGCCGGCATCGAACAATATCGAGAGGCCCTGAAGGCGGCCCCTGACGACTTCGGCGTGTACTACAACCTGGGCAACGCGCTGCTGCGCAAGGGGGATCGGGCCGGCGCCGCGGCAGCCTATCGTGAAGCCCTCCGTCTGCGGCCGGATTTCACGCCCGCCCGGCAGGCCCTGGCCGGTCTGGAATGAGGCGTCTTTCCCGTACAGCAGCGAAGGTTGACGCTGCGTCAGGGCCTGTCCAGGGCCGGTGAGTGTGAATTGCGGCTGCTTGCCGTCTTCCGTCGACCACTTCGCCAGCACGCGTACCGCCTCCTCCTGCAGCTCCTCGAAGGGCTTCACCGATCCGGGGATTCGGTTGTACAGGAACGAGAAGGCCAGCCATTTTCCGTCGTGGGTCTGCACGTAGCCGCTGAGGGTGCGGACGGAGCCGATATAGCCGGTTTTGGCGAAAACGCGGCCTTTCAGGTCACTCATGCGATTACGCAACGTGCCCTCCACGCCGACCTTGGACAGGCTCTCCCGATACATCGCCCCATCCGGGTGCGAGTGCATGACCTTCAGCAGGTCGGTGAGCAGCCGGGCGGTGACCTGGTTGCCGCGGCTCAGGCCGGAGCCGTCGGCCACCGTCAGGCCACGGGTGGACACGTCCAGCCTGCGGCCTGGCCCCCAGCTTCTTGAAAGCTTTGGCCGTGCAGCGCAGAACAAGCGTGACTTCGGCCCCTACTTCAGTTCCGGTAACGAGTTTGCGATTTCCGCGGCGGCCGCCGTTGTCACGCCCGCCTGGGCAGCGTGATCAGACCAGCGTCCGACGGCAACTCGAACGTTGTCGATGATGGCCGTAACCTCGTTCTTGGACAAACCGGCCTGCTCGGCCAGGCGCAGCATGTGCGGTCGGCCAGGGTGCTTTCCTTCGCCCGCCAAGGTCATCGTGTGCTCGCCGCCGGGACCGGGGGTATGGAGCAGGTCGTAGGCCGGCGTCAATGACCAATCACCCGTCGTGTCCTCCAGCCGAAACGCGAAGTTCTTCACGTGGTCGTCGCGGTTGTGGGCCAACACGTTGAAGACCATTCGGCGGAAGGCACGCCGCACATCCTGATGATTTCGTGTCAGCAGGCTGGTCGCCTTGAACAGGTCGGCGTAGTCTGCGGAGGGGATACGGAAGTTCGATTGAATCAGGTTCCCGAACGTGTGGACGTGATACCGTCGATTGCCGGCGCGGTCGAACCGCTGAACGCCGAAAAACCTCTGGCCCGCGCGCGTTTCGAACAGCCGTGTCGGCGGGATGTCGATGCCCGCATCGCGGGCCATCAGCGAATAGGCGAACTCGATGGCTCCGGCGTCGGCCGAGTCCGCTTTCGCCGTGAACTTGACGATCCAGTGTTCGAAGCCGTCCGGCAGGTCATCCTCGCCGCTGCGTACTTCGCCGGTGTCGGGGTTATAGCCCACGAGCACCTTGGGACGCGCACCGCCGGGCGAGCCGCCGGCCCGCAGCAGTTCAGGAAGAACATCGACAGCCGCACCCACCAGGATGTCCTGCGAGTGCCGAGCCAGGTCGTGCAGGTCGAACATGCTGATGTCGGCCTCATCACGGTCGGCTGGCGGATGGTAGGTCAGTGCGCCCATAGTCCGGGTCCCGAGCCACGAAAGCCGATCCAGCGGGCTGATCGCCGCAAGGTTGTGGCCGAGCGAACGGAAATGGCGATCCATCAGCAGCAGCCCCCACCCGTCGGGCAGTGAGTCGTCGAACAGACCCGGCAACGGGCCGAATGCGTGATCGCGATGCTCGAAGAGTCCCGGCTCGAACGGGACGTGAAACGGCGAAAGACTCAGACCGGAGGCAAGGAAACCGGCGGCGTATTCAAAGTACACCCGGCCTCGGTCCTCGGCCAACGTGCCGACATGCAACGCATCGCCGGGGCTGCGGACGAAGTGAACCTCGAGCTTCTTCATCTCCGTCCTCGCTTGCGGGTGGGTCCGGCGGTCTGCTGTTCGAGCTCTGCTATGCTTCGGGCCGGCGGCAGTTGGAGCAAACGGTCGAAATCATCGAGGCGGGCCAAAGCGTGAGCCACCTTCAGAACCAACCCCAGCGAGGCTTTCCCGGATCGCTCGAAACGCCGGTACGACGCCGCGGTGACGCCCGCGCGCTGAGCGAGTGTGTTCTGTGTCCAGCCGCGCAAAAGCCGATGGGCCTTGGCACGCGCAGCCAATGCCTTGGCCACTTCGGTTGGACCGGTCAGCGAAAGCGTTGTGGCATTCATGACACGATTCTACCCTCATCACAGATGACAGTCAATATATTATCTTCATTTCCTCTAAAACGGTCCTTACCGATATAATATTATCGCTTACGCACCATCGGTTGTCCGTGCAAGGACTCGTACCAGCGCCCAGGGAATGTGTCGTAAGTTCACGTGTGAGAGCGCTTTACATCTCCGTCCGCTTCAGTTCCCAATCTGGATTCCGGCGCGCGTCAAACACTCTGTTCGACGGTTCCCTGCCCTCGAGTGAGGAGTGACCGTCGAGAGGTCCGATCTGACGATTCATCGGGAATCACCTGTGCAACCCGGCCACCGAATGCCCATTGCATTGTGAGTGCGGCTTTCGCATCGAAGACAGCACACGCGACTCTGGGGGTTTGCTCGCCGTGCTTCGGTGGGCGATGCAGGTTCCTGGCTTGTCCAGCGTGCGTGAGTGGGGGCCGTTTCTACTCGGTTTCTCCCGGTGACCACTCCGTCAGCACGCGTACCGCCTCGTCCTGCAGCTCCTCGAACGGCTTCACCGAACCGGGGATTCGGTTGTACAGGAACGAGAAGGCCAGCCATTTTCCGTCGTGGGTCTGCACGTAGCCGCTGAGGGTGCGGACGGAGCCGATATAGCCGGTTTTGGCGAAAACGCGGCCTTTCAGGTCACTCATGCGATTACGCAACGTGCCCTCCACGCCGACCTTGGACAGGCTCTCCCGATACATCGCCCCATCCGGGTGCGAGTGCATGACCTTCAGCAGGTCGGTGAGCAGCCGGGCGGTGACCTGGTTGCCGCGGCTCAGGCCGGAGCCGTCGGCCACCGTCAGGCCACGGGTGGAAACGCCCAGCCTGCGGATGCGGTCGGGCACGGCCCGGCGGGCGTTGTCCCACGACCCGGGCTGCCGCAGCCACCACGAGGCCGCCCACTGCCGTCCCAGCGTTTTGGCCAGGCATTCGGCAAAAAGGTTCTGGGAGTGGGTGTTGGTCCGCCAGAGCACGTCGGCCAGCGGGGTTTGGCGGACGGCCAGAATTTCTCCGTCGCGCGGCGCTCCGTGAGCATCCCGCCGGACGGAAATCGGCCGGAGGTTGCCGGCGACGTCGATGCCGTGCTTCTGCAGGGCCAGGCGGAAGGCGTCGGCCAGGAACAGGCCGGGGTGGGTGACCGGCTTGGACTGCAATTCCGTGCGCTTGGTTGCCCGGCCCGTCAGTGTGAAGACGTTGCGGGTGTCATCCCGGACGATGTCCGCCGGCCGGCCGTCGCCGTGCGAAACGCAGTTGTTGACGATGGTGACCGCCTGGGTGGGCGGGGCAATGCTGTAGCTGACCGGCGCACCAGGGTCCGCAGGCGTGACGGTCACGTCGATGCAGTTGTCGTTGAAGTTCAGGCCGCTGACCGGGCAGGCGTACCATTCGGTGCGGCTGCGCGCGGACCAGTCGTCGTGGAGTTGCCTCATCTCAAACCACGACTCATCGTAACACAGGTCGCCGGCGATCCGAGTCACCCCTTTGCGCTTGAGGAGGCGTGCCCACTCATCGAGCACTCCGTACGGATCGCGTTTGTGGCGGTTGGCCAGCCGGACGTCGCCGAGGGCGGGATCGCCCGTGCCCACGATCCAGAGGTCGTCGCCCGATCGGACCAGGTACGTGTCATACGTGAAGTCCCGGCCCAGGGCGTCCAGGGCGGCCGCACTGACCACCAGCTTCATGTTGCTGGCCGGCGTGAAGGGCTGATCCGCGTTTTCCGCGTACAACTCCCGTCCGGACGGCAGCTCGATGACCCGGGCGGAAACGATGGCGCCCGAATCCTCCAGCCGGTGCAGGATGGGCGGCAGGTCCTTCGAAAGGGCCGGATCGTGCCGGACCGGTGCGCATGCTGCGGCTGCCAGGAGGCCGGGCAATACGAACGCCAGACGGATGGGTCGGTTCCGCTTCATGGTTCCTCCGGAGGGATGGGTCACTTGGGCTTCCTCGGGTTTCTCAGACGCCATTGGCCTTCGGTTGTGCCGCCACGCGCTCGATGCGGTTGCCGAGCCGCGTGGTGATTTCGTAGGGAATTGTGCCGAGCATCAAGGCCAGCGACTCGACGCTGTTCGGCGCGTCCCGATCGTTGTCGATGATCACCACCGGATCGCCCGCCGAGACGGACACGCCGTCGCGCTGTAACGCCGTCAGGTCGACGATGGTCTGGTCCATACTGACCCGGCCAATGACCGGAACCAGCCGGCCGGCCACGCGCATCTGTCCACGGCCGGACAGGTGCCGGCTGTATCCGTCGGCGTAGCCGATGGGCACGAGTCCGACCAGCGATTCCTGCCGGGTCTGGAACGTGCCGCCGTATCCGACGCGGCTGCCCGCCGGGATTTCCTTGACCAGCGTGAGTTGGGTGACCAGGCGCAGGGACGGGCGCAGGTCCGGCCGGTGTACCATGTCCGGGCCGGTGTGGTAGCCGTAGAGAGAGATGCCGGGCCGGATCATGTCGAGGTGGCTGCCCGGTACGTCGATGATGGCCGCGGAATTGGCGGCGTGGACGACGGGCACGGAAAGCCCGGCGGTGCGGACCTGTTGGACGAACGCCAGGAACCGGTCGAGTTGCTGCCGGGCGAAGGCCTTGTCGTCATCGGCCGTGGCGAAGTGGGTGTAGAGGCCCTCGATTACGAGGCCGTCAGTCCGGCCGGCGACCTGCATCAGCTCGAGCAGGGGTTCTTCGTGTATGCCCATGCGCGACATGCCGGAATCCAGCTTGAAGTGGAGCCGGGCGGGCCGGCGTAGGGCGCGTGCGGCGGCGGCCAGGTCGTCGAGGTCGGCAGCCGACGTTACCGTGACTCGCACGTCGTGCTCCACCAGCCAGCGGGCCGTGTCGTCGCGTTGCGGTCCGCGCCAGGCGTTGAGTTCCGTTCCGAACAGCAGGATCGGCCCGTTGTATGCCAGCTCGCGCAGCTCCAGGGCCTCGCGGGTGGCGGCCACGCCGAGCATGTCGGCGCCGGCCCGTCGCAGGGCGGGCAGGATGAGCCGGATGCCGTGCCCGTATGCGTCGGCCTTGACGGCGGGGCAGAGCTTGCAGCCGGCCGGGGCGAAGGAGCGGAGCACGCGGATGTTGTGCTCAATGGCGGCCAGATCTATTTCGGCACGCAGGCAAGCGGCGTTCATGCGATACGGTCCCCGGATTACGGCGCGTCGGGGCGTCGAGGGCCCGAGCATAGCGTGAAGCGGCGATTTCACAAGCGGCCTGCGTTCTGCCTTGGCACGATGCGCGAGGGGACCCATAATACGATCGCCCGTGTCCCCTGCCTGTCCGCCGTGGCGTGCGACGGGAGGCGGTACTCCTATCACACGGGCAGGAGGAGCCTGGCCTATGAAGGTCTTCAGCGGGCTGATCCGGTCCCTGTTGAACATCAACACCATCTGGGGGCTGATGATCCTGATCTCTTTTGTCCTTTGCGCGGTGCAGCACTATCAGCCCACGACCAGTCGACTGAGCTCGTCGTTGCTCGACGACGGGTCCGCCACGCTGGCCATCTACATCGGTGACGACAAGCGCGGTTTCGAGCGGTTCGAAGTTACGCTGGAGGAGGAGGATGGAGCGTTTGTGGTGCCGGACCGTTCCGACTCCCGGGCGGATGGCTCGCCGTGGCTGATCGCCGCCCGTCGTGACGAGCAGGCGATCGCGGTGACCTGGGACTACGTCGGGTACGGACAGTACCTGATGGCGGTCGAGCGGTCCTTCCGGCCGGGCGAGCGGGTCCCCGATCGGTATTTGAGCCGGGACCGCAACGCCCTGCACCTGCGGCAGACGACGGCCGACGGCGCCCAACGCACGTTCACGTTCCGGTTCCGTCGAAGCGGTGACACGCTGTCGGTCGATTCCGTGGACGGGCCGGTGGGTGTGCAGCCGCCGTACCTGGACGCCGTACACAAGGCGGAGGACGGGTTCCTGCTGACCTGGCAGCACTGTAAGCCGGGTGAGTGCGTGCTGGTGGCCGAGGAACTGGTCGCGAAGGGCAAGCTCGTCACACTCAAGTCGCTCACGGACGCGGCGTTTGATTTCGCGGCCGGCGGTTTCAACATCGCGCTGGGCCTGGTGGCGGCCATGGTCATGCTGCTGGGCCTGATGAGAGTAGGGGAGAAGGCGGGCATCGTGCAGCTTGTGGCCCGGGGCATGTACCCGGTCATCCGGTTTCTGTTTCCGCAGGTGCCGAAGGACCATCCGGCCAACGGGGCCATCGTGATGAACGTGACCTCGACGCTGCTGGGGCTGGGCAACGCCGCGACGCCGTTCGGGCTCAAGGCGATGAAGGAGCTTCAGACGCTGAACGATCGTCCGGAAGTGGCCACGGATTCGCAGATCATGCTGCTGGGCTACAACACGGCCGGGCTGGCGATTCTTCCCACGACGCTGCTGGGGGTCCGCCAGGCTGCTCAATGCAGCGATCCGGCGGAGATCATCGGCACGTGCATGCTGGCGGGGGCCGTCGCGACGGTGACGGCGATCATCATGGTCAAGCTGCTTGGACGGCTTCCCATGTTCTCCCGCGCCGCGGCGGTGGCCGAGTACGATCGCGAGGCGGCTGCCAACCGCGGATCGGAGAAGGAGGGCAAGGCATGACCGGGGCCGGAATCTTTCGTCTGGTTGTGGACCAGATTTCGCTGCTGACCATTCCGCTGATGTTCTTCGTGATCATCGGCTATGCGATGATGCGGCGGGTCAAGGTGTACGAGGCGTTCATCGAAGGGGGCAAGGAGGGGTGGGATATCTTCCTGCAGATTCTCCCCTACATCGTCGCCATTTTCGTGGCCATCGGAATGTTCCGCGTGTCCGGCGCGTTGGAGTACATCTCCGCCACACTGGCGCCCGCGACGGACCTGGTGGGCATGCCTTCGGAGGTGATGCCGGTGGCGCTGATGAAGCCACTGTCCGGGTCGGGGTCGCTGGGGCTGGTGTCGGAGATCACCAAGGCCCAGCCGGATTCGTTCGAGGCCAAGGTGGCTGCGACCATGTTCGGCAGCACGGACACCACGTTTTACGTCATCGCGTTGTACTTCGGCTCGGTGGGCATCCGTCGCATCCGGCACGCCATGGTGGCGGGGTTGCTGGCGGACCTGGCGGGGATTCTGGCGGCGGTGGGAATCTGTCATCTGGTGTTCGGAGGGTCGTAGGCGCACCTTGGCCCGCGACGCGCCCGAGGCGGGTTATTCACGCCGGCCGGGGCCGCGGACGAAGCGGCCGGGCGTGGCGCCGGTGTGGTCGCCGTCTCGAAGGACGGGGGTCCCGTTGACGACCACGTGGACCATGCCGGTGGCGTACTGGTGGGGCTCCTTGTACGTGGCGTTGTCGCGAATGGCGGCGGGGTCAAAGGCCACGACGTCCGCGAAGTGGCCCGGGGCCAGCAGGCCCCGGCGGTCCAGACCGAGGTTCGCGGCGGGCAGGGCCGCCAGCCGCCGGACGGCCTCTTCCATGGGAATGACCTGCTCGTCCCGGACGTACTTGCCCAGCACGCGGGCGAATGAACCGTAGGCCCTGGGGTGCGTGTTTCGCTTCAGGAAGACGCCCTCGGGCGCCAGTGAGCGGGCGTCAGAGCAGAAGCTCATCCACGGGCAGCGGACCTTCTTCGTTACGTTCTCTTCCGACATGACGAAGAACACCGCCCCGACCTCGCTGTCGTCCTCGATCACGAGGTCCATGGCCGTGTCTTCCGGCGGCGTGCCCCGCATGGCGGCGATTTCCGCGAGCGTCTTGCCGGCCAGCGGCTTGAGCGACGGGTTTTTGAAGCCGACCAGCAGGATCTTGTCCGGGGAGCCGACGGAGAGCCAGCCGTTGTCCCACGCCCGGCTGGGGGTGTTCATGTCGGTCTTGACGCGGGCCCGCACGTTCGGATCGCGCAGACGGGCGACCCACGCCTTGTGTCCGCCTTCCTGCACCCAGGGCGGCATGACTGCGTCCAGGCCGGTGGAGCTGGCCGCATATGTGTACATGTCGGCCGTGATGGGCAGCCCCTCCGCGCGGGCGTTGTCGATGGTTTTGACGACGGTGTCCAGCTTGTCCCAGTTGGACCGGCCGGAGGCCTTGAGGTGGTACACCTCGGCCTTGACGCCGGCCAGGCGTGCGATGGTCAGGAACTCGTCCAGGGCCTCCAGCAGGCCATCGGCCTCGTTGCGGATGTGGGAGGCGTACAGGCCGCCGTCGGCGGCTGCCTCCTTCGCCAGGGCGATCAGCTCGTCGGTGCGGGCATAGGCGGCGGGAGAGTAGATGAGGGCGGAGGACACGCCGACCGCGCCTTCGGCCATGGCCTGCCGAACCAGGGCGCACATCCGCGCCAGTTCCTCGGGCGTCGGGGGTCGATCATCGTAGCCGATCTCGTGAATCCGCAGCGTGGCGGCCCCGACGAACGAGGTGACGTTGCACGAGACGCCGCGGCGTTCGAGGAACTCCAGGTATTCGCCCAGCGTGGTCCACTCCACGTTATAGCGGATGTCTCCCTGCTGCTCGACCATCTCCTGCTTCATGGAGTCATTGAGCGGGCCCATGGACCGGCCCTCGCCGAGCACTTCGAGGGTGACGCCCTGGCGGATGTCGCTCTGCGATCGGCCGTCTTCGATCAGCGTTTCGTTGGCCCAGCTCAGCATGTTGATGAAGCCGGGGGCGACGGCCAGTCCCGTGGCGTCCAGCTCCACGCGGCCTCGGGCGTTCGGCAGGGGCGCCACGGCGGCGATGGCATCGCCCGAAACCGCCACATCGGCGGCGACCGGGGGCGAGCCCGAGCCGTCGTACACCGTGCCGTTTCGCAGAATCAGGTCGTAGTCGGGCATGGTGTGCGTTCCTTTCCTGGCGAGAATGGGCTGCGGGTTTGGTGATCGATCCTCATCGTTACTCTGCCGTTCCCATCAGGATATTGCCCACTGTTTGCCACACGGCTGTGCGGAGGGCGCCCACCTGGCCCTTGTCGTCCGGATGGACGCGGTTGGCCAGGACGATGACGTAGATGCCTTGCTCGGGGTAGACGCGAATGGCCGTTCCGGTGTAGCCGGTGTGGGCGAAGAAGGGGATGCCGTCCAGTCCTGTGGCGCCAGGTTCCGGCACGTGCAACGGCCAGAGCAGCCCGCGCGGGTCCGGGTTGCCCTTTGCGTCGGCGCCGCCGGGGTTCTGCGGCGTGGTGAGCAGGTGGATCGCGTCTTTGGAGAGGATTCGCACGCCGTCCAGCTCTCCGTCGTTGAGTAGCATCTGGGCGTATCGGGCCACGTTTGCGGCTGTGCTGAACAGGCCGGCGTTTCCGGAGACGCCGTCCTGCATGGCGGCCAGCGGATCGTGGACCTGGCCGCGGAGAAAGCCGCCCGGCCCGCGGCCGTACGGTGTTCGGGTGGTGGGGACGATTCGCGGGTCCAGGTCGGCGGCGGGGTTGAAGCCGGTGTCGGTCATGCCGAGCGGCTTGAACACTCGTGCTGCGAGGAAGTCGCTGTGCTCCATGCCGGTGACGGTGCGTACGATCTCCGCGCAGAGGATCGCGTTGAGGCAGCTATACACCACGGCCTCACCGGGCTTTCGCGAGGGCTTGATCTCGCGGATGTAGCGGCGGATGGCGTCGCGGCAGGGGAAGCCGTGCTCGTCCCGGATCGGCTTCTGCTCGCCGGCGCCGACGTAGGATTGCAGGCCGGACATGTGCGTCATCAGGTTACGTACAGTGACACCTGCCTTGTCGCCCTCCGCGAACTCCGGCAGGTACTTTGACACGGGGTCGTCCAGGCCGACCTTGCCCTCGTCGATGAGGATCGTCAGCGCGGTTCCGGTGGCGAGCGGCTTGCTCATGGAGGCCAGGTCAAAGATGGCGTCTTCCGGCATCGGGGCCGGTTCCGGCTGGAAGTGCATGTAGCCGTACGCCTTGGACCACTCCTCGTACTCGTTGCCGACCTTCCGGCCCACGTGGATGACCGCGCCGGACATGTTTCCATCCAGCAGCCGGTCGGGCACGACTGCATCCAGGGCCTCGGTCAGGGCCGTCCAGCTCTTCTCCTGCGGGACGGTTCGCACGTTGAAATCGTAGGCCCATTCGCCGAAGTAGAGGTTGCGGCCGTCGATCTCGATCTCACCGCGCTGGAAGTCGTTCGGCTCGCTGCGGAAGCTGATCTTGGCGGGCGACAGCGGCTGGGCGTAATCCAGGTTCACGATCATCCGGTACGGGTCCATGTGCCCGCAGAAGAAGGTCTGCACGTCCGGATCGTCGTGCTTCTGGAGGCCGTAGGACGGGTCGGCGGGCAGCCAGCCCCAGGGTTCGACGTAGATCTCGCACCAGTCGTGCATGTTCACGTCGTTCGGTCGCGGCGCCCATCCGGACTGCCAGCGGGCGGGGATGCCCGCGACCCGGCACAGCGTGATGAACGTGAGGGCCTGCACTCCACAGTCACCGCGTCGGGCGGCGAGGCCCTTCCGGCAGATGCTGCGGATGGTGCTGTATTCCATCTCCGCGCACCAGGGCACGTTGGCGTCGATCCAGCGGAAGAGCTTCTGCGCGCGCAGCAGGGGGTTGGGTTCGCCCGCCGCGACCTCCGCCACAATTTGCCGGACCTCCGGCGTGAAGACGATGTGCGGCGGGCGCTCGGCCGTGAAGTCACGGTACACGTCGCTCGCGCGGTCGTAGGGTTTGACCTTGGCCGGGTCGAGATGCGGGCACCAGGCGGCGGTGACGAACTCGAACTTCGACTGGAAGCGGGGCGGTTTCGACGGGTCGGTCACCGTTTGCTCGAAGTAGATCGTGCGATGGGGCGATCCGTTTTCCGCCACCCGGCCGCCCGGCGGGTCGGTGGCGATCAGCCGTACGTCGGTCTGCTGCCGGTACTCCTGGGGAAACGGCAGCCAGCACCGGACCACGGCCCCCGGCTTCAACCGCGGGTGGTTTTCGTTGACGGTCAGCGTGTATGTGACATGGTGCTTGACGGGGTAGACGGCCGGTTCGGCGCTCTGTCGCGCAAGATGTAGGACGTGTGCAGCATTCTCGGCGGACGAGAAAGACCAGCCAGCCCTTTCCGGAGGACTCACGCGGCGGGCCTTGGCCGCCTCGGAGATCCGGAACAGGTTGCCCGGCTCCCGCGCGAAAAAGCAGACTTCACCGTCGATGACGCGATGCTGCAACAGGCCGTCCTGCTGCCATCGGTTCATGTCCTCGGCCGTCGCGTCCGGGATGCTCGCGCGGAGTTTCTCCAGCATCTGGTCGGCCGACAGACGAAAATCCCGCCGGATGCGCTGCAGGATGTCCAGTTCCACGGCGTACCCGCTGATGGCCGGACAGTCCGGGTCCGGCACGTGCTTGCGGAGGATGCGTTCGGCCTCCGCGAACTTCCCCTCATCCGCCAGGGCCCGGGCTCGTGTCAGATCACTCATGGCCGTCTCCGAGGACACCGGCGCCGCCGCCAGCGAGATGTCCAGCAGCGGCAATTGTTCCCAGCCCGGGGCGTCATAGTGCCACCATTCGTCCGCCAGACCTTTGAATCCTTCCGCCTCCATGGCGGCGGCGAGCCGATCGCGGTTTTGCCGGCTCGTCTCGTTGCCGCCGGCGTAGTTGCGGTGGGCGGCCTCGGTGAAATCGTCGTACTTCGTGGGCATCTCGACGCCGCCGCCGCATGCGTCGACGAGGGTCACGTCCACCGCGGCGCCCCGGTTGTGCCGGGAGCCCTTGCGCGGGTCGGCCACGTACCGCGGGTCCGGCATGATCTTCCAGAATCGCTTCTGGACCGAGAGCGGCCGATACCCGTCGTGGATTTTGAGACCGTAGCCGTCGGCCTCCAGCCGGTCCTGTACGCGGGCCAGCCGCTGCGCCGCGGATTTTCTCAGCAGGCAGCGGGCGATGGGGTACACCGGCTCGCCGACGAAGTTGTCCGCGGTGGCGTATTTGACGTCGACGACCATGCGCGGGTCGTATTCCGCGATGTCGACGAGCGGGTCATGGGCCAGGGACTGCCCGGTGGTGTCAACGGTGGGCCGGGGTTGGACGCAGCCGCCGGCCAGGGCTGCCAGGAATCCGACCCCCAGGATTGACAGGGTGCTTTTACGGCTGTGGCGGCAGCAATACATAGGCGGTCCCACCTTTCGCTCGCATCCAGACGGTTTCGAGATCGTTCGTGCTGTATATTCGTTGTCCCGCGCGGGCGGTCCGCGCCGCGGGGTCGTTGACGGTCACGTGATCCGCGTCGGCGAAGCCGGTGATCACGATGAGGTGTCCGTCGGTGTCCTTGTAGGGCGCGTTTTGTAGCTCGCCCTCTTCGGCCACGATGGAGATGACCAGCGGGTTGCCCGCCGCGATCATCGCCCGAACGTCGTCCCAGTCGGAAAACCGGGCCAGGTATCCCGGCACGCCGAAGGTGTGGGCGGCCTGCACGTTCATCGGCCAGTTACCGTAGATGCGGTGTCGGGCGTCGAATGCCCGCTGGGCGATCGTCTCATTCGTCCGGTTGACGCCGCGGTATTCCATGACCATGCCGACGGACGTGGGGCTGCAGATTCCGTGCTTCATCTGCGGGTCGTCGGTTTTCTGGCTTCGGAAGGGGACGGGCAGGGTGCGCTGCCACGCCGCGGTTTCCAGCGGTTCGCGGACCGGTTTCGGGCGGGGCAGGGCGGTGGGGATGCCGGTGGTGTCGCTGACGCAAACGCCGACGCGGTGAATGCCGACCGGCTGCGACGCGCCCGTCACGCGCAGGCGATACTGGAGCCGGTCGAACCAGTCCTTGGATCGGAAATAGTCCTTGTCGATGTAGCCCTGTTCCGATTTGACTACCGGCTCGTCCGGGAAGGCCTCCGGGCCCCACTGCGCGACGGTCAGCCAGGGCGACCAGGTGTCGTACGCCTGCCGTCCGACCCGCAATTCCACCCGCACGGTGGCGTTGTCGGGCACGTCGAGGTTCCACGACGGCAGGGCCTCGTTGAACGTGAGCTCCGGCCCGATGACGGGGGATTCGTAAGCAGATTCCGTTCCGCCGGGCGGCGGCGCGAGTGTGATGACCGATTGCGCCTGGTTCAACTCCTGCGGGGCACGGCCGAAGCCGGTTTCGGCATCGTGGTGGATCAGTTCGTGTGCGAAGGGCCTGGGTTTCGGCTCCTTGTCGCAGATCACTTCGTCCACGGCCCGGGCCATCTGGGCCAGATACTCCTGACCCTTGGGATGCCGGGCCATGCCTGCCAGGAAGTACAGGTGCTTGCCATGCACGACGCGTGCGGTATCGAGGTGCCAGTCTTCCCACCAGCCGCTCTTTCGCAGGATGGTGACGTTGCGGCCGTTCAGCCCGCCGACGAACCGGTCGTTGTGGAATTCCAGGTGCGGGGCCGCGAAGATCTCCTTGATTTTGGCACAGACCTCGGCATTCACGAGTTTGCCCTGCTCGAGCATCAGGTAATATCGCAGGCATTGCCGGACGGAGGCCCCGTGTGAATGGTCGTTCAGCGGGTCGCCGACTCGCGGTTTGTCCACACCGTAGTGCTTTCCGCACCAGAGCCCGCCCCCGTGTTCCTCGTCGTACAGACGGTACTCCTTCGAGGTGAGCAGCTTCCGGATGAAGTCCAGCCCGACTCGTTGGCTGTACTTGGCGGCCAGATCGTTGTCCGACCGCTTGATCACCAGTTGCAGCTCGCGTTCCACCTGCGGATCGAGGTCCCGGGCCGCCTGCGGGTTTTGGGCGAAGTAGGCGAACACGATGGCGATTTTCGGGACGCTGGCTCCGTAGAAAGTCACGTCCGGCCGGACGAGGGCCAGACGTCGGCCGGTCAGGTCCAGCACGCCGAAGGCGCGGTCCGCCTCCGGGATGCCCAGCTCTTCGCCGACCCGGCGTTCGATGGCCTCCACCTGTTCCTGAAGCTCCGCGTCCACCGGCGTGTCGTGTTCCAACTGATAGGCCTGCATTCTCATCGCCCGTGCCCAATCCTCGGCGTATCCGTCCGGCGCCCCGGTCGACGTCAACGGCGATGCCGCCAGCGCCGCCTTCAGCGATCTCTCGCTCACGTCCGTCGCGTCCCGCGACGAGGCCAGTGTGTCCCGCACGATCTGCTCGGCGCCCGGTCTCAGCCGCAGAATCTTGATGCCCAGGCACCGGCGGTCCTTCTGCAGATACTCCAGCAGCGGCTGCTCGCGCACCGCGGGCTGGGCGGAGTGGAGGAAGTTCACGGTCCCGTCGTGCCCGAGCGCGATCAATCCCGTATGCCCGGCGTATTGCGACTTCTCGCTGCCGCGGATGATGTTCACGAAGTCCGCGTTCTTCAGTTCATGGAGAATGCCGGGCACGTTTGCCGACGGGATGTACGTGTCCTGAATCGGCTCGTCCGGAATGTCCTGGCCGATGCCGTGCTTCGCGAAGAAGTTCGCCCGCCGGCAAACCTGGGTCAGGGGCACGCAGGCCGTGCCGTCGCCAAGTGTGGGGGTCAGGTCCTCGAAAAGGAATGCGTTGTTGCGGTCCCAGTCGGCGATCGTGTAGTGGTTTCGCGTGAGCATCCCCACCTTTCCGTCGCGGTACCGGATTCGCTGGAGTGTGGCCAGAAACTCCCACCAGTTGCGGCTCAGGCCCATGGCGTACATGTGCTCGCTGAATACCACGCAGTCGCTGCGATCGAGGCAGTAGATCGGCTCCGGGTCGATCAGCTCGAAGGGGAATTCACCCAGCAGGTAGATGTCGTACGGCTGTCCGATGTTCTTGCGTCCCAGGTGGAGAATTCGGTCGGTCAGGACGGGTCCCGCGGCCGGCAGGGCCTGCAAGTACCGGTCGACCTCTTCCTCTGTGAAGGTGTAGAGCGGGCTGGCCTGGAGTTCCTCCATCGACCTTTGCCGCGGGAGGGCCCCCGGCCGCTCGGCGGGTTGGCAACCGCCCGCCAGGGTGACGCCCAGAACCACGAGGAGCCGGCTCCAGCCCAGGTTTCGTTGCAGAATCATGACACTCTCCGTCATTCGACAGGGATTGGACGCGAGGCGTGGAATCCATCAAAATGCGGGCGACCGCCGCCGGGACCGCGCCCCGCGTATGTTTCGCGAAGGCGCGGCGCGTGTCAAGCCGGTGGTATCCTCAAACGCAGCCGCAGGAGTGATGAACCATGCCGTATCGACGAATGATGCTCCCCGTACTGGCGATCTGGGGCCTGCTTCCCGCCTCCGTGGCGGGGGCCACAAAGCCGGCCGAGGCCCCGTCCGCGGTGTCGGACTTCACCGTCCTTCACATCTCGGACATGCATGTCAATCCGCATCTCGCCCGCCTGGGGAAGCCGGAGGCGGTGCGCGGCGCGGATTCCATTGCGTGGATCTGCCGGCAGGCCGGCAAGCTCCAGAATGTTCCGACGCGGTCCGAGCCGGCTCCCGCGCCGGCCTTCGCCCTGGCGACGGGTGACTTGACGGAATACGGCGTGATCGACGACACGTGGCAGATTTTCGAGGACGCCTTCGCGAATCTTCCGTGCCCGCTCTACGTGATGCCCGGCAATCATGACAATACATGGGTGGCCATGTATGACGTCATGCGAAAACGCCACGGCGGCGAGAACTATGCCTTCACGCAACACGGCTGCCGCTTCATCTGCCTCAGTTCCGCGTCTCCGCAGGAGCCGGTCCCGTCCCTGGACGGAAAGACGCGGGCGTGGCTGAAATCGGAACTGGAGAGAGTGTCGCGGGGGATGCCCATCTTCATCGCCCTGCATCACCCGCCGTACGTGACGGAACTCGCCCACCCGGTGGAGCTGGACACGCTGGTCGATCTGCTGCGCGACCACAACGTGGCGCTGCTGCTCTACGGCCACGGACACGGAGTCGAGCACCGCGACATCTGCGGGCTGGACGGCGTCATGGGCGGGTCCACCTACGGGAAGAACGCGGGCTACGGCCTGGTGTCCCTGCACGATGGGCGGCTCCGCTATGCGTACCACTACCATCGCGATCCTCGCGCCAAGGGGGATGAGGCCGGCAAGCCGGGATGGAGGACGGTGCTGAACAAGCCGGTTCCGAGTGAGCCGGCACCGCGGCTGTTCGCCATTGCCCAGCCGGCGTCCGATGGTTTCTCGGGCGAGGGTCCAACCCTGCCCCTGGCTCTGACCCTGAACGGCCTGGAGCCGGACTCGGCGAGTTGGGCGGTTCGGGTAAATGGCAACCCTGTGTCGGTGTCCGTTCGCCTCGTCGAGTCAGCGGCATCCACGGTCACCCTGGGCGGCCGCGTGCCGCTGGACGGGCTGCTCCCGGGCATGCACCTGCTGACGGTACAGGTCACGTTGCCGGACGGTCGCACCGATCAACGAAGCCGCGTGTTCCGCGTGGAAACGCCCGCCGTGGAAGTGGTTTGGAAGGCGGACGATCCGCGGGCCATCAAGGCTGCCCCGGTGGTTGTGGGCGACCTCCTGGTTCATGCCGGAAACGACGGCTCCGTGGTGGCGTCCGACCGTGCGACCGGTCGGCAGCGGTGGGCGTTCAAGACCGGAGGGGAGATTCTCGGGACGCCGGCATGGAACGGACAGTGCTTGGTGGTCGGGTCCGGCGACGGGAAGGTCTACGCCCTGGACGGCCAGGGCCGCCAGCGGTGGGCCTACGACGCGGGGCGACCGGTTTACGGCTGGCCGCTGATCGAAGGTGACACGGTCTTCGTCGGGGATAACGGCGGCCGGATGCACGCGATCTCGCTTGCGGACGGCAGCAAGCGCTGGGTGTTCGAGCGGGCCGATTTCGGCATCGAATCCCTCCCGGCGGTGTGGAAAGACCTTCTGGTGTTCGGGGCTTGGGACGGGTACCTCTACGCGGTCGACCAATCGACCGGCAAGCTCCGCTGGAAGTCGCTTGGGCCGAAATCCAGCGACGGCGGGGCGGCTCGCTACTACGCTCCGGCGGATTGCGGCCCGATTGTCGTGGGGGACGCCCTGTTCGTCTGCGATCGGGGCTACCGGCTGGGTAAATACGATCCGGACGGAAAGCTGGTGTCTACCTGGGACGCTGCGGTGACGGGCATCGTTCCGGCCGCGGACGGGCAGCATTTCTATGCCCGGACGACCGACTCGCACGTCCGCAAGTACGATGGCAGCGGTCAGGTAATATGGGATAAAGAGATCCCGGCGGGGCGATTCCCCATTCCGCCCACCGAACACGATGGGCGGCTATACGTCTGCTCCAACACCGGGCTGCTGAGCGTGCTGGACGCTGGGGACGGCCGGACGCTATGGCAATACCAGGCCACGCCCGGCTTCTTCGTCATGGCGCCCGTGACCGTGGCTCCGGGATTGGGGCAGGAGCCCGTGTGCTACGTGGCCGGCATGGACGGCTCGCTGACGGCCCTGCGGTATCGCCAGAACACGCGATCCACGCGGCAGGGGACGTAACGGGAGTAGAATCCGATCGGCCCGACCCAGGGGATGACGCTGGTTCGATGCCCGGCGTCGAACAGATCGTTGAGGCAGCGGCGCAGCAGGATTCGGCCGATGCCCGTGCCGCGGGCGGCGGGCGTGGTGCCCATCGGGCCGAAGAAACCCCATTCGCGGTTCTGGCTAGAATGCCCGCTGAACCCGATGATCTGCCCGGCCTTGAACGCCAGGTGAAGGCCGGGCGGGTCGTTTCGCATGGCCAGTTCGGCCTCCATGCGCCAATCCGGGCCGAAATCGCCGGCGAAGAAGGCGTCCAGCAGAGGGTCGTCGTCCCGGGTGGCCCGGCGCACGACGATGCCCTGGTCCGCCCGTTGGGCCTCATCGCGCTCGGTCTCGAACCGCTTGTCGAGGAAGGCCGTCATGTTCACGCAGTCTTTGAATCGTTCGAATCGCCTGGCTTCCACGAAGCACAGGGCCGGCGTGTAGCGGGGGTCGAGCCCGGGGTTGAAGTAGTTGCCCGGGATGGCGAGCACTTCCGCCTCGGTGATGCCTGCTTTCCGCCAGTCGGCGAGCAGCCGTTCGAAGAGGTCGGTGGCGATGCCGCGCCGGCGATGCGATTCCTCCACTGCGAAGACGCCCAGCCAGCCCTTGGACTGGGCGGGCCGCTCGACGCACTGCATGAACCCGACCATGCGTCCTGCAAGCTCGGCTGCGTACACGCGCTTGCGGAACTGCTCGGGGGCGGGGTTGTCAAAGAGCTTCTCCCACAGCAGGCCCGAACTGAAGGTGTCCAGCGTGAGGGCCGCGGCCGCGAGGTCGTAGATCGCCGGCAGGTCGGCATCATTCGCCAATCGGATGCACGCTGAGGATGCGGGATCGGGCATTGGGGGTTCTCCTCCATTGCAGATCGCTGACACACGCTGACGAATTTGGCATCGTAATCTCTCCCGGGGTCCTGTGCCACACCGATCCGAATTCCGCGACCTCGCACCCCTCGAACCCCCGACCCGTTTTGTGTACAATTCGCCCCCATGAGCAAGACCTTCACCGACGCCACCGTGTCGATCGCCATGGCCTACGGCGACCGACTTCCCTACGACGCCACGGCCTTTGCAGAGATGGCCCGGTCCGCCCTCCGGCAGGATTGCACCGACCAGGGCCCGCTGGAAGTCCTGATCGTGGACTCCCGGGGCCCGGCGGCGTCGCCGGATTTCCTGCCGTCCGATCTGCGGTCGGACCGCCGAGTCCGGCACCTGCCCGGCCAATATTCCGGCCGGGCGGCGATGTACAACGCCGCGATTGCCGCCGCCAAGGGCGATTTCCTGTTGAACCTCTACAACGAGGCCGCCCAGGTCTGCCTGCGGCAGTCCGCGGCCCGGGTCATGCTGATGGCGGCCACGCGCCGTGGCCCGGTGGGCATGGTGTATGCTGATTATGAGCGGATCGCCGCGGACGGCACCCGCAAAGACGTTCACCTGCTGGACTGGCACGAGGGCCGGCTGCGGGACCCGGTGGATTTTGGATCGGCCATGCTGTATTCGACGGCCCTGCTCCGTGAGATCGGCCGGCTGAATGAGAAGTACAAGGGGGCCGACCTGTACGATCTGCGCCTGCGGGTCAGCGAGCACGGCGGCTGCATGCACATTGCCAACCGGTACGCGGGGTCTTTGTATTCGGTGACCGCCCCGGCCACGGCCCACAACGTGTTTGACTACCTGCTGGCCGACAAATCCATTCAGCTCGAGATGGAGCAGGCCGCAACGGAGCATCTCCAGCGTATCGGGGCGTACCTGGCCCCCGGCACGCACGTGCAGAAGGTGGAATACACCGACGCCGATCGGAAGCGGCTGGGCACGCGAGTGGCCAGCGTGGTGATCCCCGTGAACAACCGGCCCAGCTTCATCGGACGGGCCATCGAGAGCGTGCAGGCCCAGACCGTGCAGAACGTCGAGGCCATCGTGGTGGTCAACGGCGGGCTGGACGACCCGACGGCGGATGCCGTCCGTCGCTACATGCCCGGCGGCGATCGGCACAAGCCGTCCGCCCCGCCGGTCAAGCTGATCGTCGTGGACATCAACAACCTGGGGTTGTGTCTGAACACCGGTTTGGCGGCGGCCGAGGGAAAGTATTACGTGCAGCTCGACTCGGATGATCGGCTCAAGCCGGATGCGGTTGAGAAGCTGCTGGCCGTGTACGAGTCGGACCCCACTATCGGCATGGTGGTCGGCTCGTACGAGGTATCCACGCTCGACGAGGCGACCGGAGCGATCACCCGCAACGCGGACGTTCCTGTGGTGACGCACGACGAGTGGACGGCCGACAACGGGCGCAACAACCTGCTGCGGATCAACGGGGCCGGCGCGCCGCGCTCCGCCCACATCAAGGCCATCCGCGACGTGGGGTGGTTCGGCGTGAACGACGATCCGGCCTGCCGGAACTACGGGGAGGACTACGACTTGGTCCTTCGCATGAGTGAGCGGTACACGATCGGCCGGGTGTGGGACCCGATTTACGAGGTGATCCGGCATTCCGGCGGAACCGATCACAGCATTGACCAGGCGACCATCGACCGCAACGACAATGCGAAGGACCACATGCGAGTCGAGGCCCTGCGCCGCCGCCGGGCGTTGAACGGCAAGGGGTGATCCTAGCCGGGGCCTCGCGCTACGCCAGCCCCAGTTCGTCGGCGATCGGCTGCAGTGCGGCGATGCAGTGGGCGATGTGCTGGTTCAACTCGAGTTCCAGCAATTCGGCGCCGCGGATGATGTCTTCGCGGGAGACGGCGGCCGCGAATCGCTTGTCTTTCATCTTCTTGCGCACGCTGGGCGGCTCCAACCCGCGGAGTCGGTCCGGGCGAACCAGGGCGACGGCGACCAGGAACCCGCAGAGTTCGTCCACGGCAAACAGCGTCTTGCGGATGGGGCGGTCCAGGGGGTGTTCGTCCTGGTTCCACTGGGCGTGGGAGAGGACGGCCGACACGAGTTCCTCGTCCACCCCGGCCCGGCGCAGGATCTCCGCACCCTGGCGGGTGTGTTCCGGGGGCTCGGGCCAGCGTTCGTAGTCGAAATCGTGCAGCAGGCCGACCGCGCCCCAGGCGGCCTCGTCGTGGCCGCCCAGGCGGGCGTAGTGGCGCATCGCCGCCTCCACGGCCAGGGCGTGCTTGATGAGCGAGTCGTTTCGGGTGTACTCGTTCAGGAGTTGCCAGGCGTCGTCGCGGTTCATGACGGATCTCCGGTTGCTCCGGCGCCGGTCGCCCATTTGACTTGCCGGGGCCGCGGTTTATCATCGAGGTTGACGCGAAGCGCATGGGCTCGTCCCCGGGACCGCAGCCGTGCGCTTGGCGACACGGCCCCGGGATTATAGAGCTTCGCCGTGAATAATCGACAGCGCGACACTTTTGGCGCCGAAGAGCTTGCCGTCGTGCTGAGTCACTATCCGCTCGGCGTCATTGAATCGATCACCGAGTTCGCACGCGGCTCTCGTCGAAGCCCGAAGGTGGGCATCGTCTGCCAGAAGGGCAAGTTTCTGCTCAAACGGCGTGACCCCGATCGCACGACGCGATCCCGGGTCGATTTTGCGCACCGCCTTCAGGCCCACCTGCTGCGGCAGGCGTTTCCGCTGCCTCGCATTGTGCTGCCCGTCAGCGCTCCGGACCCGGCCAGTCCGCTGCTGGTCATCCGCGAACAGATGTACGAGCTGTTTGAGTACGTGTCGGGGCACGCCTACACCGCGGCCGACGGGGAAACGGCGGATGCCGGGCGTACGCTTGCGGCCTTTCACCAGGCCACCCGCGTTTTTGAAGCGGGTCCCGATTGCCCCGCCGGCGACTATCACGACGCCAACGCGGTCCGGACCGGCCTGAACACGATTCCGGCTTCGATCAGCCCGCACGAAAGCGTGATGGGCAAGGATGCGGAACTGCTCAGCGCGGTCAACGTGTTGTACGATGCGTACGAAACGGCGGCGGAGGCCGCCCGCCGGATCGGCATCGAGGCCCTGTCCGAGCAGGTGATTCACTCTGACTGGCACCCGGGCAACATGCTGTTCCGGAACGGTCGCGTGGCCGCGGTCATCGACTATGACTCGGCCCGGCTGGCTCGCCGCGTCATGGACGTGGCCAACGGAGTGCTGCAGTTCTCGATGCTTACCGGTCCGCAGCCGGAGCATTGGCCCGACCACCTCGACACGCAGCGCGTTCACCTGCTCCTGGATTCCTACGAGCAGGTCGATCCGCTCTCGGACGAGGAACGCGCGTGCATTCCGCACCTCATGATCGAGGCCCTGATTGCCGAATGCACGCTGCCCATCGCCCGGACGGGCTCCTTCGGCCATTGGCAGGGCTTTCGATTCATGCAGATGGTGCGCCGCAAGGTGCTCTGGCTGCGGTCCCACGCCGACGACGTGTTCGCCCGGCCCCGGGCCTGACCGTGCCGCTCCGCCTACAGCCGCCGGATCAGGACGGCAGTCAGGTCGTCCGCCTGGCCCGTCTGGCGGCCGAATTCCGCGACGGCCCGGTGCATCCGGTCAATGAGGTCCGCGGCGGACAGGCTGTGGTGCTTGCGCACGAGCTCGAAGATTCGCTCCACGCCGAACTGCTCGTCCTGCGCGTTCGTCCACTCGAAGAACCCGTCCGTGACCAGCAGGAACACGTCTCCCGGCGCCAGGTGGATCGGCTCGGCCGGCGCGGTGTCGATCTCGGGGAGAATGCCCAGCGGGACGGTGGTGGCCGGCAGCTTGTGTTCCGAGCCGTCCTGGTGTCGGTAGAGCAGCAGGGGACCGTGCCCGCCGCTGACGTAATCGAGCCGGCCCGTCGGCGGTTCCAGCACGCCGCAGAACGTGGTGACGAAGCGGCCGGCGTCCAGGTCGTGGTGCAGAATCCGGTTCGTCTGCCGCATCACGACGCCCGGATCGTCGGTGGTGGACGACATCGCCCGCACCAGCGCCCGCACCTCGGCCATGACCAGGGCCGGTCCGATGCCGTGCCCGGTGGCGTCGGCAATGAGTAGGCCCAGCCGGCCGTTCGGCAGTTCGATGAAGTCGTAGCAGTCGCCGCCGGTCTCATCCGCCGGCTTGTTCCAGCCGGCGATGTCGTACCCCGGCACAACGGGGTTCGCATCCGGCAGAAGCGACTGCTGGATGTCCCGCGCGATGGCCAGGTCGCGCTGCAGCTTCTGTTTCTCGGCGTATTCGTCCAGCAGCATCTGCCGCTGCAGCGCCACGCCGGCCAGCGAGCTGAGCGCGCCGGCCAGGGATTGGTCAATCGGGCCGAACGGCCCGCCCCGCTTGTTGAGCACTTGCAGCACGCCCACCACCTGCCCGTCGATGCCGGTCATGGCGAAGGTGAGCAGGTTGCGCGTGCGAAAGCCGGTGGCCCTGTCCACGTCCGGGTTGAAACGGGCGTCGGCGTAGGCGTCCGGCACGTTGATGATGCCGCCGCTGCGAGCGGCTTCCCCCGCGATTCCGCGCGTGACCGGGAACCGGATTTCGCCCGTGCCGGTCGCCACCTTGCTGTAGAGTTCGCCCCGCGGCCGGTCGTAGAGGAACACGGTTGCCCGCTCACAGTCGAGCACGCGCAGGGCGGCCTGCTCGATTTGCCGGAGCAGCAGGTCCAGCTCCAGGGTTGACCCGATCTCGCGGGAGACGTCGAGCAGCACCTTCAGGTCGGCGATCTGTTGCTGAAGCGGGGCCTCGTCCACGCCCACCAGCATGGTCGCCCCGTCCGCCTTTTGCAAGCCGGTTTTCGCGTATCAGCCCCGCCTGCGAGCGGGCGGCGGCGTCAGGTAGGGCACGACGTACTCGCGATTCCAATCGTAGAGCAGGATGCACAGGTGCAGGCCGACGTGCCCCGCGTGGGCCGCTTTCCACGTCCACTTGCGTTGAACGAGGCGGGATCGCAGGGTCGGGTCGGACAGTGCGGCGTCCGGATCGAAGCCGCGCATCCCCGCGGACGCGCCGTGCCGCCGGTCCATCGTGCCGAAGACGGTTGTGCCCATGCCCAGCATGACCACGTCCAGTTCGGACCAGAAGTTGACCAAGACCCCGTCCAGATGCCGCACGGCGGGGGTCAGGTCGTATTCCGGGCTGACGGCCGGATGCACCAGCACCACGTTACGAACACGCACTGTCGGCGGCAGTGCTTCGGCCGTCATCAGGGCCATGCCGCCGCCGCCGGAGTAGCCGACCAGATCGATGGGGGCGCGCGGGTGGCTTCTGTGGTAGTGGACGATCCAGTCTGCAATGAGCTGAGCGCTGCGGCGATTGCGCTCCACCGCGGTGAGGTTCCGGATGACGCCGAGCGGTCGCTCCCAGTCGTGAATGCGGATGTCCGCTTCAATGCCGGCGTCACGGATCGCCCGGGCGACCTTGCTCATCGACCAGGATCCGCCTTCCACGCCCGGAAACAGCCAGATCAGATGCTCGCCGCACAGCCGGTCGATGGGCGTTTCGGGATTGGCGCAGCCGCCGACGCAGCAGACCCACAACACCACGGCGGTACGCCGGAGACGTCTGGACGCGCGGTTACGTGGAAGGATGTCCATCGGTGGCCGTCCGCGACGAGGGCCCGGTCGTCAGAACGGGGAGTTGCCGGTCAGGCGACGGCGGGCTCCGCGTGCTGCGTCGCCTGCTCAAAGTTCACACTGACCAGCGTGGACACGCCCGGCTCCTGCATGGTCACGCCGTACAGTCGGTCGGCCACGGCCATCGTCCGCTTCGAGTGGGTAATCACGATGAACTGGGACCGGTCCAGGAACTCCTGGATGATGCCGGTGAATCGCTGGTTGTTGGCCTCGTCCAGGGCGGCATCCACCTCGTCCAGAATGGCGAACGGGGCCGGGCGCGACCGGAAGATCGCCATCAGCAGGGCGATGGCCGTCATCGCCTTTTCGCCGCCCGACAGCAGGGAGATGGACTGGAGTTCCTTGCCCGGCGGCCGGGCGACGATTTCGATCCCGCAGTCCAGGATGTTCTCCGGGTCTTCCAGGATGATGTCGGCCTTGCCGCCGGCGAACAGCTTGCGGAACAGTTCGCGGAAGTTCTCACGGATGCGCTCGAACGCCTCGCGGAACCGTCGCTTTGATTCCGCGTTGAGCTGCCCGATCAGCCTTTCCAGTTCCTTCATGGAGTGGGTCAGGTCGTCCCGTTGGGTGGTCAGGAACTCGGCTCGCTGCTCCAACTCCTCCTGCTCGGCGATGGCGTCCAGATTGACGTTGCCCAGTCGATCGAGCTTGCCCCGCAGGTCGGCGATCTCCGCCTCGACCGCCGCCCAGTCCTGCTCTGCGTGGTCGTACGACTCGTACATCTCCGCCAGGTCCAGGCCCAGTTCGTCCCGGACCCGGGCGGTCAGTTCGTCCCGGCGAATGCGTGTCTCGGCCAGATGCATCTGGGCATCGTGCAGCCGTTCCTCCGCCTCGGCCAGCGCGGTACGGCAGTTCCTGGTGGCGGCGGCAAGCTCTTCGGCCGCCACCCGGACCTGCTCGCGATCGTGTTTCAACTGGAGCGTTCGGGCTTCCAGGGCTTCCAACTGCCGCTGCAACTCCGCCAGCCGGGTCCGGCATCGCTCAATGACGGCCTGCGAGTCGTCGATGCGGGCCTGGCATTCGCGGGCTTCCACATCTGCGGAGTCGACCGTCTCGCGCGTCTCCCGCATGTTGCGTCGGAGGACCTCCATCGACTCCGTCGCTGCCCGACGCTTCTCTGTGAGCTGGGCAGCGCTGACCCGGGCTTCCGTCAGAGTCTCGGCCAGGGTGCGCCGGCGATCCGCCAGGTCGTCGATGCGCCGTTGGTGCTTTTCCAGCTCCTGCCGGCGGACCTGGTTCTCGGTCTCCAGATGCCCGAGCGACGCCTCGTCTTCGCTGGAGCGGGCCGTGGCCGCCTCCAGCTCTCGCTGCAGTGAGGCCACCTGTCCGGCGATCAGCGGCTGTTCCTGTGTCAGCCGATGCACCCGCTCGCTGACGCTCTGCAGAATTGCGTTCGTCTCGACCCTCGTCGTGTGCGATTCGTAGATGGCCGTCCTCAGCTCGTGCTGCAATTCGTCCAGGTGGGCGGCCTCGGCCGAGGTTCGGCTGAGTTGGTCGGCCAGCCGCTCGATCCGGGCCTCTTTTTCGAGGATTTGGTCGTCGATGGCCCGCAACTCGCTCCGTCGCGAAATCAGGCCCGAGTCCGACTGCGGCGGTCCCAAGCGGATGCACCCGTCCGGCTCCACCGTCTGGCCGACCAGCGTCACGAAGCGGTGCCCGGCCGTGTCCTGGGCGGCCAGGGCCCGTGCGTCCGCCAGCGTCCGGACGACCACCGTTTTGGCCAGCAGATGCCGGGCCAGCCCCTCCAGCGATTCCGGAACCTGCACGTACTCCGCAGCCCGGGCCACGAAGCCCGGATGATCGGAGAAGTCTCGCACGTTCATGACCGGCGGCAGCCGATCCAGGCAGAAGGCGGCCAGTCGCCCCGGCAGATCCTCGAAAAGCGATTCGTCCGCCAGGAACTGCTCGCTGTTGGTGACCACGAGGAACTGGTCCAGCTCGCCCAGCGCCGCCTCCAGGATGGCCGCGTGGGTGACGTCGGGGTTGAATGCGTCGGCGACGAGCCCCCAGACGGCGCCGAACGCCGGCTGGTCCAGCTCGGGGCGGGCCTGGGCTGCGGCCCGCTGTTCCAGCAGCCGGCGCACGCCGGCCCCGACGCCCTCCATCTTTCGTTCCAGATCACGGAGCAGGTCGCGCCGGGACACCAGTCCGCTGCGGGCCTCCTTGGTTTCGGCCAGTTCTTCGGCCAGGCGGGCGCGGGTGGCGTCGATCCGCTGGGCTTCGATCCGCTTCTCGTTGAGCCGCCGCGTTTCCTCGACGATCAGGTTGTCGATCTCGACGATCCGCCGTTCCAGGTCCGACTGTTGTGCCAACAGGCCGCGCAGCTCGTCCGCGATGGCGGCGTCGCGCTGGCTCAGTTCTTCCTGCCGGTCCTGGAGCGATTCGCGGTGCCTGCCCAGCGTGGCGATCTCGTTGTGAAGCTGCGACGTGCGGCGAAGCAGCTCGATAATGCCGGCCTTCTCGTCCTCCAGGAGGGCCTGGACGTGTGTGAGTTCCTGGGCACACTGGTGATCCTCACTCAGCAGCCGCTCCACCTGCGCGTGCCGGTCCTCGGCCCGGCCGGTCAGTTCATGAACCTGCTGTTCCAGGCCGGCCAGCTCCGACTCCATTTCATCCAGGCGGTGGCGGTTTGCCTCCCATTGCCGGAGGGCCCGCTCGCGATTGTGCTGCTGCTCTTCGATCCGGCGGGTCGCGCCCTGGATCCGCTCGGACTGGGCGTCCCGTTCGGCCCGGACCTTCACCGATTCGCTTTCCGCGACGGTCAGCTCTTCAGTCAAGCGGTCGTTTCGTGCGGCCAGTTGAGAGGCTTCCGCCTCGTTTGCGTCGATCCGGGTCCGCAGGGCGATCACCTCGTCCTCGGCCTGCCCGGCCGCTCGCTGCACGTGGCCCAGCTCTTCGCTGTGACGGTGATACTCTGCCATGGCGTAGCCGGCCCGGAGTTCTTTGAGCCGCGCCTGGTAGGTCTGGAAGCTTCGGGCCTTGCCGGCCTGGTACTTCACGCTCCGGAGCCGCTTTTCGACCTCGTTGATGATGTCTTCCGCCCGCAGCAGGTTCTGCTGGGTGCGCTCGAGCTTCCGCTCGGCCTCTTTCCTGCGGGCCTTGTACTTGCTGATGCCGGCGGCTTCCTCGAACACGATGCGCCGCTCGGCGGGGCTGGACTGGAGCAGCAGCTCGACCTTGCCCTGCTCGATGACGGAGTACGCCTCCGTCCCCACGCCGGTGTCGAGGAACAGCTCACGAATGTCCTTGAGCCGGACCAGTTGGCCGCCCAGGTAGTACTCGCTTTCCCCGGATCGGAAGAGCTTTCGCGTGACGACCACCTCAGCGGCGTCGTAGGGCAGGGCCCGGTCCGTGTTGTCAAACACCAGGTCCACCTGGGCCATGCCGGTGGCCTTCCGGGCGCCCGAGCCGTTGAAGATCATGTCCTGCATCTGCCGGCCGCGAAGGGATTTGGCCGACTGCTCGCCCAGCACCCATTTGAAGGAGTCGACGATGTTGCTTTTGCCGCAGCCGTTCGGCCCCACCACGCAGGTGATCCCCGGGCCGAAGTCAAACTGGACCCGGTCGGCGAAGCTCTTGAAGCCCTGGAGTGAAACACGTTTGAGAAACATGCGCTCTCGGCACCTCCGTGTGCCAGCCGTCCGCCCGGTACATCTGGCACAGCACGCGCCCCGCCGCCCTGCCGTCCAGGAGCCTGGACGGCGCGGGAGCCCTTCCGGTTTACTGGGCCGGATGGTCGTTAAGGGGGTGGTCCGGCCTCAGCCGCGCCGCCTGCCAGCCGCCACCGGTTGGGGTAGATTACCAGAAGGACACCACCCATGCAACGTCGTTCGTGGTTTTTGGGGTGGCCCGGAACGCGGGTCGATGCTTCCGGCAGGTACGAACCCGGCCTCGCCCGGCCTGAGCACGCCGGATGCCCTCAAGCGACTACCCGGTTGCGTTCGTTCGCAGTCTGTGTGAACACCGTCTCCAGCATTCGCCGGTATGCCGGCGTCAGATCTCGCTTCCGTCGAGCCATGACCTTTTGCGCGGTGGCGAGGAACCGGGCAAACTCGTGCTCGATGAACCCGGCCGCTCCGCCCCAGCAGAAGGACGGCACGTGTTTCGGCGGGAAGTCGGCGCCGAACAGGTTGCACCCGACCCCGATCACCGTGCCCGTGTTGATCATGCTGTTGATGCCGAACTTGGTGTGGTCGCCCACCGTGCTGCCCACGAACAGCAGGCCGGAGTCGATCTCCTGCCCGTTCAGGGCCACCCGCACCGTGCCGTAGTTGTTCTTCAGATTGGAGTTGTTCGCGTCGGCGCCGATGTTGATCCATTCCCCGAAGTAACTGTGTCCCAAGTATCCGTCGTGCTGCTTGCTGGTGTAGGCCTGAAAAATGCAGGCCCCGACTTCTCCCCCGATTTTGCAGTATTCTCCCGTGCTGGTGCCCTCGTAAATCTTGGAGAGCATCTTGATCGCGCCGTGCGGGCCCAGGGCCACCGGGCCTTCCACCACCGAGCCGGCCATCGCGATGGAACCTTCTCCGATGGCGATCGGCCCGTGGCTGCCCAGGAGAATCGCGCCGGGCGCGACCTCCGCTCCGGGCGCCACGTAAATGCGTTCCGGCCGATCCAGCACAGCGGACGGGTGGACCGTTCCCTCGATCCGGCCGCCCAGTCGCAGGCGGTCGAAGTCCGCCGCGATCTGCCCCGGATTGTGCTGGACCATGTCCCACGGGTAGCGAACCAGGGGCACGTCCACATCGTGCCGGGGCAGTCCGTCCGCCCATCCGTCGGGCAGGGGGCCTCGCGGGAGCAGGCCGGCGAGTTCGCCACACCGCGGGCCGCTGATCCGTACGGCCACAACCGTGCCCTCATGCCAATAGGTCGCGTCCGGGCCGTCCAGGGGAACCCGGTCGGCCAGGTCGGCCGGGGCGATCAGCCGGCCGTTGACCAGGAGGGCCGCCGGTGCGGTCAGATGATTGACGGTGACCTGAGGGATTTCCTCCGCGACGACCGGGGCCACGTAATTGCGCGCGTGCAGCACGATGGGCGCCCCAGGGTAGGCGGCGGCGATCTTTTCCCAGAGGGTCTGGATTCCGCAGCGAAGTCGGCAGGCGGGCCGCGTATACGTCAGCGGGCCGAGCCAGACGTGCTCCGCATCTTCGAACACCGCGACAGGCCGTGTCATGGTTTCTGCCTTCCTGCAGGGCGGCGCCGGCGCCTCAGACGGCCTCGGCGATCTGCCGGAGTTCCGCGGACTTGGTGTAGAACTCGGCCAGCTCCATCTCCCGGAGGTACACGATGCCCCGGCAGGCCCGCAGGCCGTGGTCTTCGTTGTAGACGAAGAAGTCTTCGCCCAGGAACGTCTTGACCTGCTGCTCGAACTGCTTGACCTGGATTTTCCGGGCCAGGCGGGAGAACGGTCCGTCCATCTGGTAGCTCGGGAAGGAGGCCGCCTTCTGCGTGCTGAAGCAGGTTTCGAAGCAGGCCTCCATGTTGTTCAGGTGCGTGAGGGACGTCGGCACGTAGAGGTTTGCCTCGGAGGGGTGGAACTCGAACCACACGTTTCGGTAGCCCAGGACCTTCAGGTCGTGTCGGCTGGTCTGCGCCTCGTACTCCTTGAGCGCCTGGGACACCGCCTGCAGCACCTTGTAGTGCGTGTCCGGGCCGCTGCCCTCGGGGTCGAAGGCCACGGTCACGGCGTCCGGATTCACCTCGTGCAGCAACTGCAGAATCGGAGGCACGTCGCGGTCGATCCGCGGCGCTTCGGTGAAGACGTCTCCCTTGTAGAACCCGAGCCGCAGGTGGCGCACCGTGTCTCCGGTGAACCCGAAGTACGCCCACTTCAGGTCGGATTCCCACTCGCGGATGCGCCCCTTGAGCTGCTGTACGATGGCCATGTCCTTCTTGCCGGGGTACTGCGTGGCGAAGTAATTCAGCAGCTCCATGCAGCGTTGTCTGATGTTCTCGACGCTGTCGTCCTCGTACACCTCGATCATGTTCCGCAGAAGTCGGCGGGCGGTGGCGGCCCGCCTTTTGTCTTCGTGGTGCCGGGCCTCGCCCTGCAGATAGAACGACGTATCGATCCGCGCCGCGGCCGCGTTGCCGGGCTCGAAGTAGTTTGTCTTGAGCAGTCCGTTGAACTCGCCCCGTTCCAGGAAGCTCAGGAGGTCGCCGATGACGCCGTGCATGTACAGATTGGTGACTGCCGTAAAGCCGGAGGTCAGGTACGCGAAGTAGTGCTTGGTGCTGCTGCGGCGGACCAGGTTCGTGACGAAGGGCAGGTACCCCAGGATGATGTCGTCGTGGTGCGGCGCCGTGTGCAGGAACGTCCTCTTCTCGATCATCCGGTTGCCCCGCCCCAGGCTCTCCAGCACCACGGACTCCGTCTGGCTGCGGAGCTGCTCGGCGGTGAGTCCGGTCCGTTTGAGCAGTTCGTTGCCGAACCGATCCTGCTCGAAGTCGGCCTTGCCCAGGGTGCGGATCGGTTTGCCCGTGGACAGGGACAGATCCATCACGATTCGGTGCGTGCGTTCCGGCGTGAGGTCCGCGCTGCGCTGGAAATCAACGAACGTGCGGTTCGGCAGTTTCAAAGCCGCTCCGCGCGTCAGGAAGAACCGGGCGTTGGGCAGCTCGGCGAGCACCGAGCCGGGGTACTGGTTGCTGCGCTCGGCGTGAATCGTCCGGGCCACGATGCCCGCCTTGGCCTCGCCGGCCGCGATGATGATGGCCACCGTGCTGGGGTTGTGTGTGATCGTTCGCAGACCGATGGTGATGAGCCGCTTGTGCCGCGCCACCTCCATCCCGCCCAGGTCGGTGGCCGCCGCCGCCTTCGTCTCGTAGTTTGCGTCGATCAGCCGGGTCGTGGAGTAGAAGTCCGACCCTTTGATGTTGAACCCCACGTGTCCGTCCGGCCCGATGCCGCCCAGGAAAAACCCCAGACCGCCCATGTCGCGGATCTTCCGCTCATACTCCGTGCAGAACTGGTCGACCTCATGCAGCACCTGCTGCTGATGCTTCTCCTGCAGGGACTTCGCCTTGCGCACCCGCAGCGTGAGGTCCACCGTCATGTCCGGGAACACGTCCGTCAGCGACATGCCCGCCGGCAGCCCGATGCGGCACGGATCGATCAGCAGGGCGCGGGCCGGATCCAGCCCGAAACCCTTCATGTAATACTTCCGGACGTAATAGTAGAAGCTGTTGTGCTGTTTCGAATCGATGGGGTAGAACTCGTCGATCTGCACGAAACGAAGACCGGCCAGGTTGGGCTTGCACTCCGTGGCCAGCCCCATCTCGTCCAGCGTCTGCCGGGTTGATTTGCGGGTCCAGTTTGCCAGGAACGACTGCACATACTTGATGAAGTACTCCGGCGTTTTTCCGGTGGGCAGAGACACGACGCCCTCCGGGTTTTCCAGCGCCCACTCCAGGAACCGTACCGCGGTCAGCCGACCCAGGGCCGGGAAGTTCTCCACGATGATCGAAGGGATCTTCTCCTCCGGCCGGTACAGAAAGCCGTACCCGCTGCGCTCCAGGGCGCGGATTTCCACGTCGCTCGTCGGACCGAACACCGGGTCGCGCTTCACGTCGCCCGGCCCTGCCATACGCTCTTTCGCAGCCGCCTTCGTCATCCTCGTCCTTCTCCCGGCGTCGTGCCTTGTGGGGCGCCGATGCCCTTGCCGGCTTGGTGTGCCCGCGTTCGCCTCCATGCTTTCTGCGGCCCCGCGTCAGCCGGATACGTGCCGCGCGTAGCCCTCGGCATCCATCAGATCGCCCGGAATCCCCGAGTCCGCCAACTCGATCTTCACCATCCATCCCTTGCCGTAGGCGTCCTGGTTGACCCACTCCGGGTGGTCCGCCAGGTCGGTATTGACGGCCGTCACTTTCCCGTTCACGGCGCAGAGGAACTCCGACGTGGCCTTGACGGACTCGATCTCCCCGCACGGCTCGCCCGCGCGGACCGCCGTTCCGACGGCCGGCAACTCCACGTACGTGATGTCCGTCAGTTCGTCAGCCGCGAATTGCGTGATGCCCATCGTGACGACGTTGCCCTGCACCTGCACCCACTCATGCGACTCGGTGTACCTGCGGTCGTTCGGATAGCTCATCGGACTTTCCTGGCAAACGGACCGGGCCGGCGGGCCCGATCGGGTTCTTGCCCGGCCCCCCACGTGCGGGCGTCGGGCGGATTTCACACACGTCCGGCCCTCCGCGGCCGAACGCTACTTCGCCCGTTTGTAGAACGGCAGCTTCACCACGCGGGCGTCGTTCGGCCTGCCGCCGAAATCCACGGCCAGCTCGGTTCCCGCCTCGGCGTGCTCCGGGACGATCAGAGCCATGGCGACGCTCTTGCCCAGGGTCGGACTGAGGCAGCCGCTGGTGACTTCTCCCACCGTTTGGCCGTTGTGGAGCACCGCAAAGTGCTGGCGGGCGGTCCGGCGTCCCTCCAGTTCCAGGCCCACCAGCGTTCTGGCGCGGCCCGCCGCCTGGACACGCCGCATGGCCTCGGCGCCCACGAAATCCTTCTCCAGGTCCACGCACCAGGCCTGCCCGGCCGACACCGAGTCGATGTCCTCGCTGAGTTCGTGGCCGTAGAGGGGCATGCCCGCCTCCAGGCGGAGCGTGTCTCTGGCCCCCAGGCCGGCCGGCCGAATGGTCGCGTCGGGCCCCTCGCGGAACAACTGGCCGGCGAGCAGCTTCACGACGCCGGCCGGCACCACCACCTCGTATCCATCCTCGCCGGTGTAGCCGCTGCGGAAGATGGTGTACCGGGTGAACATGTACACGCCGGAGGCGAACCGGTATCGCTTCACCCCGGACAGGTCGATGGGGATCATGGCCTTCGCCAGATCGAGCGCCAACGGCCCCTGGAGTGCGACCATGGCCGTATCGAGCGTCTCATCGACCAGCTCGACCTGCTGGTTCCCGATGTGCGACCGGATCCAGTTGACGATCTTCTCCCGGTTGGACGCGTTGCATACGATGCCCCATCCGTCGTCATACCGGGACACGATCAGGTCGTCGAGAATGCCGCCATCCTCTTTGCACATATGAGAATAGCGACAGACCCCGGGCCCCATTCCGTCCAGGTTTCGGGTGCATAGCCGCTGAAGGAGATCGAACGCATCGTCCCCGCGGACTCGCAGTCGTCCCATGTGGGACACGTCAAAAACGGAGCACTTCGTGCGGGTGTGATTATGCTCGTCGATGATGGAACGGTACATCACCGGCATGTTCCAGCCGGCAAACTCCACCATCTTCGCGCCCATCTGAACGTGAAGGTCATGCAGGGGGGTTTGTTTCACGGGACCACCTGGACTCCGGGGCCAAACGGGCGCCCCTCGGGCAGCCCACCGGGCCCGCAAGATTAGGCATCCCCGCTACCTCTGTCAACGAGCAGGCGTCTGCGGAGCCCGTTCCGGTTCGGCCGACGGGCGTTGGAAGGCTCACGGGGCGGACGGCCCGCGGGGCGACGGACCTTGCGACCTCGATCCGGCATCGCCGCGGGCGGACAGTTCTCCTTCCAGGATCGCCATCTGCCGAACGAGCAACGTGATCTCGCGACGGACCCGGCGCAGGCGGATGTACAGCATCCAGATGCCGAACGAGAGAATCGGAATCGCGCAGTAGAAGACCAGATCTGCCCCACGCCCGATGCCGAGAAGGTCGGCGATCACCGACGTCACGTCCGGCCGCACGACGGCGATCGCGCCCGCCGTCCAGACGAGGAGCCAGAGAATCGCGTCTCTGCGGCGGAGCCAGCCCTTCAGCAGCGCCAGAACGCCGCCCGCCAGCAAGCCCGCGATGAGCAACAACAGCACGATTTGAAACGGATTGAGTTGCCAGGGGTTCATCGCACAGCCCGTCCAATGAGATAGTGCAGCAGTACACGAAGGGCGTCGCGGGCCGACTGCCCCTTCCCGAGCGAATAGTCCGTATATCGAATCTGCACCGGCACCTCGCGGAACCGCAGCCGGCAGCGCCGGATGATGTCCAGCACCTCGCTGGCATGCTCCATGCGGTCCATCGAGATGTCCAGGCGCTCGGCGGCGGCGCGGGTGAACGCGCGCAGTCCGTTGTGCGCATCCGTGATTGGCAGCCGGCTCGTGATGCGGGTGAACAGGACCGCCATCCGCAGCAGCAGCCGGCGGGACCGGGGCATCTGCGATTTCACGCCGAGGAAGCGGGAGCCGAGTGTCACGTCGCAGGCGCCGCCCGCCAGCGGTTCCAGCAGGGCGCGGATGTCTTCGACGCGATGCTGCCCGTCCGCGTCAAAGGTCACGACATACTTCGCTTCGCGCCGCAGCGCAAAGTCCACGCCCGTCTGCAGCGCCGCGCCCTGGCCGCGGTTCAGCGCGTGCCGGAGGACGTATGGGGTGACCGCCCTGGCCGCGTCAAACGTGCCGTCCGTCGAACCGTCGTCCACGACCACCACGTTGGGGTACACGCGGACCAGCTCCGCGAGCACGTCGCCGATGGCCGCACCTTCATTGAACGCAGGCACGACGACGTACGTGCTCCGGGCGATTTCCGATCCTTGGTCCGTGTCCGTGGGCATGGATGGCGCCAAGCCGTACCGTCCACTCCGCGCCCGCACCCATTGCGGGCCGCACCCATCGTACGCGCTGGCCGCGCGGAATTCCACGGTCCGGGAGAGCCTCTCAGACACCCGAGGTTGCCCTTGTGGCACCGCTCCGGGGCGGTTGTGCTCCGTGGTGCGACCGCTGTGTGCCATCGCTCTGGAGCGGTGCGTAGATGCCACACGCAACTTGACGCGCTGCTCCGGCGGGCTACTCCGAGCGAGCCCGGGCCAACGACCCGCCATTCGACGGCCGTCACCGCGAACCGCGGCGTTCGTACGTCGTGGGGTAGTTCACGTTCGACGGGAACGTGACCGGCAGCGTGTTGGCCGGTCCCCACTCCGACGAAACGTCCACGCCCACGATGGTGACCGGGGTCGTCGGGGCCCGGGAGAGCGTGACGGGGATTCCCCCCGGCATTTCGAAGCCGACGATCTTGACGGCCACCACCTGGGGCGGCTCCCCCGGCGGCTGCCTGAGCGACAGATTCGTCACGGCGATTTCACGCCCGCCGAGATCCTGCGCGTAGGCGGGCGTGCTCAGCGACGTCCGGTCCACGCACAGCCATACCAGGCAAACGGCGATCACGGTCAGCACGATCTTCGTGTACACATCCGGCTTGTAGATGGTTTGCATCTTCCGTTCCCTCCTGGAAAAGGATTCCTTCCGCGACCGCCCAGGACCCGGCCGGACGGCGCGGACATCTCATTATACACCGTTGGGCGACGGATTCGGAAACCGGTCGCCGCTTGTTTCAGGAGAGACCGGCCTGGCGTGGAAATGGCGGGGCTTGGGTTCGGCAGGCCTGCTTGACATCGTCCCCGCGGACGGGTCAACTGGCGCCCTGAAACGCGAACTTGATCCGCGGGAGAGTCCCGTGATACCCGAACAGCTTGCCGCCCGCATTGACCACACCCTGCTGAAGCCGGAGGCCACGGCCGCCGACGTTCGGCGCCTGTGTGCCGAGGCTGCCGAGAACGGCTTCGCCACCGTCTGCGTCAACCCGACCTACGTGAAGCTGGCGGCCGGGCTGCTCGCTTCCAGCCGGGTGCGGGTCTGCTCGGTGGTGGGGTTTCCGCTGGGGGCCCATCTGATCCCGCTGAAGGCGGCGGAATCGCTGTGGGCGATCCGGCAGGGGGCCCGCGAAATCGACATGGTCATTAACATCGGCGCCCTGCGGGGCGGCGACCCGGACACGGTGGCGCGGGACATTCAGGCGGTGGTGGCGACGTGCCGTCGCGCGGACGCCCTGTGCAAGGTGATCATTGAAACGGCCCTTCTGAACGAGGACGAAAAGGCCACCGCGTGCCGGCTGGCCGTCGAGGCGGGGGCCCATTTTGTCAAAACCTCCACCGGTTTCGCCAGCGGGGGGGCCACGTTCGAGGACGTCTGGCTGATGCACTGCATCGTTCGTCCGGCCGGCGTGCAGGTCAAGGCGTCCGGGGGCATTCAGACGCTGGCCGACGCCCGGCGGATGCTCTCGGCCGGCGCCACGCGGATCGGCACCAGCTCCGGCATGCGCATCCTGGAGGAGGCGCGTCGCGAGGCAGCGGCTCGTCGCTGATCGCGACCGTCCCGCGCGGCGGGGGTCCTGGCTCGCTCCGTGTTCCCCGGGTATACTGTGGCGCAGCGATTGGTGTTCATCACTTCTTCAGGAGTGCAGGTCTCATGGCTGGCGACGGAACACGCGCGTGTCAGGGCTGTGGAGCCACGATCTACACGGAGCATCTGGATACCGGCATCGCCGGCTATCACGGCGGCAAGTTGCTTTGCCCGCACTGCCTCCAGGAGGCGGAGGCCGCTGCCGATCACTCCGCTTCCGGCAAGAACTCGGAGGACATGGAGTCCATCTCCCTGGCGGACGAGGAACCCATTTCCCGGCGCGGAGATGGCGAAACGCAGGTCAAGGCCTTTGGTAGTGAGTCACACGTCGGCGGTACCTTCGACGATCTCGGCATGGAGCGGCCGCTCAACCCCGACGTGCCCACGGCGACGCGGTGTCGCACCTTCCACGCGAAGCTGAACGAGGGGGCGGTCGCCTACATGAACCGGCAGGTGAATGAATGGGCGGATGCCGATCCCAGCATCACGATCAAGTTCGCCACCTCGACCATCGGCATCTTCGAGGGCAAAAAGGCCGATCCGCATCTGATCGTGACCGTGTTCTATTGAACCACGCCGCTCTGCGTGCGGCCGACGTCGGCCCTTCCCGCCTCGCGCAGAGACTGCCTTGACCACGACCGGCAGGGCGCGGACAATCGCCCGCACCGCCCATGCGCGAGTGGCGGAACTGGCAGACGCGCTGGATTTAGGTTCCAGTCCCGAAAGGGGTGTGGGTTCGAGTCCCTCCTCGCGCAGTCTCTCCACTGCACGCGGAACGCTCATCCGGTTCCCCGGGGGGCCGGTCCCGTTTGTCCGGGCGCGCCGCACCATTGCTTACGGCTTTGCCCTCAGGGTCTCGGCCAGCCCGGCCACTTCCTCGGCGCCGGCGGGAACGGTGATGCTGGATCCCTCGAACTCGTCCCCGAACGGCTCAGACCGGCCCCCAAGGTGCTTTGCCAGAAACGCCTCCGCCACCGCGTTGAACGACATCCGGTTTGGCGGCCGGGCGAAGCCGTGGCCCTCGTCGGGATACAGAACGTAGGTCACGGGGATGTTCCGGGCCTGCATGGCCTCGACGATCTGGTCCGACTCGGCCTTCTTCACGCGCGGGTCGTTGGCGCCCTGGCCGATGAGCAGCGGCCGGCCGATCCGGTCTACGTGGGTCAGGGGCGATCGCTCCTGGAGGAATCGGCGGCCCTCTTCGGTTCGGAAATCTCCCACCCGCCGGGCGAACAGGTCGCGCAGCGGCGCCCAGTACGGCGGGATGGACTCGATCCAGGTCAGGATGTTCGACACGCCGACGATGTCCACGCCGCACGCGAACACTTCCGGGGTGAACGTCAGCCCCACCAGCGTGGCGAAGCCGCCGTAGCTGCCGCCCATGATCGCGATGCGTTGCGGGTCCGCCACGCCGGTCTCGACGGCCCACTGCACGGCGTCGATCAGGTCGTCGTGCATTTTGCCCGCCCACTCGCGGTCGCCCGCGTTGACGAAATTCTTGCCGAACCCCGTCGAACCGCGGAAGTTCACGCTCAACACCGCGTATCCGCGATTGGCCAGCCACTGGTGGTGTGCGTTGTAGCCCCAGACGTCCCGCCCCCAGGGTCCCCCATGCACGAATAGCACCAGGGGCAGGGGCTCGGCGGGTCGGCCGTCTTCGTCTTCATCCGTGCCGACCGGCAGGGTGAGGTAGCTCACCAGTTCCAGCCCGTCCCGTGCGGGAATGACCACCGGGTGCATTCCGGCCAGTGCCGCATCCTCCAGCGCGCGGTTGTTCGTGAACAGGAAGTGCGACTTGCGCTGCGTGCGGTCGAAGTGATGGAACTGGACCGGCCCGTCGTCCACTTCAATCACGACGATCCACTGCCGGTCGTCCAGGCTGCGGCTGAAGACGCTGACGTCGCCGTCCGTGAACCCCTCCAGAAGCTCGAAATCCGCCTGGACCCGCAGGTCGTTGAACGTCCAGCTCGGTCGCAGGTAGTTCGCGCCGACGGCCTGGATCGTTTTGCGCGTGGGATGCCGGAGGATGCGGTCCACGTCCGCCCGGCCATCCTGGAAGAGCAGCGTCGTCTCGGCGGTCTCCGCGTTTACGGCGGTCAGGCCGGCGGTATTCCGGTTGCGGCTGTCGAGCATGAACAAGGTTCGGCCCGACTCGTCAAAGCCCAACGGGCGGGTCGTGAGGGTGTCATCCGGGCCGACGGCCAGGAACGGCTCCCACGCATCGCCCGCCCGACGCAGCAGCTCGTTGCCGCCATCCGGGGTGATGCGCATGCCGAATCGAACCTGGAATTCCTCATCGGTAACGAACGAGGCGAACTGCTCGTTCTCCTGCACCCGCGTTTTCTCGCCCGTGCGGATGTTCACGCGGTACAGGTCGTGGAACCGCGGGTCCCGGTCGTTCAGGCCGATCAGAATCTCGTCGGGAAACCGGGGGCTGACTTCCTGGATCTGCGCCCGGACTCCGCTGCCCGGGGTCAGCTCCCGCGTCTCGTTGGCTTCCAGGTCCACGGCGTAGACCCGCCAGTTCTCATCCCCGTCCCGGTCCTGGATGTAGACCACGTGCTCGTTGGTATAGGCGAAGAAGAACGAGCGAATCCCGCGGTGCGTGTCCCGAGTGACGGGCCGCGCCGACGACGGGTCATCCGACGGTCCCACCCAGACATTCAGCACGTCGTCTACCGGCGCCACAAACCCCAGCTTCGATCCGTCCGGGCTCAGCTTCGGACTGAGGCGATCCGGGTTTCCAAACAACACCCGGCGTGGGATGAGCGGCACGGAATCGTACGGCCGCCCGGAGGCGACAGGGGCCTCCGGCATGGGTTTTGGCTCCGAGGGCGGGACCGGGGGTTTCTCGGTGGCGGCCTGTGGGGCCGGGCCCGTTTGCGTCAGCGGACGCAACGGCTCGCACCCGGTCGCCCAGAGCAGCACACCGGCAAGCACTCCAATGCGTGTGATCCGGAACATGGCGATGGTCCTCCTTCGCAACGGTCCCGCCGGCTCACTGAATGTGCCGGCCTCGCGGAAACGGGGCATAGTCTACTGTCGCTCTCGCGGCCGCTGCACCCCCGGCCCAGGATCGTGACAAGATTTGACAGCCAGCGGCCGTCAGGCGCCTTCCAGACCGCCGTTTGGACAGGTCGGCGGGCGGGGGGTATCCTGTTTGGCGGCACGGGCGAACGACATCCGCCGCATGCCCGTCCACCGGAGAGGCCATGACCTGCCGTTTCCAGACAGGGATTGTCGTGGCGGCCATCGGGGCACTTCTGGGATGCCGCTCCGAAGAACCGCCGAAACTTCCTCCGAGGGTCAGTTCGCTTGCTCGGGTTTATGTGGTTCGCACCGAGGGGCTGGACGCGCCGCGGATGGGCTCGGAACCCGTCTACAGCCCTCAGTTTCGGGGCAACCTGGACCCTGCGGGCCGGGACGCGGGCGAAGTGGTTGGTTTCTACACGCACCTGGTGGCGTCGGACGTGGATCGTGTGCAGATGCGGCTGGTCCACGAGGGGACCGGGACTGTCACCGCGCTCGAGCGTGCCGCGGCTGCGGATCCGGGTCGGCTGCAGCCGCAGATGGAGCCGGCGGATCTGCATCACGCCGTGCGGGAGCGATTGCTGGCGGGTGTGGGCGTGTTCTGGCCGGACCCGCTGGATGAGGCGGAGGACGGCGACGGCGTACGATTCGGCGTGCTTCTCCCGGCCGGCCTTTTGCGGCAGGCCCGTCTCGACATCTTCGTGGACACCGGGTCGGGCAGCGGGGCGCCGCTCTTTCCGGCCCATTTGCGTCTGGCTCCGGGTTACTTCTACATGGCGGTGATCGGCGATTCCATGATGTGGGGCAACGGGCTGCTGGAGGACGACAAGTTCACCACACGGGTCGCCCGGACCATTACGGAGGAAACCGGCCTGCACGTCGTCCGGCAGATTCGGGCCATCTCCGGCGCGAGAATCGTCTCCCGCCCCGAGGATGGGACCTGCACCGGTGATTGCGACGGCGAAGTGCCCAAGGCGTTCACCTCCATCACCGTGCAGGCCGAGGAGATGGAGTCTCCCGAGACCCTGGACCTGGTTCTGATGGACGGCTGCATCAACGATGTCGGGGTCTTCACGACCTTGTTGTCGACGGACGTGGACAGCAACGCGCTGGCGGACCTTACCCGTGACGTCTGCGAAACGGAGATGATCGGCCTTTTGCGCCTCGTGCGCGAACGGGCCCCGAACGCAGTGATCGTGGTGACCGGCTATTTTCAGTTTGTCAGCGCCGAGACCGACGTTTCCCAACTGGAGGCGCTGGCCCTTTCGGCAGAGGTCCCGGAGGAAGACCTGGACGAGCTGCGGCGGGGCATCGCGTCACTGATTCAGAACTCCGCCGTGTTCGATGCCGTGGCACGGGAGAGCCTGCAGCGCGCCGTCGAGGTTGTCGCTGATGTGTCGCGGAACCAGCCCCCGATCGTGTTCGTCGACCCCGGCTTCGGGCCCCGGAATGCCGTCTTCGCGCCGGATGCCTTCCTCTGGGGACTGGTGAGCAGGCCGGAGTTGGAAGACGCTTTGGACGTTCCCATGCCTGTGTTTCCCGAAGACCCCCTTCTGGAGTATCGGATCGAGGCCTGCGCCAGGCCGGAGGCAGCGCCGCAGCTCCTGCCATGTATCTACGCCTCGGTCGGCCACAACAACCCGAAGGGGGCCCGGCAATACACGGATGTCATCGTGCAGGCACTGCGCGACGCGGGTGTGCTGCCGGCCAAGCCCCCCGAGTGACACTCGTCCGGACAGGTATGACGCGGTTTCGTCCTTTCAGGTGGGTGACCCACGCCGAAGGCGAACCACCGCGCGTCTCTTTGACACGCGGTTAGCGGCCGGGTACCTAACTCCCGTGCGGATCGAGAGAAACCGCGGTGGTGTCCGCCGCCGCGCCGGAGACCCGAGTCCGTGGACTGCATCGCTGCCCAACGCCTGCCTGTTTTCTGCCGCCGCAACTACTTCTACGAGTTTCTGCACATGCTGCCGTGGGGCCTGGTGGCCGGCATCGTGGAGGGCAACTTCGCCGCGGTGGTCGTGCAGGAGACATTCCGCGGCAGCGCGCTGCAGGTGTGGATCGCCTCCACCGCACCCGTCGGCGTCTACATCACCAGTATGGTCTGGGGCGCCCTGTGCGTCGGACGCCGGAAGATCGCCCTGATGACCGTGGCCGCCGCTGGCGTCACCCTGGCGCTGGCCGCCGTCGTTCTGACCCCCACCAGTCCGTTCGGGACGTGGTGCTTCGTCGCACAGATGGCCGCCTCGCAGTTCTTCATGACCGGCGTCATCACCGTCCGCACCGCGCTTTGGAGAGCGAACTACCCCGTGTCCATCCGCGGCCGGGCCACCGCCCGGTTTCAAATGGTGCGCGCACTCACAGGGATCGTGGCCGTCATGGCCAGCGCCGCCCTCTTCGACAAGTGGCCGAACTCCTACCGCCTGGTCTTTCCGTTCATCGCCCTGTGCGGAGTGGCGGGTACGCTGCTCATCCGAAGGGTTCGCGTTCGCGGGGAAGCGGCTGAGCTCAGCCGCCTTCGGGGCAGCGTCGCACCCGGCTCAGCGCGTCGGATCAGCGCGTGGGACGCCGCGAACCCGATTGTCCTCTGCCGGCAGGCCGTTCGCGTCTTTCGCGACGACCCGCGTTTCACCCGCTACATGGTTTCCCTGATGTCGACCGGCGTGGGAAACCTGCTCGTGCGTACGGTCGTGATCTTTGTGGTCGCCAGCGAGCTGCCGGCACGGATGGGCGGCAACCCGCGCACCTTCCTCATCGCTACGGCCCTGCTGGATGGCATCCCCAGGCTCGTCATGCTTCTGGCGCTGCACGGGCTCGGGCACTGGTTTGACCGGGTGGGCGTGCTGCCGTTCCGCGTGGTCAACGGCCTGTGCTGGTTCGGCTCCATCGCGACCGGGACCGTTGGCACGCTGTTTGTGCTCTACGCAGACCGGGTCGGCGGTGCGGCCGTCACTCTGGCTCTCGTCGTGTTCACGCTCCGCGCGATACTCCTGGGATTGGCCTATGCCGGTGGGGCGCTGGCCTACAACCTCGGCCACCTGCATTTTGCCCGCCCGGACCAGGCGGAAATCTACATGGGCATTCACGTCACGCTGAGCGGACTACGAGGCCTGATCATGCCCGGCCTTGGTGTGCTGCTCTGGCATTGGATCGGCTGGCCGGTGTGGCTGATCGCCTGCGTGTTCAGTTTCCTTGGCTTCCTGGGGTATAGCGACCTGGCCCGGACCGAACCGCCGGCCGGCGATCACAGCGCAACCCGCTCTCCGAGAACGTAAGTCGCCCGGGGCGGCAGCGTCGACGCAAGCATGTTGGCGACCGGCTCGCCGGGACCATCGGGAGCCAGGGGAACAACCGTGAAATCCGCGTCTTTTCCCGGCTCCAAGGAGCCCACCTGTGAGCCCCAACCCAGGGCTCGTGCTCCGTGGCACGTGCCCATGGCAAGCAGTGTTGCGGCCGGAATGTCCGAATGTACGCGGTGCAGATGCCGCAATTCGTCCAGCACGCTCAGCGACGGGTTTGACGCCAGGCTGTCCGTGCCGACGCACACGTGGATGCCGGCGGCCAGCATGTCGCGGAAACGGTGGGGGGGGTGTCCGAACGCCGCGTGCGTTCGCGGGCAGTAGGCCACACTTGCTCCGGCTTCGGCGATACGGCGGATGTCGTCGTCCGAAACGTAGTTCGCGTGGGCCAGCAGCGTCTGCGGCCCCAGCAGGCCACAGGCCGACAGCAATTCGACCGGCCGCAGGCCGGGGCAGGCTGCCGCGCCATCCCACACGCCCAACCGCTCCAGGTATTCCCGCAAGGGTCCACCGCCGGCGGTGGTGAAAGCCTCTTCGTCCTGCGTCTCCGCCACGTGGATGCATAACGGCATCGCGGATTCACGTGCCTGATGGGCGCAGAGTCGCAGGCCGTCCGGCTCCACGGTGTACGGCGCGTGCGGCGATATGCCGATCCGCAACCGGTGCGTCACAGCCGAGGAATCCACGGCCGCCGCGAGCTTCGCCGGCAGCTTCTTGCGGAGCCTTCCGATTCCAAGAACTTCTCCGAACGACACCACCCGTATCGCGCCCTCCGCCAACATCGGCCGGACGAGCTCCGGCCGACGCGTGATGTCACCCACCGTCGTCACGCCCGCGGCCAGCGACTGCCGGATGGCCGAACGCACCGCCTCCCCCACCGACGGCCCCACATCCCTGCCCGCGCGCAGAACGCGAGCCAGGCCCTCCACCCATGGTACGAAGCCCCGGTCGGTCGGAATCCGGCCCGCCAGGTGCGATAGCTCGAAATGGGTGTGGGCGTTGACGAATCCGGGCACGAGCGCGACGTCGCCCAGGTCCTCGACTCGGTCGCCGGATACGTCGCGGGCCGGTCCGACGGCTGTTACGACCCCCGCCCGTACTGCAACGGCCCCGTCCTCGAGGGGCGGACCGGTCACCGGCACCACGAACCGTGCCCGCCAGACCTGAACTGGTTGATGCGTGGCCAACTCCCCGGCCTATCCGTTCGCTTCCACCGGCGGACGCCGCAGATGGTGATCCGTCACACGCTGATATTGATGGGCGGTCGCCAGCAGCACCTCTTCGCCGAACGCCGGCCCCATGAGTTGCAGCCCAATCGGCGTCCCCGCGCTATCGAACCCGCACGGCACGCTGATGGCCGGAATACCCGCCAGGTTCACGGAAGTCGTGTACACGTCCGCGAGGTACATGGCCAGCGGGTCGCCCGTCTTCTCGCCGAGCCGGAATGCCGTGGTGGGCGTCACCGGCGACGCGATCACGTCCACCGTTTGGAACGCCTGTTCGAAATCACGCCGCAACAGAGTTCGCACTTTGAGCGCCTTCAGGTAAAAGGCGTCATAGTATCCGCTGGAGAGCGCGTACGTCCCGAGCATGATCCGCCGCTTCACCTCCGGGCCGAACCCGTCCCGTCGCGAGGCGGAGTACATCTCGATCACGTCGTCGATGCCCGGTGCTCGATACCCGTAATGGACGCCGTCGTATCGGGCCAGGTTGCTCGACGCCTCCGCCGTGGCCACCAGGTAGTAGCAGGCGATGGCGTACCGCGTGTGCGGCAGGTGGACTTCCTGCACCTCGGCGCCGTGTTCCTGCAAAACCGCCAGCGCGCCCTCGACGCCCTTTCGCACCTCGTCGTCCAGCCCTTCGCCAAAATACTCGGCCGCAATGCCGATCCGCAGTCCTTTCAGAGGTCGGTCCAGCCCGCCGACGTAGTCGGGCACGGGTCGGTCCACCGACGTGGAATCCCGCGGGTCGTGCCCGGCGATCACACCCAGCAGCAGGGCGGCGTCTTCGGCGGTGCGGGCAAACGGCCCGATCTGGTCCAGGCTGCTGGCAAACGCCACCAGCCCGTATCGCGACACCCGTCCATACGTGGGCTTGAGCCCCACAACCCCGCAGAAGGACGCCGGCTGGCGAATGGAGCCGCCTGTGTCGCTGCCCAGGGCACCGTCGACCAGGCCCAGCGCCACGGCCGCGGCGGATCCGCCGGACGATCCGCCCGGCACGCGCTCGGCATCCCACGGATTCCGCGTGGTCGCCAGGGCGCTCGTCTCGGTGCTGCTGCCCATGGCGAACTCGTCCATGTTGGTTTTGCCGACCACAACGGCCCCGGCCGCCTCCAGCCGATCAACGGCATGCGCGCTGTACGGAGAGTGGAAGTCCGCCAGGATGCGCGATGCACAGGCGGTGGTGCCGAATGTCGTGCAGAGGTTGTCCTTCACAGCCACCGGCACGCCGGCCAGCGGCCCGACGTCGTCACCTCTGGCGATCGCGGCGTCCACCGCCCGGGCGCGGGTCGCGGCCCGGTCGGCCTCGACGCGGAGGAACGCTCCAAATGTGCCGTTCCAGCGTGCGATGGCGTCCAGACTGGCCTGCACCGCCGCTTCCGCGGATTGCTTCCGCTGCCGGATGGCCCGTGCTGTCGCCGCCAGCGTCATGAGCGCTCCTCACGCACTGTCCTGGTCCAGGACCTTGGGGACGCGGAAGAAGGTGTCCTGCCGTTGCGGGGCGTTGCCCAGCACGGCCTCCGGCCCCGGCGATGGCCGGACCTCGTCCGCCCGCAGCACGTTGTGGACGGGCAGTACGTGGGCGGTAGGAGACACATCATCCGTGTTCACCTGGGACAGTTGGTCGACGTACCCGACGATGGCGGACAGCTCCGAGGTGAACTGTGCGACCTCCGCGTCCGTCAGGTTCAGCCTTGACAGCGTGGCGATGTGCCGGACCAGAGACTCGTCGATCCGTGTGCTCAAGATGCCTCCACCCGCGAACAAAAAAGGCGAGGCGGCCGGCGCCTCGCCCAAGAGTCGCATATTCACCCGTTCACGTCGGGACGTTCACGCCGTTCCGCGGCGCTATTCGGCCGGCGCGGTCTCCGGCGGGGGCCAATTCCGCTTCGGCGGCTTGACGACCAGGCCCATTCGAATGGCCTTGGCCGACACCTTGATCCGGCAGACCTTGCCGTCCACCAGGGCCCGGACGCGCTGGATGTTCGCCTGGAACGTCCGCTTGGTCTTGCCCGTGACTTTCCGTCCGACGCCGCCCAGGTACTTGGCCTTCCCGCGATGGGTATACTGCCGTCCCGCTCGGGTCTTCCTGCCGGTATAATAGCACACGCGTGGCATGGTTCTGAATCTCCACAATACCGGCCCCCGGACCCTGCCGGAAGCCGAAGAGCCCCATAGTGTAGGGTATTTGCCACGCTTTGCAACCCCGGGGAGACACTTTCCCGGGGATCGGGTTCCGGCCCGCAATACCCGGGCTGGACGGACGTTAGGCGTTCAGGACGGCTATGGAAGTGGATGAACTGACGACCCTGGTGGAGCGGGCCCGGCAGGGCGAACCCTCGGCGTACGACGCCCTGGTCGACCTGTACGCCAATCGGCTGTTCGGATTCCTCTTCCGGATGACCGGCTCCCGGGCGGACGCGGAGGACCTGCTGCAGGAACTGTTCGTCCGGGTGGTCCGGATGCTGCCCCGGTACGAGCACCGGGGGAACCTGGAAAGCTGGCTTTTCCGCATCGCGGCCAACCTGGGCAGAGACCACATCCGGCGGGTCCGACGCCGGCCGCCAATGATGCCCCTTCTGTCCGATTCGGACAGCGAAGCGGCCGGAACCGGACCCCGGGAGACGGCACGGGACCTGGATACGCCCTCTCGCGACCTGGAGCACCAGGAGGAGGCTGACGCCCTCCAGCGGGGGCTGGCCGCGCTGCCGGAGCCAGAGCGAGAGGTGATCATGCTGCGGCACTTCTCCGACATGACCTTTGCCCAGATTGCCGAAATCATGGGTACGCCCCTGGGGACAGCCCTGGCCCGGGCCCATCGCGGCCTGGCCAGGTTGCGAAAGCAAATGGAGGCACCAGATGACTCCTGACGAACGCGAAAGGATGGCGGACATCGAGCGGGACGAGCAGTGGTTGCGGGACCATGCGCCCGGCACGCCCGGGCCTGGGTCGCTGGAGCATCTCAAGCTCCAGGTCCGCATCGCTGCGGACGAGTCGCGCTTGCAGGGGATCCCGACGGTCTGGGTCGATCCGGCCTGTGTGGCCCGGGTCAAACGGGCCGTTCGGGATGAGCTGGCGGGCCGGACGGCCGGGGCCGCCAGAAGCCGGTTCCGCCGCCTGCTTCCCCTGTCGATCGGCGGTCCGCTGGCGGCCGCGGCCGTCGTGGCGATCGTTGTCATGGTGAATCGTCCGACGGGGCCCTCCGCTCCGCAGGCTTCCTATAGTGCGCTGGACGCACTGGTGGAGTTTGCGGAGGAAAGTGCGACAGACCGGGCGGATGCGATGTCCCTGCCGAACCTGGATGCGCTGGAAGAAGAGATGCTGGGGTTTGCCTGGAGCCCGGCGGCAGAGAGCGGATACGACGAGGCAGAGACGGAGACCGACCGCCTGTACGAGAAGCTCCGTGATGAGTTGGATTCACTGAAGAAGCCCGGCACCATTATGCAAGCGGGAGAAGATTACCCATGGTATGCGGCAGGCACTTTCGACTTGGGTTCGTGGTCCTGGCCGGTCTGAGCGTGCTGGCCGTTGCGGCCGCCTGGAGCGAGGAAGGGCCGCCGCCCGGACAGGATCGCGATGACACGACGGACTCCCAACCGGCGGAGGACGCGCCGGACGCAGATCGTCCGTCCAAGGCGCCCGGACCGCCGTCCGGACGACGCATGCGTGACCACCGGCAAAGACCGAATCGGCAGCCGTCCGAGCGGTGGGGGGAATCGGAGCGTCAGAAGGTTCGCGATTTCATCGACACGCACTTTCCGGAGGCCGCGAAGGAGCTTCGCGATCGTTTGCAGAAGAACCCCCAGATGGGCGAGCGCATCCTGGGCAGCCTGATGCCGGAGATGACGCGACTGCTTCGGTCGTATGAAGAGGATCCGCCGGATCTGTTCAACCTTCGCCTGGAATCCGCCAAGAACGAGATGGCCATGCGGAAGCTGATGCGGGAGTACCGGCATGCGGCCGAAGCGGATCGCGATCGAATTCGCGAGGCGATGCGGCAGCATGTCACCCGCGACGTTCAGCTTCGCGAGGACATCGGCCGGCAGGAGCTTCGCCGCCTGGAAGAAGGCGTCGAGCGGCTACGCCGGCATCTGGACGACGTGGAAGCCAGGCGAGACGCCATCATCGAAGAGGAATTGGAACTCCGGCTGAATCCCAGGCCGCCAGGCCGTGGTCCGGGTCGGCCGGATGGGCCGCCGCGGGGCCCACGCGGCCGCTGGGATCGACCCGAGGGACCGCCGCCGCCATCTCGGCCACCCGACGAACCGCCGGCGTGACCCGTGTGGCGCCGGCTGCCTCGCCGGCCTACCGAGGCGGGTCTGTGACCGAGAACAGCCCGACCCGCACCGTTTCCGTTGCGTGCTCGACGGACAGAACCCGCACCGCATAGCGTGAGCCGGACCGGCCGGTCACGCCCGCGTCCTCTCCCGGCTTGAGGTTCCGGGCCTTCAGCATGCGCCGTTCGCCGAGATAGACGTTCAGGTCGGCTCGCGGACGGCGGTCCGTGTCCCGAACCTCCACGCTCAGTCCGTCATACAGAAAGGCGCGAGGCCGGTGCCGTCGGTCCTTCCGGCTGACCGTGGCCTCCGCCACGCAGCCCGGGGGACGGGACCGTTCCGCCTCTTCCACCTCGGCCGGCGTGGGGAAGGGACGTGTGTCGGGTCCCAACTCTGCGGGCGAATCTGCGTTGCCGGCCGCATCTGCCCGGGACAGGGTCGGCACACGTCCGACCTGCAGTGACCGTTCGCCGTGCCGCATCCAGGCCACCCGGGCGGCCTCCGCGGTGTCGGGATGTTGCTCGCCGATTCGCTCAATGCCCGCCAGCGCGGTCGGATCGCCCGGATTCACCAGAAGGGCGCGCATGTAGCAGCGCCAGGCCCGGTCGACGTCGCCCTGGGACTCGAATGCGCCGCCAGCCCGGTTCCAGTATTGCACGGTCTGGGGGGCGACGCGGGCCATGGCCCGTGCCAGGGCACGGTTTGAGGGGGATTGCCGCGTGGCGGCCGCATAGATGGCGTATGCCTGGTGGTAGTCCCCCTTTTGCTCGGCCGTTCTGCCCCTGCCCAGGGCGCCGGAGGTGGCGCACCCGTTGGCGGCCAGCAGTACAGCCACCACCGCCGCGTGTGCGGCCCAAGACGCACAACCCGTTCTGTTTGCGACCTTTACCACTTCCAACACCCCGGCGTTGCCAGATGGGACTCTCACCCTTCGACTCCGCAAAGGGCTGGGAGTGTAACATGCGGGCCGCGCCTTGCGAAGCCATTTGACCCCGTGCGGCTCCTCCCGTTAAAAAGGCGAATCCGCCGGCCGCCTTCCGGCCGCGGGGGCCCCCAGATAGCGAGGTCAACGGAGCTCATGTTCGATACCCTCACAGAACGGTTCGGCGACATCTTCCGCTCCATGCGCGGGCGCGGACGCATCACCGAGGACAACATTGATGAAGCCATGCGGGCCATCCGAACGGCCCTGCTCGAGGCCGACGTCCACGTGGAGGTGGCCCGGCAGTTCTGCGACGAGGTGCGCGAGAAGGCTGTAGGGCAGGAAGTGATCCGCACCCTCAAGCCGGACCAGCTCATGTGGAAGATCGTCCACGATGAGCTGGTCAGCCTGATGGGGCCGGTGGACCCGCGTATTCCGTTCGCCACACCGGGGCCGACCGTTGTGCTCCTTGCCGGCCTGCAGGGCTCCGGCAAAACCACCACCTGCGGCAAGCTGGCCGGTCTGATCCTCAAGCGGGCCAAGCGGCCGCTTCTGGTGGCGGCCGACCTGAAGCGCCCGGCCGCCATCGACCAGTTGGAAATCGTCGGCCAGCAGGTGGGGGTGCCGGTTTACACCGAGCGCGGGCACGTGAACGCGGTGAAGGTCTGCCGCAACGGCATTCTCCACGCGAAGAAGACCGATCGCGACGTGGTGATTCTGGACACGGCCGGGCGGCTGGCCATCGACGAAGAGATGATGGCGGAGGTGGCGCAAGTCGCCAGCACGTGCGCGCCGCACCAGATCTACCTGGTGCTGGACGCGATGACCGGCCAGGACGCCGTGGCCACCGCCAAGGCCTTCAACGAGCGACTGGAGCTGGACGGGCTGGTCCTGACGAAGTTCGACAGCGATACGCGCGGCGGGGCGGCGCTGTCGGCCAAGCGGATCACCGGCAAGCCGATCAAGTTTGTCGGCGTGGGTGAGAAGCTGGACGCACTGGAGCCGTTCCACCCGGACCGCATCGCCGGGCGCATTCTCGGGGCGGGCGACATGCTGAGCCTGGTCGAGAAGGCGCAGGAGCAGTACGACGCGGCGGAGGCGGCCAGGCTCGAGAAGAAGATGGCCAAGGGCCAGATGACCCTGGACGATTTTCTGGCCCAGGTCCGCAAGGTGCAGAAGATGGGCTCCATGCGGGAGATGCTCAAGAAGATTCCCGGGCTGGGCGGGCAGATTCCCGACACGGAGATTGATGAAGGGGAGATCAAGCGTTTTGAGGCGATCATTCTCTCGATGACGCCCAGGGAGCGGGAGAAGCCGGCGCTGATCGATCATTCCCGGCGTCGTCGCATCGCCAAGGGCAGCGGCACGGAGCCGCAGGACGTGAACGGGCTGGTAAAGGCGTTCGGTCAGATGCGGGACGCGATGAAGATGATGGCCGGCAAATCGATGCTGGACCGGATGCGGATGACGTCGAGCCTGTCGCAGATGATGGCCGGCGGCGGCACGCTGAAGGCCAAAGGCAGCACGGCCGCCAGCCGGCGCCAGGTCTCGAAGAAGGACCGTCGCAAGGCGCGGAAGCGCGGCCGGAGGTGAGGAAGAAGGCACGGAGGCACGAAGGCACGAAGGGGAAGGCAAGGAGGCACGGACGGACAGGGGAAAGCAAAAAGCAGAAATCGGAGGGGCGCGGGGAAACGCAGAGACGCGGAAGACAGAGACGGAGGGACAGGGGGAAACGCAAAAACGGGGAAACGCAAAAACGCAAAAACAAGGAAGATGTCTCGGCCGTAGGCTGGCGCGAGGATAGACCGGCCTTCCAAGGCCGGGTTCACTCTCCGGTTTGCACGCCGTTTTGCACGTCAATCCAGGGGTCTCCGCGCGCCTCGGTTCCTGATTTCGGGCGGGGCCTCCAGCCCTTGCGGGTGGGTCAAGAGCATCGGCTACGTCGCGAGTCGTCATGCCCGATCCGGCCTTCGGCGGAAACGGGCGTGGCACCCGGAAGACCGGCTGGATCCCGGCGCGCCGGGACGGTCCCACGGAGAGGGGAGAAGACCGGCTGGAAAGCCGGTCCCACACCAGAGGCGGGGCCCACACCGGAAGCTGGCTGCACATCGGAAGCCGGTTGGACAAGGGGGAAGCGGGTGACATGGGGGGCAAGCCGCTGCGCGGGAGGGGGGCGAGGGATGCGGCCGTTTTCCGGTGGGTGAATCCCGTCTGCTCAGAGGGGAGGGGGAGAGAACGCCCGCTCCCCTCGTCATGAGACTGCCGAGGTGTGGCACTCGCTTCGGCCGGCGGCCGGTTGGCGGACGACGGCGGTGCCGAAGGCGAAGACCTCCACGCTTACGCCGGGGTTTCGAGGGTTGGCGCTGCGGATGTTGGAGGTTTCGTAGCGGACGTTGTAGACCTCCTGGGCGCCGGCCCGCCGGGCCTGGTCCAGCATCCGGAGCAGGGCCTCGCGCCGGGCCCGCGTCATCAGCGTGTGATAGGTTCGGACCTCCCCGCCGACCAGGCTCCGCAGCCGGGCCGCGAAGCTTTTGAAGAAGTCCGTGGCGATGACGGCTTCTCCCAGGACCAGCGACGACTGCCGGACGGTTTCGGGCGACGGCACGACTCGCAGATTCGTCACCACGAAGCCGCGGTATTGCCGCTCTCGGGCCTCGATGGAGCGGAGGTGGCGATGCTCCACCCAGCGCCCGACGCCGTATCCCAGGGCGAGCAGACCGAGAAGAGGCAAAACCTGGAGCCACAGAGCCTCCATCAGATCACTCCCGGCTCGACGATCACGGCGGTGCCGTAGGCGTACAGCTCGGCCGCACCCTGGGTGACCGCGCTGGTCGTGAATCGCACGTTCACGATCGCATTGGCCCCCAGTTCCTGGGCCTGGGCCATCATGCGTTCGATGGCCTGGCGCCGGGCCTCCGTCAGCAGCTCCGTGTAGCCCTTCAGTTCGCCGCCGATCAGGTTCTTGAACCCGGCGGCGATGTCGCGGCCCACGTGCTTGGCCCGGATTGTGTTGCCCTGGACGAGCCCGCGGACCTCGCGGACGGTATATCCGGGCACGGTCTCTGTGTTGACCAGAATCATCCGTGTGTCCTCAACTGGCGTATTCTGTCCGTATCGGTGAAGTAGGCCGGCCTGGCTCAGGGTGTCTCGCCCAACTCGCGGAGCGCCTCGAGTACGCCGGGTTCCGTCGGGTTCAGTGCGTACGCCGTGCGGAGCATCCGGGCCGCTTCCGTCCGTCGGTGGATTCGGGCGTAGAAGCGGCCGAGTTCCGCGTTGGCGTATGCGTTGTTCGGCTCCATGGCGACGGCCTGTCGGTACCGCAGCAGGGCGGCGTCCGGGTCGTTGCGTTTCTCCAGTTCATGGGCCAGGAAGATCTGGCCGCGTGCGGACGGACCGACGAACTCCGCCGCCCACTGCGCGACCGCCAGCGCCGCCTCGAACTGCTGTTTCAGCTCCAGGGCCATGTTCTTGCCCCAGAGTGCCGGCAGCATGCCGGGATGCGCGTTGACGGCCCGGGCGTAGCTGCGGGCCGCGTCGTCGACGTATCTCATCGCGGCCGGGGCGTTCCGCAGCCGGAATTGCTCCTTGGCCAGGTAGATGTTGCAGTCGCCGAGGTCGTAGAGGTTCCACGGGTCTTCCGGGACCCTCTCGCGGGCCTCGAGCAGGAGGTTGCGGGCGGCGCCGTATTCATGCTGGATCATCTTTTCCTGGCCGAGTTGTCTCAGTTCGCTGTACGACAGCTCGCGCCCGCACCCGCTGAGGCTTCCGATCGCAAGTAGCACCAGGGCCGGACCGCCGGTGCATCCACGCCGCTTCGACCGTTGCGTGCTCATCGCTATTCCTCGCCGAATCCGGTATCGTACTTGATCATTCGGCGCTCCCGGACCGCGTCAGGAACACCACCATGAATCCGTTACGATACGCTATTTTACATCATCAGGATCGGGCGGGCGAGCACTGGGATTTTTTGATCGAGCAGCCTGCCGCGCTGGCGACCTGGAAGTTCCCCGGCGACCCGACGGCCCCGGGCGCCCTGCCGGCGGAGGGCCGGCGGATCGCCGACCATCGCAAGGTGTACCTGGACTACGAGGGTCCGGTCCGCGGTGATCGGGGGCATGTTCGACGGGTGGATGGCGGGGCCTGTGATATCCTGGACGCCGGGGAGAATGGCTGGCGGGTCGTGCTGCGGGGCGGGCGTCTGCGGGGGTTTTTTACGTTGCGGCCCTGCGGGGCGGGGGGGTACCGGTGGCGGCTGGACGCCGATGTGGAGCCGAATTCACAGGGCGGGCAGACCGGGTGATGGGGCTCCGGTCCATGCTACCGGGGGCCGAGCGGCTCGATCTCGGCGCGCAGAATGCCGGGCTCCAGCGTGAGCGACCGGATTCGGAACCAGCGCTCGCTGGGTTTCCAGAAGAGGCGGTTCTCGACGGTCAACCCGTCGGTCAGCAGGCTGGCGTTGCCTTTTTTCCGCAGGAACCGCACCGCCGCGGCCATCGGGTCGGGCATGATGTCCACGTCGCTGTCCTCCGCGGTGATCACGGGCCGCAATTGCCCGGCCACGGCCGAGATCGGGAGGGGGCACGAGCCGCAGGCCAGCCGGTCCACTCGGATCGTGATGGTGTCGTCCAGCACGTCGCATGTCAGTCGGGCACTGAGGATGGCCTCCCAGCCGTCCCGCTGAAACCGAGCCCCGAGGGCGGCTCGACCCGACTCGAACGCGACGACCGGTTCGTGCAGATAGGGGGGGACCCATTCATCCGCTCCGGGCCAGACATCGGTCCGCACGGCGATCCAGCGACTGACCTGGTCGTCGGTCAGGGTGATTCGGAACGGCTTGCCGGCGGGGAGGGCGTCGGTGAAGCCGGCGACGGTATCCATCAGCGTCTTCTTGAGGTCGTTGTGCTCCGCGTCGGTGACCTGCGGCGGTCGATACCAATCGGGGACGTGGGCCAGGGCCGCCCACAACAAAATACAGGCGATGGCGGTTGCGCCCGCCAGGGCGGCCAGAATGGGCCAGCACCACGCCCAGAATCGTTTTCGCATTTTCCGCTTGCGTCGCATTGGACTCGATCCGTCGATGAGGAGTATAGCGGAAGTCCCGCCCGGATTGACCCCGGGATTCGGTTCTTCCTAAAATCAGCGGAACGCCCCGGGGGAGGCTCCGGGGCCTGTGGGGTCACGATCATGGTGAATCGACTCTGGGGTCCGGGCATCATCCTCTTCTGGCTTGCCGCCATGTCGTGGCTGTTCTGGCACGACGTCCGGCCCCTGTGGCTGGCCCAGGATCCGCCGCGAACCGTCACGGCGGACTGGCTGACGGAAGGCCGGATGCGTCAGCAGGCCGCCATCGAGGACAAGGCGGGCCAGCCCATCGGCACGATCTGGACCGTGTACCGCAAGTCGGGGGATACGATCGGGCGGCAGGACCTGATCGTGATCGACCATTTCCCGCCGATTTCACCGGCCCGGGTGGCTGTGGACATGCAGTTCGATCCCCAGGGCCGCTTGGATGAGATGTCGGTGGACGTGCGGTTCACGGGTCTGCATCTGGAGCTTCAGGCGGAGCGTTTCGGGACACAGTTGGCGTTTGCGCTGAAGGCGGGCCCCGTGAACCAGTCGTTCAAGATCAGCGATACCGACGCCGGCATGGTGGGGGACTTGTTCAAGCCGTTTTCCGACATGCCCAAGCTGGAGGTGGGGCAGACCTGGAGGATGCAGGTCTTCAATCCCCTGTCCACGGTCTTCGGATATGGAAAGCGGTTCCTGCCGATGATCGTCCGGGTCACCGGGAAACAGCGGTGGGAGACGGAGGATGGGGTCGTGGACTGTTTTGTGGTGGAGGCCCCGAACGCGACGGCGCTGGTGGGTCCGGACGGAACGGTGTACCGTCAGGAGACGCAGTTGCCGGTGGGGGGTACCATCGTGATTCGGACGGAGCGTTTTGACGAGCGTGCGCACGAACGTGCGAAAGCGGCGGCGCCGCCGCCGCTGGATCCGGACGGCGACGGAAGTTCGGGCAGGCGGCGTTGAGGAACGGATCGAGCCAGATGGGACCCGCGATTGAAATCACCGGTGTGACCAAGCGATTCGGCCGCAAGGTGGCGGTGGACCGGCTCAGTCTGACCATCCCGCGGGGCGAGCTGTTTGCCTTTCTGGGGCCGAACGGCGCCGGCAAGACGACCACGATCAAGATGATCTGCGGGTTGCTGCGACCCCACGAGGGCGAGGTGCGCGTCTGCGGGCATCCGATGGGGTCTGACGGGCTGGCAGCCAAGGCCCTGCTTGCCTACGTGCCCGACCAGCCGTTCCTCTATGACAAGCTGACGGCCCGGGAGTTTCTCTGCTTTGTGGCGGAGATGTACGGACTGTCGCGGGCAGAGCGAGACGAGCGTATGGCGGAGCTGAACGCTCAACTGGTGCTCGGGTCGTTCATCGACCAGATGACCGAGAGCTTCAGCCACGGCATGAAGCAGCGGCTGGTGCTGGCGGCGGCGCTGCTGCACGATCCGCAGATTCTGGTGGTGGACGAGCCGATGGTGGGCCTGGATCCGCGCACGGTTCGGACGGTGAAGGACCTGTTTGTCCGGCGGGCGAGGGAGGGACGAACCATTTTCATGAGCACCCACACGCTGGAGGTGGCGGAAGCGGTGGCCGACCGCATCGGCATCATCGATCACGGGCGGCTGCTGGCGGTGGGGACGATTGGGGAGTTGAAGCAGCGGGCGACGGGCAGCGCGACACTGGAGGACGTGTTTCTGCGGCTGACGGAGGAGGGGGATGAGCAGCCGGTCTGACCCATTCGTCTGGTTGCCCCCGGGTGTGGGCCTGTTGTTGGGGGCCAAGCGGATCGCTCTGCGCAACCGGGTGATCGAGGCCCTGCAGGCCTCGCCGATCCGCATTGCGTCCACCGTGCTGTTTCTCGTGCTCATCTGGGCGGGGCTGTATTTCCTGTTCTGGGCCGTATTCGATTACCTGGATCGCACGCCGCTGGAGGGGGCGGTGGCGGTGCCCATGGTGTTCAACTTCTTCTTTGTGGCGATGTTGCTGCTGCTGACCTTCTCCAACGCCATCATCGCCTACACGGCCCTGTTTGCCCGGAATGAGACCACGTATCTCCTGGCGGCCCCCGTGCCTCCGAAGGCACTGGTGCTCGTCAAGTACCTGGAGACGCTGCTGTTCTCGAGCTGGTCGTTCTTTCTGCTGGGCCTGCCGCTCATGCTTGCCATCGCGAACATGCAGTCGACGCAGAGCACCGGCGCCTTCTGCGGGCTTTTCCTGGGCCTGTTCCTCGCGTTTGTGCCCATCCCCGGCGCCCTGGGGCTGATCGCGGCCTGGCTGATTGCCCGCTACGTGCCCCGCACGGTGCGACACGGGCTTCTGGCCGTGGGGATTGCGATCATCGTGGTCGCGGCCGTGCTGGGTCTGCGTGCCGTGCAACTGGGTGAGAGCGATACCACCGTGTGGCTGAAGGGCTTCTTCCAGAAGATGGAGTTCGTGCAGTCGGTGCTGCTGCCCAACGCCTGGGTGAGCCTGGGGATCGAGCAGGCGATGAACGGGCGGCCGGGCGAGGCGTTTCGGTACATGCTGGTCGTGCTGGCGAACGCCCTGTTCCTGAGCCTGCTGGCCGTTCGCGTTGTGTCCCGCGGCCTGATGGGCGCCTATGACCGGGCGACCAGTTCGCGTGGTCGTCCGGGGCGGGCGGCGGCGAAGGTCGCCGGGGGCGTGGCGGGCGTGCTGTTCTTCTATCTGCCCAAGCCGCTTCGTTTGATTGCAGTGAAGGACTTCCGGACCTTTCTGCGGGATCCCATGCAGTGGAGCCAGCTCGGAATTCTGTTCGGCCTGATGGGGCTGTACCTGCTGAACATGCCGCGGTTCCAGGTTGAACTGGTGACCGAGCGGCTGTCCCTGCTCGTGCCGTTTCTGAATCTCAGCGCCGTGAGCTTCATTCTGGCGACGTTCACGACGCGCTTCGTGTTCCCGCTGGTGTCGCTGGAGGGGCATCAACTGTGGCTGATCGGCCTGCTGCCGATCCCCCGGCGGCGAATCCTGATCGCGAAGTTTGCGTTTGCCATGACGGTGAGCACCACGGTGGCCGTCGGCACGATGGGGCTGGCCGCCTTCATCCTGCGGATGCCGGCCGCCTGGACGGCCGTGTATCTGACGGTGACGTTCGGAGTGTGCGTGGGCGTGTGCGGCCTGGCGGTGGGTCTGGGCGCGCGAATGCCGATGTTCGGCGAGCGAAACCCGACACGGATTGCCAACGGTTTCGGCGGCACGGTGAATCTGATCGCGACGGTGGGTCTGATCGTGTGCGTGCTGGCGGGTATGGGCTTTGCCGCGGTGAAGGCGGGGATGTCGTCGGATGGCCCGATGGTGCAGGAGGCCACGCTGCACGTGGCGGCGGCGGTGATGCTGTTTTCCGTGGCCGTGGGCGCGGCCGCCATGGCCGTCGGCGCCGGCCACTTGCAGCGTCTGGAAGTCTGAGGGGGGCGTCCGTCGATTCGGCGTCGCTGCACCTTCGCACGCACGCACGTGCGAAACGGTGTTGTGGTCGATTTCTTCTACATTTCCACGGTGTCGTCGGGCTGAGCCGGGGCGACGTCGGGTTTCTTCTTCGTCCGTTCCTCGCGCGGGTACTCCAGCTCGTTGCGTGCCTTGATCAGCTTCGGGTCCACCCAGTCGCGTTGAAACTGGAAGGCCCTCATTCTCTGTATCTGCTGGCTCGTGGTGCGGCGGAGCTCACCGTACATCCTCTCCGACATGGGGGTCGTGCGCTTCCACTGCACGAGGATGACGCGGGCGTCGTCCGGTTGTTCGAGGACGGCGAGCTTCGGTCCTTCGCCCGGTGCTTCGCCCAGCGCAAAACACTCGGTGACGAAGTTGCGGCTGACCCGCCCGAGGGAGGGCACGTTCACCGTGTCCGCGTCCGGCGGCGCCATCCATTCCCTGTGGGAGAAGGAAATGCCCGCGAAGAAACCCTCGAACGAGCTGATTCCTTCCCCGGGGTCGCCGATGCGATCCTGCAATTCATGTGCCTGTTCCCACGCGGCGGCGAGCCCGTCGGCTTTCGCCTTCGTCGCGAGATCTTCGAGCGCGGCTTTGGCGGCGTCGAAGGCCGCCTGTCGGCGCAGGTCCTCGATGATCGCGTCGCGTACGACGTCGGGGGACTCCGGGGCGTGCGCGGGCATGACCTCGACCACGCGGAACAGATATCGGTTGCCCTCGAGGTCTCTCAGCGTGCGGGGATGGAACTGGTGCAGCGAGGTGTAGAGTTCGCGGATGTCGCCCCTGGCTTCCGCCGGGTAGTCGGCCAGGCCCTGCACGAAGAAGGCCAAACGGGCCAGATGCACCGGCTGTCCGTCCAGGGTCAGGAAGAACGCCGTTCCGATGTCCGGCACCCGGGCGGCGCCTTCGGCGTCGAACCCGTCCGTCGTGCGCACGTCGACCGCCGTGGGATAGCGCAGATCGGGCGGCACGGCGCCCAGCGTCTGCGTGACGTAGTCGGGGATCCGGGTGTGCTGCGGCGCGATGCGGTACCGGTCCGGACCCTCGATGGCGTCGTCGAAGGGGGTCGCGAAGCGCCGGGCGAGCCAGGAGGTGAGGTTCTCGGTGATCTCGGCGGCCCGTGCGCTTCGCACGGCCTGATGGGCGGCCTCCTTCGCCTGCGCGTACGTTTCGAAATACTCGACAACGGGTTGGGTCGCGGGCCCTGTGGTCGGCTGCGTGGTGGCGAGCGGTCGCTTGAAGACCTCGTTTGTGCGGTTCGCCCGCCAGAAGTCGCGGGCCCGCTGGTCCACTTCCTCATCGGTCATTCGGAGTGTGTCGTTGATGGTCTGCTGATGGATGCGCACGTACTCCACCTTGACCCGCGGCGGCTGGAAGTAGCCGAAGGTGAGCGAGCCGGGCTCCGGCGTGGAGTCCTTGTACGCCTCAAACTGCTGACGGATCTGCTCGTCTGTGAAAGCCTGTTCCGGGTCAATGAAGGACAACGCCCGCAGGCAGACGGCGTCGATCGTCACTTGTTCGAGGACGTCCCGCGTGGCAGTCCGTACCTCCGCCTCGCTGGGGACGGCGGCCTGCGTTACCATGAACAGCAGTTGCCGGATGGCCAGGAAGTCTGCGAGGGCCGTTCGGTAGGCGTCGACGTGGACGTCCTGCCGGCCGGCCCGCCGCCGTATTTCATCCAGCGGTCGTGGACTGCCTGGGAAGTAGGCGCGAAGCACCGTATTGATCGCCGTGTCCAGTTCGTCGCCCTGGAGCGGCAGGCCCATCTCTTCCGCTTCCCGCGTCAGCAGGATCCAATCCAGGATGGAGAGCGGCTCCTCCGCCGGCCACATCTGGGGCGGGTCGTTCAGCGTCCGCCAGTTGATGCCCAGTTCGGCGAGGCGGTTCGTCTTCGCGATCGCGTTGTGCTGATCGGAGTAGAGAATCTTGCCGAACCGGCTGGTGGCGAGCGTCTGCCCCATCTGGTCGGGTGCGATCAGGTCGGTCAGGGCCGGGCCCCCGAGCCAGACAATCAGCAGCAACGCCATGAAAACGGCGAGGAGTTTCCTGTTGTGCTTGCGAAAGAACTTCATCATGGTGACGTAATTCCTTTATGCATCGCCACTTGGCGACGAATGTAGAAACTGGCACACTATAGCGGTCTGCGCCGCAAAAGCAACCCGAATTCCAGGGAGCCGATCCGCCCGGTTGGGGGACGGCGGTTTGACAGGGCGGTGGTTTCGTGCTACACGGCCCGCCCGGCGAGGCGGAGGGCGGACCTATAATTCCGGGCCGGTGAAGCATTCGGCCCCGGCGGTCGATATAGGGCAGGATCAGAGTTCCGACGATTGGGCTGTATTGAGGGCAAAGGAAGGCGCGGTGGCCAGGAAGCCGCAACATTCTGAAACCAAACTGGTTATCGTTGAATCTCCGGCAAAGGCCCGGACCATTTCCAAGCATCTCGGGGCCGGGTATCGGGTGGAATCGTCGATCGGCCACATCCGCGACCTGCCCTCAACGGCGGCGGAGATCCCCCCGGAGATCAAGGCGGAACCCTGGGCTCGGCTGGGGGTCAACGTCAGCGAGAACTTCACGCCTGTCTACATCGTTCCCAAGGACAAGCGGGCCCAGGTGGCCAAGCTGAAGAAGGCGTTGGGGAGCGCGTCCGTCCTGTACCTGGCCACGGACGAGGACCGCGAGGGGGAGGCCATCGCCTGGCACCTGCGTGAGGTGCTTCGGCCGAAGGTGCCGGTCCGGCGAATGGTCTTTGATGAGATTACGCGGGCGGCCATCACAACCGCGGTCCAGCACACGCGTGACATCGATGAGCGTCTGGTGAACGCGCAGGAGGCGCGGCGCATCCTGGACCGGCTCTTCGGCTACGAGGTGTCGCCGATCCTGTGGCGGAAGATCGGACCGAAGCTGTCGGCGGGCCGCGTGCAGTCGGTCGCGACGCGACTGGTCGTGGAGCGCGAGCGGGCGCGGATGCGGTTCGTACGAGCCGACTACTGGGACCTGGACGCGCGATTGAAGTCGCAGAAGGCCCCGGCGGATACGCTGACCGCTCGGCTGGTGGAACTGGGCGGCCGGCGTGTGGCGATCGGCAAGGACTTCGACGAGAGCACGGGCCGGCTGAAGTCCGAGACGGGCGCCGTGCAGATCGGCGAGGCGGACGCCCGTGCCCTGGCGGACCGGCTGAAGTCCGCCGTGTTTGCGGTCAGCGAGGTTGGGGAGAAGCCGTTCACGAACCGTCCGCCGGCGCCGTTCATCACGTCGACGCTGCAGCAGGAAGCGGGCCGGAAGCTGCGCTTCGGCGCGCAGCGCACGATGCGGCTGGCCCAGAGCCTGTACGAGGACGGCTACATCACCTACATGCGGACCGACTCGACGAACCTGTCGACCCAGGCGCTGCAGGCCGCCCGAGGGCAGATCGCCGAGCTGTACGGGAAGGAGTATCTCCCGGACGCACCGCGCAAGTACACGCGAAAAGTCAAGAACGCGCAGGAGGCGCACGAAGCGATCCGGCCTGCCGGCGAGACCTTCCGCACACCCAGAAGCCTGGAGGGCGAACTGGATCCGGACGCCTGGCGCCTCTACGAGCTGATCTGGAAGCGTACGGTCGCGAGCCAGATGAAAGACGCGACCGGGATGAGGACCACCGTACGCGTGGCGGCGGACGGCGGGCCTCACGGCCAGGCGGTGTTCAGTACGTCGGGCAAGGTCATCACGTTTGCCGGCTTCCTGCGGGCGTATGTGGAGGGGTCGGACGATCCCGAGGCCGAACTGGGCGATCAGGAGAGGATACTGCCGCCGCTGCGGACAGGGGACCGGCTGGATCCGTTGTCCGTGGATCCGCTTTCGCACTCCACGCTGCCGCCGGCCCGGTACACGGAGGCCAGCCTGATCCAGGAACTGGAGGAGCGGGGAATCGGGCGTCCGTCGACGTATGCGGCGATCCTCCAGACGATCCAGGACCGGGGCTACGTCTGGCGGCGCGGAACGGCATTGATCCCGACGTTCACCGCCTTCGCGGTGGTGAACCTGCTGGAACGTCACCTGGCGGCGCTGGTGGATTACGATTTCACGGCACGCATGGAGGCGGACCTGGATGCGATCGCCAGCGGCGAGCGGGAGGCGGTGCCCTGGCTTCACGATTTCTACTTCGGCGAGCCCAACGGCAACGGTGGGGGTGAGGTCGATCCGGCAGACGTGGGTCTTAAGGCCCTCATCGGCTCCAGCGTGGAAGACATCGACCCACGGCAGGTGTCCCAGACGGTGATCGGACACACGGCCGGCGGTGAGCCGGTTGTGGTGCGCGTGGGGCGCTACGGACCGTACGTGCAGGTCGGCAAGATGGACCTGCGCACCAGCATTCCGCCGGACCTGGCTCCGGACGAATTGACGATCGAGAAGGTCCTGGAACTGCTCGATACGGCCGTCAAGGGCGATCACCAGCTTGGTGAGGATCCGCAGACGAGCAAGCCGGTGTACGTGAAGATCGGGCGGTTCGGGCCGTACGTGCAACTGGGCGACCCGGAATTGACGGCCAAAGGCACGGTGAAGAAGGGCAGCCGGCCCAAGATGGCCAGCCTGTGGCCTTCGATGAAAGTGGAGGAGGTCACGCTCGAGCAGGCGTTGATGCTGCTGTCGTTCCCGCGAGAGGTGGGCACGCACCCGGTAACGGGCGAGGTGATCACCGCGCAGGACGGGCGTTACGGCCCGTACCTGAAAATGGGCAACGAATCACGCAGCCTCGAACGCCACGAGCAACTGCCGACGGTTACGCTGGACGAGGCCGTCGCTCTGTTCAAGCAACCCAAAGCCGGCCGGCGACAGGCCGCCTCCACGGTGGCGGAAATCGGAAAGCACCCGCAGACGGGAGCGGCCATTCAGGTCCGGAGCGGTCGCTTCGGGCCGTACGTCACCGATGGCGAAGTGAACGCCACGATTCCCAAGGGAACGGACCCGGCGGCGGTCACGCTGGAACAGGCCGTCCAGTGGATTGAAGAACGCGAGCAGAAGGCCAAGGACCAGGGCAAGGATCTCCGGGCGAAGGCCCGGAAATCCGCCACACGGTCCTCGCGCGCGGCCGCGAAGAAAGCAGCGGGCTCGAAGGCCGGCTCGACCGGGAAGGCGCCCAAAGCGAAGGCGAGTGAGGCGAAGGCCCCCAAGGCAAAGGCAAAGGCGAAAACGAAGAAGGCGGCGGCACCGCAAGCAAGTGCGGAGTTGGGCCCGCCGCCTGCGGGATACGCCTGGACGCGGACCGGCCGGCCGGTCGTGGAGGACTGGCCGACGGGCACGCTGGCGTGTCCGAGCTGCGGGTCGGCCATGGCGCTGAAGTCGGGGCGGTTCGGGCCGTTCTTTGGGTGTACCAACTACCCTGCCTGCAAGACGAACGTGAACCTGCGCGGCGAGGCGAAGAAACGGGCCGAAGCGGAGGCGCCGCGTCGCCCCGATCGGCCCAAGCCGATTCCCACCGATGTCATCTGCACCGAGTGCGGAGAGAAGATGGTGGTCCGTAAGGCCCGCGGTCGCCCCTTCCTCGGCTGCAGCGCGTTCCCCACGTGCCGCGCCACCCAACCCCTCCCGCCGGAACTGGAAACGGTGGCGGCGGGGGCGGAGTGATCCGCCCAACAGCGATTCCGACTCTCAGGCTGTTTCCGTCGTCGCTTCGTGGCGGCGCTCCAAACGCGGAACCCGGTGTCGGCCGAAGCTGACGTCTATGGTTTGGCCGTCTTTCCGGCCATCTCGTTCAGGAGCGTCCAGCAGAGCCATAGGGCGCGCGGGATGTGGAAGGGACGAACAAACGTTTCAGGATGATTTTTGACATGCCCTCCGCGGCCCCCCGCGAGCCAGGGACACCGGCGGCGGCACCGGGCCCGTCGACTTCATCAAGACCGTCCGCGGCAAGCAGACCACCGTGG
>CAZPHH010000009.1:0-76084 GCA_964586145.1 uncultured Phycisphaeraceae bacterium | reverse complement strand
AGGGGGGAAGGCGGGAGCGGGCTCCGCTGGAAGCAAGAAACTCGGAACTGGAGACTGGAAGGAATGGCATGTGAGGCCGACCCTGCACAACTGGGACGGGGAAGGCCCGTGAACGGGTCTGGGGCGAGAGGGCACAGATTCATCCGGTCCTTTCAGGACCGGGGGGGTGGGGTGGCACGGACCCGCCGTTGAAACGGCGGGCTGGTCTCGGGCGGGCCTACGGCCCTGATGGGGAGTGCTGAACGGGACATCTGATATTGGCGATTGTTGTGAGCAGGCGGGTGGGGTTCGAGGAGGAGGCAGGGGGCGCGCGGGCCAGGGCGTGTCACCCCGATGGGGCTTCTATTCTCTGGGGACACGGCATTCCAGGGGCTAACGCCGCGCGGCTACTTCTCCGGCGGCGACGAAGCCGAGGCGGCGGGCATGACCGACTCTTGCGGCTTGTCCTGCGCGGGACCGTCGGTGGTCGTCTGGCGGATGGGCAGGCGGAAGGGTTGCGTGAACGTGTAGCCGTACTCGCCGCGGAGCTGCGCCCGGACGTACCGCTCGGGCCGGCGTGCGCGTTTGGCGTCGAAGGTCGACCCGCTCCCGACGATCCGCCCGCAGGAAATCCAGTAAATCCGCTGGCACGCGTCGGCCTTGATGGTGATGGTGCCGGCCTCTTCATCGACGCGGATGGACCGGATGGTCGGCGCCGGCCGGCCCGCTTCGTAGACCGTGCTGAAGTAGAAACGTCCCGTGGTCATGGCCTCGCGGACGTGCTCGGCCGTATGTTCGGGCAGCAGCAGCATCTGCCAACTCCGGCCGATGTCCTCCCCGCGGTGCATGTCGTCGTTGGCGAAGCCCCACACCGGCCGATCGGGCATGGTCGCCTGTAAGACGTCGTCCCAGAGCGCGACGTCCCAGGGATAGCGGTCCGTCCGGTTGCAGACCTCTATGCCCACGAGGTGGTCAAACCGTGCGAAGAGCCCGGCGTACCAGTCGGGGGAATAGTCGTACCGCCCGGGGTGGCACATCACCGCCAGCCCGCCGCGCTGCCCGATCTCTTCGATGACCTGCTCGGGCGATTCCACGTCGGGGTTGCCGTAGCCGGTGAAGTAGCTGCCGATGTGGTGCACTCTGGAGATCTCGTTGCCCTCAATGGCGACCATGCCGAGCTCCGCGGGGTCGCGTTCGAAACGCTGCCAGGGCCAGGTGGTCTCGGCCTTCCGGGGGTCTTCGCGGTTGGCCTTGGGCCCCACGGTATCGTGGTCCGTCAGGGCCAGCACGGTATAGCCGAGCTCGCGGTAGCGGTCGATGGTTTGCGCGGGGGTAACGCCGCCGTCGCTCAGGGTGGTGTGTGTGTGCAGGTTGGCGCGGTGCTGCTGCCATTGCTGCCAATCCACGTCTGCGTATGGATTGGCCTGGGCAAGGGTTGCCAGAAGGCCCAGCAGACACACGCTCAACCAGAACCGCGACGGTCGTTCTGTCCTGTTGTTCATCAACCGCGACTCCTCTTCTGTGACGGATTCCCCACCCAGCTCCGAGCGCGGCACGATCCGAGGATCCTTGTTCAGGGCTCGACCCGGCGGCGTCGCCGGATCGCTTCGGCGGTGTTGCGACGCTCTGTTAGACGGGCCTTGCGGGCATGACGCCGGCAGGCCCCTCGGGCATCCTACCGGAGCAGGTCGCCGGTGAAAAGCTGCTTCTCCGCGTCTGCGTCGATGTCCTGCGTGTCGTCTCCGGATTCGCGGCGCGGCCGGGAAGACCAAGGCATCACGGCATGGCGGAGCGGGCCGGCGGCGACTGCTACGCGGGAGCGGCGCTGAAGTGGCCGCAGAAGAAACGGAGCGGCGTCCCCGTTTCAACTCTTCACGCAGACGAGGAAGGACGTGACAGGCGCGTGGCGCTATCGCCGGATAGGGGCGGCTGCCCGCGATGTCCCCCGATATCCCAGCAGGGCCCGCCCGCTACTGCCCATCCGGGCGACGCCATCAACGCCTGCTTCCAACGATACCCCGCCTCTTTCCTCTTGTCTCTCAGGGTGTGAAAGGTCATACTCTCGACTTCCCTGGTGCAAACGAGGGGACTGGTTCGCGGTTGGGTTACGGTGAGGGCGCGGAGAAGGGGACCGGCAAGCGTAAAGCGTACGAAGGAGGAGCATCATGCGACAGGCGATCTTCTCGTTTCTGGTCGGAGCAATCCTGCCAACGGCGGTTCTCGGCCAGGAGGACTTCCGCTTCTGGCTCCGGCCCGAGTTCGGCCAGCAGTCTTCCCGGGGAACTTTCACCACTGACGGCTACTTCCGCCAGGGCACTTCGCAAAAGAACGCCAAGCTGCAGATGACGCGATTCGACCTCCGTGGCTCCGTGCCCGTGTTCCAGAACGATCGCGATGAATGGCTGGTGACTGGTGGCGTGAAGCTCCTTGACATCGACACCGGCGCGAGACTGCAACGGGAGTCCTCCGCGTTTCCCGGGCACCTCTGGGACGTCAGCGCCGGCCTGGCGTACCGCCACAAGTTTGAGAACGGGTGGATTGCGGGCGGTCACTTTTCACTCGGGTCGGCCAGCGATGAGCCTTTCGCCAGCGGCGACGAGATCGTGGTGTCGGCCACGGGTTTCGTGCGAATCCCGGATGGCGAAAGCAACGCGTGGCTGTTTTTTCTGAACTACTTCAACAACCGCCAGTTTCTGCCCAACGTGCCGATCCCAGGCTTCGGGTACGAAATCAACGCGGGTTCCAATTTCAGCGCCCTGGCGGGGGTTCCATTCACCTGGGTTCGCTGGGAGCCGATTGAGCGGCTGAGCCTGGAGGCGTCGTACATTCTTCCGCGGCGCGTGCGGGCGGAGATCGGGTATCGCATTCTCGAATCGCTCAAGGTCTATGCGGGATATGCGTGGGACAACGAACGATTCCTGCGGCACAATCGTAGCGACCACGATGACCGCCTGTTCTACTTCGAGCAGCGGGTGTCGGCCGGCGTGCGATGGGACATCCTGGATTCCGTCTGGCTCGATTTCTCGGGCGGATTCGCCTTCGACCGCTTCTTCTTTGAGGGCGAAGACTACGGTGATCGCGGCAACAACCGCCTGAACGTGGGCGACAGCCCGTTCCTTATGCTGCAGGTGGGCGTCGGATTGTAGGATGGCCCACAATGCTTGCATTCTGGGAGGTCTAAAACGGGACATCTGATATTCACATCGGAGCGACGGCCGGTGGCGGCTTGCGGCGGATGAAGGGGTGGCGAGCAAGATCGGTCCGACGGGCGTGATTGACAGGCCATCTGTGAATGTGCCGGAACCACTGCTCACGAGCAGTGGCACGCCAGTTCCTGCAGGAGCGGGGGGTTGGGGGGCGGCGCGTGGCCGCGAACCCAGGAAGGCAACGCCACTCTTCGAGAGCAGCGACACACCCTGGCGGCTCGTGAAGGGCGATGCCGTGCGCCGTCTGATGGGACGAAAACGCCCCATCCCGGCCGGTCAAACGCGGTCGGTTGACGCCGTTGCTCCTGTACCGTTCGGCAACCGAGAGCCGTCTACTTCGGAACCTCGCTCATCGGGATGCCCAGCGCCCTGGCGACACCCTCGCCGTAAGCTCTATCGGCCTTGGCGCAGTTGCCGATGTGGCGGACCTTGATCTCTCGGGGGGCGTCGCCCATGGCGCGGGCGGTGTTCTCAAACAGCGCCTTCTGCTGCTCCGGGCTCATCATCCGGAACAGGGCCCCGGGTTGAGAGTAGTAGTCGTCATCGTCCTCGCGGTGGCTCCAGTGGTCGGCGGCACCGTCGATCTTCAGGGGCGGTTCGCGGAATTCGGGCTGCTCCTGCCATTGGCCGTAGCTGTTGGGCTCATAGCCGAGCGTGGCGCCGTAGTTGTCGTCCACGCGCATCGCGCCGTCGCGATGGTAGGCATGGACGGGGCAGCGGGCGCGGTTGACCGGAATCAGGTGATGGTTTACGCCCAGCCGGTAGCGTTGCGCGTCGCCATAGGAGAAAAGCCGTCCCTGCAGCATCTTGTCGGGCGAGAAGCCGATGCCGGGCACGATGTTGGCGGGGTTAAACGCGGCCTGCTCGACTTCGGCGAAGTAGTTTTCGGGGTTCCGGTTGAGTTCCAGCACGCCCACGTCGATTAGCGGGTAGTCCTTGTGCGGCCAGACCTTGGTCAGATCGAACGGGTTGAACGGGAACTTGGCGGCGTCCTGTTCCGGGACGACCTGGATCTTCATGTTCCACCGGGGGAACTCACCCTTCTCGATGCTATCGAAAAGGTCGCGCTGATGGCTTTCCCGGCACTTGCCGATGATCGCCTCGGCCTCTGCGTCGGTGAGGTTCCTGATCCGCTGCTGGGTTTTCAGGTGGAACTTGACCCAGAACCGCTCGCCCTTGGCGTTGAGCAGGCTGAAGGTATGGCTGCCATAACCGTTCATGTGGCGGTAGGAATACGGGATGCCGCGATCGCTCATCGTGATGGTGACCTGGTGCAGGGCCTCCGGCAGGGAGGTCCAGAAGTCCCAGTTGTTGCGGGCGCTGCGCAGGTTTGTCTTGGGATCGCGCTTGACGGCGTGGTTGAGGTCGGGGAACTTCAGCGGGTCGCGCAGGAAGAAGACCGGCGTGTTGTTGCCGACCAGGTCCCAGTTGCCCTCCTCGGTGTAGAACTTGATGGCGAAGCCGCGAATGTCACGCTCGGCGTCTGCCGCCCCGCGCTCGCCGGCCACCGTCGAAAAGCGCACGAACAGGTCCGTCTTCTTGCCGACCTGGGAGAAGATTTTTGCGCGGGTGTACCGGGTGATGTCGTGCGTGACGGTGAAGGTCCCGTAGGCCCCGGAGCCCTTGGCGTGCATGCGGCGTTCGGGGATCACCTCGCGGTCGAAGTGGGCGAGTTTTTCGAGGAACCAGACGTCCTGCAGCAACTGCGGTCCGCGGGGGCCTGCGGTCATCACGTTCTGATTGTCGGCAACGGGTGCGCCGACGTTGTTGGTCAGCTTCCTTTCTTCGGTCATCGCTTTCTCCTTTGCAGATTGTGTTGGGGCCGGCGCGTTCTGCCGTCCGAGGCCCCGCCGGCTACGGGGCCAAAAAAGCCTATCGCTTTCGTCTGCGGCCGCGAAGCACCACCTGCACCTCCGTCACCTCAAACTCCCGGAGAGACTTCTCTCCCGTGACTCGCAGGAATTCCCACGGGACGTCGCAGATTTCACCGGTCTGGTTGTCGATGAAGTGGTGATGGGGATGGACTTCCGCATCGAACACGGCATTGCCTTCCGTGAGCCACTGCTGCTTCAGCAGCCCCTTCTCCACGAACAAATTCAGGGTGTTGTAGACCGTTGCGCGGGATACGGTGGGGTGTCTTCGACGCACCCTCCCCAGGACGTCCTCGGCCGACGGGTGGCCCTTGCCGGCCAGGGCTGCCTGCGCGACCGCGAGGCGCTGGGGGGTCGGCCGAATACCATGTTGCCGCAGCAGGGCGATGGTGTGCCGCATGGAAGCTAGACTACGTCTAAAAATAGAATCTGTCAAGGCCTGTTCCCGGCCCGCTCGCCCGGCGGCGGGCCATTGAATCGCGGTTGGATCGGGCGGGCTGTTTGGGTAGAATGAGTTATGGGGGAGCGGTCGCGGGGTAATCCGATGAGAGGTTTGGAGGAGTCGATGCCGAATCAACAGCCAGGGCGGGTAATGCGCAGGGTACGTTGTTCATGCCTCGCGGTTCTGGTAGCGACCATTCCGATTGTGCTGACGGTGCCCGGAGTGACCGCTGCCACGGTTGTCGTGGATAACTCGGATGCCGGGTTCGCCATCCTCAGTGGAACGGCCTGGGCCCCCGCGACGGCTCCGGGCCAATGGCTCACGGACTACGTCAGCCAGGCCACCGGCGACTCCGCCGGCGAGGTCGAATGGCGCCCCGACATCCCCGCGGCCGGTCCATACGAGGTGGCGGTCTGGATCCCGGCCACCACCGCCGCCCGGCCAAACAACGCGACCTACACGGTCCACCATGCCGGCGGCTCAAGCCAGGTCGAGATTGACCAGGCGGTCGGCGAAGTCCGGTGGATGTCACTCGGAACGTACACCTTCGCCGCCGGCACGACCGGGCGCGTGACACTCAGCAGCACGGCGCAGGCAGGTACCTATATCGTTGCCGACGCGGCGAGATTCAGCACCGGCGTGCAGCCCGAGCCGGAGTTCCGCGCTTTCTGGGCCTCCACTTCCGCTAGTCATACCGGGCTGCAGAACGTGGGCCAGATTGACGACATGGTCGCCCGGGCGATGCAGGGCAACTACAACGTCATCAACGCCCTGATCCTGTACAAGCAGGACACGGCCGGAAGCCTTCACGGGGCCCTCTGGAACTCCAGCATCCTGCCCAAGGCACTTGCCTATCCGCCGGAAATCGATCCACTGGCCCACCTGATTGCGCGGGCCCACGCCAACGGGCTCAAGGTGCACGGGCGGCTCATCCCCTACCTGGTGAGCCAGGCCTGGCCGCCGGTGGGCAACACGATCCTCACGGCGAATCCGCAATGGCTCTGCGTGCGCTCCGCGGATATGGGCGACGGCCCGACCACGATCGAGGGCTTCTATCATCTCGATCCCGGGTCGCCCGAGGTGCAGGAGTATCTGATCAGCATCGTGCGCGAACTCGTGATGAATTACGAGATCGACGGCATTCACTGGGATTACATCCGCCACTCCAGCTACGATGCCGGCTACCCTGTCGACACGACGTACGCTCATTCATCTCTTGCCCGATTCCGTGCCCTGACCGGCCGCTCCGACGTGCCCGTGCCAGGTTGTGACACCGGATGGGACGATTTTCGCCGGCGGACCATCGACGAACTGGTTCGCAGGAGCCGGGCGGAAATGGCCGCCATCAAGACGAATCCTGTGCAACCGTTGAGTCTCACGGCTGCCGTGGTCGAATGGGGCACCCCAACCACGACCTTCAAGAACACCTACGGCTATCGAAACGTGTTCCAGGACTGGGAGAAATGGATGCGATTGGGCTGGCTCGACGGCGCCTGCCCCATGAACTACCAGGCCGAGCATATACCCTCGCAAAGCGATCTCTATCGGACCTGGGTTGATCTTTCCATAGGATGGCGCTATCAGCGCCACATGTACATCGGCCAGTGCCTCTATCTGAACTCGATGCCCAACAGCATCATCCAGATGCTATACGCGTTCGACCAGGGTGCCGACGGAACGATCAACTTCGCTTACTCGAAAACCGCCGACAACGATCTCGATGGTAACTTCGAGGCCGATTGGACCTGGTATCCCTACGTTGCCCAGAATCTGTACACGGATCGAGCCCCGGTGCCGGCGATGCCCTGGCGAACGGCCGCCGCCGTAGAAGGGACGCTGTGGGGTCGGATCACCGATGGAGTGACCGACCAGCCGGTTGAGAATGCGACGGTAACCGTCGCGGGCCAATCCTCCGTGCTGACGGACGGCAACGGGTACTTCGTGTCCACGCTGATCCCGACCGATGCGGCAGGCATCGAGTACGCGGTCACGGCTGAGCATTCGGGCTATGTGGTCATCGGCGGGCAGGCGACCGTTTTGGCGGGTGACATCGTTCGGCTGGATATGGCGTTCGACACTCCTTTGTCGCCGGTGATTGCGGAGGTTTCGCCCGGTCCGGAGGTTGTGCTGGTCGGCCAGCAGCCCGTTCGCCAGTTGACGCTGGTTCAGGGTACGGCCCAACCCTGGACGCTCGTCGAGGGTCCGCCGGGGGCGGCCGTATCCGTTCGGGGCCTGGTCAGCGGCTGGGTCGCATCAGAGGACGAAGTGGGCCAGGTGATCGATTTCACTGTACGGGCGGAGAATTCAGCAGGCAGCGATGAAGTGAGTTGGCAGGTCCTGGTGGAGGACCCGCTCCCGTGTTATCCGGTCATGCTGAGTCATTTCGAGGGCTACGCCAACAATGCCCGAGTGATGTTCCAGTATCCTCGGTACAGTGGTTCAACGCCACAGAATCTGGAGATGGAGCCGAACGTGGCCGGTGTCACCGACCAGGTGGCGCCCTTCGGCGGATCGGCCTGCTGCAAGGTCCAGTGGCAATTCGTGGAAAGCGATCCGAGCCGCTGGATGCGGCTGACCACGCACAACAGCCCGTACGTTCCCAATCCGACGATTGCATTGGATCGACCGATTCGTGTACGTATGCGGGTGGAGGCCGGACGGTTCCGCTTGGCCGTCGGCGTTCGAGAGACGGGCACGACCGCAGATTTCGGCGAGGACGGCGGAGATAGTGGAACTATCGAATGGGTTGGAGCGGACAGCGTCGTGGGAGCGGCACCTCAGGGCAGGCTGGTGGAGCCCATGCCGGGCGTGTGGCAGACCTTCCTCTTTGACCCGCTGACGGACCCGGTGCTCGGCATGACGGGGGACGGGGTGCTCGCCTCTTTCACGAACAAGGGCACGCTGGAACATCTGGCCTTCTCCGCCGTGGATACCGTGGGACCGTTCACGGTGTACATCGATGAGGTCGAGCTGCTTTGCGACGTGCCCACGGCCCCCGCCATCATCTGCGAGAGCCGAGATGCGCTCGGAAACGTGACGCCACCACCCGTCTACAGCGAAATCGGAGCGTGGGCCAACAGCACCATCAAGAGCACGGCGCCCGGACTGACCGGCACCGGCAGTCGATTCATCACCTATGAACTGCCCAACACCGGCACGGACAACGCCACATTCATCCCGCACGTCGAGACCCGCGGCCGGTACGAGGCCTTCGTGACGTGGGACAACGGCGCCAATTGCTACGACGCGAAGTACACGATTCGCCATCACCAGGGGCAGACGGTCCGGCTGATCGATCAGATTTCCACGGGGGCGCCCGAGCCGACGAACGCAAACCAGTGGATATCGCTCGGCGAGTACTGGTTCGACTCCGGCCAGAGCGCCGAAGCCGGCTCGGTGAATGTTTCCGAGGAAGCCGTCAGCGGCAAACCGAGCGCGGGCTGGGACCAGCGGATGTACGCGGACGCACTTCGACTGACCTTCGTGCGTTCGTGGCCCGACGGGGACTACACCGGCGAGGGTGGCGTAGATCTGGAGGACTATGCCTACTGGTCCGGCTGCATGACGGGCCCCGCGGCCACCTACGAATCCCCCCAGTGCGAGAGGTTCGACATCGACCTGGACGACGACGTCGACCTGCGCGACTTCGCCCACTTCCAGAGGCAGTTCAGCGCGTCCCGCCCGTAGCAGGCGGTTTGACCAGGGGGTGAAGGATCTCGTCAAGGATCGGGGTCAGGATGCGGGTCCAGACGGCGTAGCCGGCCTCGGAAAGGTGGAGACGGTCCGGGAGGTAGTATTCGGGGCGGGGGTTGCCGTCGGAACCGAGCATGGGCGTGCCGACATCCACGTAGGTCAGGTGAGGCTGTTTCTCACAGACGTCGCGGATGAGGGCGTTGGCCTCTCTCATGCGCGGCCAGTGTTGCCAGCGGCTCGCACTGGGCTTGATCGAGAGGTAGAGAATCGGGACGTCGGGCTGGGTTTCCCGGACGCGGCCGACAAACGCAAGGAAGGCGTCGCGGACCTGCTCCGGGCTGCGGTTACTGGCGATGTCGTTGTCACCGGCGTAAAGCAGGATGACCTTTGCGTTGTACGGCTTGACGAGGTTGTTGAAGTAGTGGTTCACATCGGACGTGTGGGAACCGCCGAAGCCCCGGTTGATCACCGGCCAGTCGGGGAAGCTCTCGCGGGTTGCCCACATCCGGATGCTGGAACTGCCGACGAAGAGGATCGCATGCTTCGGAAAGGCGTTACGGCGGTCCCATTCGATGAACCGGGAAATCTCGTCGGAAAACCGTGTGGGGTCCGGTGGCGGCGCGGTGGTCGGCGGGGCGGCCACGGGTTCGGCGCCGCTGAACAGGGTGACGCTGAGGCAGACAAGCATGGCAAACCGGAGAGACAGGCGGGACATTGAATGAGCACCTCCTCCCGCCGGGGGTCGAGCCAACCACGGATCGATGCCCTAAGGGGCGGGAGGGGGATGATACCACAGGGGGCACTTGGCTCGCACCCCGCCAAAGCGGCGGTTGGCGCGGCCGCGTATGCATTGGGGCGTTAGAAAATACAGTGACGCTGGTGTGCCAGCGGGATCGGTCCGGGCGGCGGGATTTTCACAAAAATCCCGTGGCGGGCGGGTGTTGACAAAATTCTCGGAGCAGATACGGTATCCGGTCTGTCGCGCTATTGGGGCGGCAGGGCGAATACGCCAGGTTCAGGTGCAGGTGGTACAGGCGGAAACATGCCGGCAAGCGGTAATAGAATTCGTATACGGATGGAGGCCTACGATCACGCGGCGCTGGATTCTTCGGCCCGGGAGATCGTAGATCACGCCAAGCGGACAAGTGCGCGGGTCCACGGACCGGTGCTCTTGCCGACGCGCATTGAGCGGTACACGGTGCTGCGTGGGCCGCACATTGACAAGAAGTCGCGGGAACAGTTTGAGCTTCGGACGCACAAGCGTCTGATCGACATCTACGATCCGACCCCGCGGACCGTAGAGGCCCTGAACCGGCTTGTGGTTCCCGCCGGGGTGTTCATCCGCATTAAGACGTAGCCGTAGGTTTCCTCGTTTCACCCGTCGGGCGACCGGGCGACCGGACCCGTTTCGACGTTATCTTGAGAGACAATCGAGCTGTGTGAGTTGGATCGCACGGCCAGAAGAACCCGGAGCGGGACCGGTCCGTGTACCGGCGCGGGTCGGGTTAGATGCGAGAATTATGATCCCGGCACTGATAGGCAAGAAGATCGGCATGACTCGCGTGTGCGATGAGTCGGGCGTGGTGACGCCGGTGACCGTCGTGCAGGCCGGTCCCTGTACGGTGATGCAGGTCCGCACGCGGGACGTCGACGGGTACGACGCGGTGCAGTTGGGGTTCGAGGATGTCAAGCCGCACCGGACGACGAAGGCCCTGATCGGCCATGCGGCCCGTGCCGGCACGGGTCCGAAGCGGTACGCCCGCGAGATTCGCCTGAACGAGCAGGCCGCTGTTGCCCAGGGTGACGTGGTGACGGTCGACCTGTTTGCGGAGGGTGTCGGGTACGTGGACGTGACGGGCGTGTCCAAGGGGCACGGGTTCACCGGCGTGATGCGTCGGTTCGGGTTCGGCGGGCAGCCGGCGACGCACGGGACGGAGCGGAAGCACCGTTCTCCGGGCAGCATCGCGGGCGGGATGGCCACGCGTGGGACCGGGCGGGCGATTCGCAAGGGCAAGCGGATGGCGGGTCACAAAGGGCATGACCGGCGTACGGCCCGCTGCCAGCGTTTGATGAAGGTGGATGCGGAGCACAATTTGCTGTTGATCAAGGGCAGCGTGCCGGGCCCGAACGGGTCGCTGGTGTTCGTGCGGCAGTCGAAAACGAGAAAGTAGACCGGGCGATGAAGACGCCCGGTTCGCCTGGGCGAATCGGGCGGTGGATCAGAGGTCATGATTTCGGTTCCAGTGGTGGATATGCAGGGCAAGGCGGCGGGCTCGATGGAGATCGACCCGGCGCTGCTGGGCGGGCGGGTCCGCGTGAAGCTGCTGAAGCAGGCCATCGTGGCCTGGCAGTCCAATCAGCGGCAGGCCAGCGCCCGGACGAAGAGCCGCGGGATGGTGGCCGGCTCGACGCGGAAGCTCTACCGGCAAAAAGGGACGGGCAACGCGCGGGCGGGCACGCTTCGGACGAACATCCGTCGGGGCGGCGGGGTGGCGTTTGCCAAGGCCGAGCAGAACTGGCGGAAGGACGTACCGAAGCGAATGCGGCGTCTGGCCCGCAACAGCGCGATTCTGGCGAAGCTGACCACGAATCACGCGGTGATCGTCAAGGACCTTTCGTTCGACGCGCCCAAAACGCGACGCTTCGCCCAGATGCTGAAGGCCATCGGGGCGGAGCGGGGGGCGGTGGTGGCGCTGGACGAGCACAACGAGGCGGTGTACCGGTCCGGGCGGAACATTCCGCGAACGGAGATCCGGGCGATCCAGGAGTTGAACGCCTGCGAGGTGCTGCGTCGGCCGACGTTGGTGTTTTCGCAGGCGGCGTTTGAGGTTCTGCAGAACGATCCGGTTCGCCTGCGGCCGGGACGGGTCGAACACGGTGACGGGGCATCCTGACCATGGACATTTACCACATTATCAAGCGCCCGCTGGTCACCGAGAAGGGTACGCACCAGAGCCAGCAGCAGTATGACGCGTCGGCGTCACGGGCGGCTCGGGGCGGGGCGTTCACGTTTGAGGTGCACGCCGAAGCGACCAAGCCGATGATCAAGCAGGCGATCGAGAAGATCTACAACGTGAAGGTGGAGGCCGTCCGTACGGCGAATCGCGGCGGCAAGCGTCGTCGGGTGCGGTTCAAGACCGGCAAGACGGCTGACGTCAAGAAGGCGGTGGTGGTCCTTCGGCAGGGCTTCCACATTGATTTGTTCTGAGAAAGCCAAGCGCCGTGAACGTGCGGCGAGAGCGGGGTTGACATGGGCATCAAGATCTACAAACCGACGTCCCCCGGACGGCGCAAGTCGTCGGTGAATGATTTTGATGAGATCACCGACAAGCGGAAGGGCCCGGAGAAGTCGCTTTGTGAGCGGCTGGTCCGGCGCGGCGGTCGGAATCATCACGGGCGGATCACGTGTCGGCATCGCGGCGGCGGGGCCCGCAAAATTTACCGTCGAATTGACTTCCGGCGGCGAAAGGACGACTCCGGGGCGAGCGTGGTGAGCGTGGAGTACGACCCGAACCGCTCGTGCCATATCGCCCTGGTGCAGTACTCCGACGGCGAGAAGCGGTACATCCTGGCCCCCGTCGGGCTGAAGCCGGGCGAGGTGGTCGAGAGCGGCGAGCGCGTGGAGCCGAAAATCGGCAACTGCATGCCGCTCAGCTCGATCCCCGTGGGCATGGACGTACACAACGTCGAGATGAACGCGGGCCAGGGGGGGAAGATGGCACGCTCCGCGGGCGCGGCCTGCCGGCTGCTGGCCCGCGAAGGGAACTGGGCGACGCTGGTGATGCCGTCGGGCGAAATGCGGCAGGTCCGGATCGAGTGCCGGGCCACGATCGGGCAGCTCGGCAACGTCGACCACCAGAATCTGCGCTGGGGCAAGGCCGGGCGGACGCGGCATCGGGGTCGGCGCCCGCACGTGCGCGGGACCTGCATGAACCCGCACGATCACCCGCTGGGCGGCGGTGAGGGGCGGAACTGCGGCGGTCGTCACCCGTGCAGCCCGACCGGCAAACTGGCGAAGGGTGGACATACCCGAAGCCCGAACAAGCCGTCGAACAAGCGCATCTTGCGGCGGCGTCGAAGCAAGCGGTACGGGCAGTTGGTGCTGCCTCGGAAATAACGGGACGTGGTTGCCGTATGCGGCCCCTGTGAACGGCCGAACAGCGGCGGCGTGAGTCCGGATGGTCACGAAAGCAAGTGAGAGGCTCGCAGGATGACGCGATCTGCGAAGAAGGGTCCGTTCGTGGACGAGAAGCTCTATCGCAAGGTGATCCTGGCGAAGGAGCGGAACGTGAACCAGCCGATTCGAACCTGGGCTCGCCGATGCACGATCGTGCCGGAGTTCGTGGGCCAGAAGTTCGACGTGCACAACGGCAAGCAGTTTGTGGGCGTGCTGGTGACGGAAGACATGGTGGGCCACAAGCTCGGCGAGTTCAGTCCCACGCGGACGTTCAAGGGGCACGCGGGCTCGAAGAAGTGATCCCGATGCCGCAGGCGGCGCCTCGCGGACGGCGGAGGCGGGCCGACGGCGGAGGGCCTGGATAGGTGAGTCGGACCATGGCAGAGCAGACCGAGACACGGAGCGAGTGGGGGGCGATCTTTCGGTTCGCCCGGATCAGTCCGCGAAAGGCCCGTCTGGTGATGGCGCTGATTCGCGGGCGGTCGTGCCCGGAGGCGCTGGACATTCTGCGCTTCAACCATCGGCGGGCGAGCGGCATGGTCGCGAGCGTGCTGCGCTCCGCGATCAACAACGCGGAACAGGACGAGGCGAACGTAGCGCAGTTGCGGGTGACGGAGGCTCGGGTGGACGGCGGGCCGTACTTCCGACGCTGGCACCCGAAGGACCGCGGCCGGGCCCATCCGATCGCCAAGCGGACGAGTCACCTGGTTGTTCGGGTTGCCGAGAAGTAACGGGCCGGGCGGCGGGTCCCGAGGGACGGGCCCGGCAGGCCGGACGAGGAGCAAGACGTGGGGCAGAAGATTCATCCACTCGGCTTCCGCATGGGCGTGACGGAGGACTGGCGCTCTCATTGGTACCCGCCGTCGAAAAAAGACTTCGGCGAGTGCCTGGTGGAGGACCAGAAGATTCGGCGGTTCATCGACGAACGTCTGAACCGGCAGCCTCCGTACGCGGCGGTGGCGAAGGTGGTCATCCGACGGACGCGGAACGAGGTGGAGGTGGTTCTGCACACGGCGCGTCCGGGTCTGGTGATCGGGCCGAAGGGCGCCGAGGTGGACAAGCTTCGGGAAGCGCTGGAAGAGCTGGTTGACCGCAAGATCAAGGTGACGATCCAGGAGATCCAGTCGCCGGACACGGACGCCCAGTTGCTGGCGGAGTCGGTGGCGGAGCAGCTTCGGAAGCGGGCGGGGTTCCGCCGCGTGATGAAGATGCGGATTGACGCGGCGATGGGCGCGGGCGCCAAGGGCTGCAAGATCATATGCAGCGGGCGGTTGGGCGGGGCGGAGATGGCCCGGTGCGAGAAGCAGATCCGGGGTTCGATTCCGCTTCACACGCTTCAAGCGCATGTGGATTACGGATTCGCGGTGAGCCGGACGTCATACGGCGTGATCGGCGTGAAGGTCTGGCTGTTCACGGGCAAGTACGGGGAAGAGGTGACGCTGACGCCTATGGAGCCGCGGCGGGGTCGGCGGGGCAAGCGCGGCTGACCGCGGGTGTGATCGGGAGATTGTGCAATGGCGATGATGCCCAAGCGAGTCAAGTTCCGCAAAGCCCAGCGCGGCAAGATTCGCGGCCACGCCACCCGCGGGACGCGGGTGTCGTACGGGGAGTTCGGCCTGCAGGTGCTGGAGCCCGGCTGGATCACGGCCCGTCAGATCGAGGCGGGCCGGGTGGCGGCGACGCACTTCCTGCACCGCGAGGGGCGGGTGTTCATGCGTCTGTTCCCGGACCACCCGGTGTCGTCCAAGCCGCTGGAGACGCGGATGGGCAAGGGCAAGGGCGAGCCGGAGGAATGGGTGGCCCGGGTGCGTGCCGGGAAGGTTCTGTACGAGATCGGCGGGGTCGAGGAGAGCATCGCCAAGATGGCCCTGGCGCGGGTGGCCAACAAGATGCCGTTGCGTTGCCGGTTTGTCCGGCGGCATCACGGCTGATCGGGTTGGGAGCGATACTGATGAAGATCGGGCAACTGCGTGACATGAAGACCGAGGAGTTGCACGGGGAGCTGGACCGGTTGCGTCGGCACCTGTTCGACCTGCGTTCGCAGCGGGTGACGGAGAAGCTGGAGAACCCGAACCAGGTGACGCAGGCCCGGCGGGACATCGCTCGCATCTTCACGATTCTGAAGGAGCGGGGCGAGAGCGGAATCGAAGAGAGGCAATACCACCTGGAGGCGATCGCCACGCACCGGCGCGGCGGTTGAGTTCGGACGTTGCCGGGTGGGTGACCGCGGCGTGATTCGGAAAGGACGAGCAGCGGCATGACGCCAGCAGAGACGAGCAGCGATACGGGAAGCGAGAAGTCATCGGGACGACGGGCGCGGGCGGTGCGGCGCGGCGTGGTGGCCTCGGACCAGGGCGACAAGACCATCGTCGTGGAGTGCATGCACCTGACCCAACACGCCAAGTACGGCAAGTACATGCGGCGGCGGACCCGGCTGCACGTACACGACGAAAAGAACGAGGCCCACGTGGGTGATCGGGTGGAGGTGGCGGCCTGTCGTCCGGTATCGAAGACGAAGAGCTGGCGGCTGGTCAAGGTTCTGTAGGCCCCGGACCGCGGGCCGGGAGACGGCGGGGCCGCCCCGAGGCGGGCGGACGGGATGCCGCCGAAGCGGCGCAGCGTGAGCGCAGGTGATCGATGATCCAGTTGCAGACCATGGTGGACGTGGCCGACAACACCGGGGCGAAACAGGCCCAGGTGATCGCCGTGCTTGGCAAGGGCAGCACGGCCCGCCACGGCAAGTATCGTCTGAAGCGTGCGGAAGTGGGCGACATCGTGCTGGTGGCGGTGAAGAAGGCGCTTCCCAATAGTGATTTCGCGGGCGGCGCCACGCGGAAGGAGCGATCGACCCGGCGCAAGGCGCGGGCGGTGGTGGTGCGGACGTGCAAGCCCACGTGTCGACCGGACGGGAGCTACGTGCGGTTTGACACGAACGCCGTGGTGCTGCTGGACAACAACAACGATCCCCGCGGCACGCGCATTTTCGGGGCGGTGGCCCGGGAGCTGCGCGAGCGGGGGTACATGAAGATTATCTCCCTGGCCGACGAGGTGGTCTGATCGAAAGCCGGTCCGGCCGGGACGGTTTGTGGAGAACGCGGACAGGAAGGCGAACCATGGCGCGTCGCATTCGCAGGGATCAGGTGGTCGAGGTGATCGCCGGCGCTCACAAGGGAGCGCGGGGCAAAGTGTTGCGGATCGATTACGACCGCGACCGGGTGGTGGTGGAGGGCGTGAACATGGTGTACCGCCACGTTCGGCCCACCCGCCGGAACCCGCAGGGCGGCCGCCTGCAGAAGGAGGCCCCGATCCACCTGTCCAACGTGCTGCCGTACGACCCGAAGGCGGGCCGGGGTCGCCGGATCCACTTTGAGGTGGATCGAAACAGCGCCGGCAAGGTGATCGCCAAGAGGCGGGTGACGCAGGACGGCAACGTGCTGGACTCGCTGCGCAAGGCGGAGCAGGCATAGGGAGGACTGTGACGGGCGGCCCGGCCCGGATGCGGGCGGCCGACGGAAAGCGTGACGGTAGGTGATGGCGAGACTACTCGAGCAATACAAGACGGAGATTCTCCCTTCGTTGCGGGAGGATTTCGGGATCCAAAACGAGCTGGCGGTGCCGCGCCTTCGGAAGGTGATTGTGTCCATGGGGCTGGGCAAGGCCCTGCAGGACAAGAAGCGGCTGCCGGCGGCGGCGGATGATCTTTCCAAGATCACGGGTCAGAAGGCGGCGATCTGCCGGGCCCGCAAGAGCGTTTCGAACTTCAAGCTCCGCACCGGGTATGAGATCGGCCTGAAGGTGACTCTGCGGGGTCGGCGGATGTATGAGTTCGTCGACCGGCTGATCAACCTGGCCATCCCGCGGATGCGTGACTTCCGCGGCCTGAGCCCGGATGCGTTTGACGGCCGGGGCAATTACTCACTGGGGATCGCGGACCAGTCCGTGTTTCCGGAGATCGACATCAACAAAGTGGAGTATCCCCAGGGAATGAACATCACGCTGGTGACCTCCGCCACCACGGATGAACAGGCGAGGGGGCTGCTGGCGAAGCTGGGAATGCCGTTCCGCCGGACGGGCGGTCAGGAGTAGCGCATGGCGACCAAGGCCTGGATGAACAAGGCGAGTCGGACGCCGAAGTACCGCGTTCGAATCATTCGACGGTGTCAGTTGTGCGGCCGCTCGCGGGCGGTGTACCGCAAGTTCCGGATTTGTCGCATCTGCCTGCGGTCGCTGGCCCATGAGGGCAAGATCCCGGGGATGCGGAAGGCGAGTTGGTAGCGACCTGGAGTCCGCCCGTCGGATACGGGCGGACGACGGAGGGCGGCGGCGTCGGGCCGCGGGCCCTCGGAGAGACGCAAGTGAGGTGACGATCGGATGTGGAGTGACCCCATAGCCGACATGCTGACCCGGATTCGCAACGCCGCACGCATCCGCCGGAAGCAGGTGACGGTGCCTTCGTCCAAGCTGAAAGTGGGGATTGCCCAGGTGCTGCGGGACGAAGGGTTCATCGAGTCGTACGACGTGATCGCCGACACCCGGCAGAACCTGCTGCGGATGGACCTGAGGTACGGTCCGAACGGAGAGGACGTGATCCACGCCATTCGCCGCGCCTCCAAGCCGGGACGGCGCATGTATTCCGGCGTCGAGGCCCTGCCGAGCGTGATGGACGGGCTGGGAATTGCGATCATTTCCACCAGCCAGGGGGTGCTGAGCGACCGCGCGTGCCGCGAACGGAAAGTGGGCGGCGAGTTGATCTGCACGGTGTACTGACCGGGTGCGTCCGGCGGCGTCTACGGCCCCGGGCCCGGAGGATGAGAAGACGATGTCTCGAGTCGGCAAGAAACCCATCCCTGTGCCGAGCGGGGTGGATGTGAAGGTCAGCGGACGCACGGTAACCGTGTCGTCCGGCAAGGGGTCGCTTTGCCACACGTTCCCGGCAGGGATTTCCGTGACGGTGGATGCGGCCGAAAAGAGAATCTGCGTCGAGCGGGAGGCCGACACCAAGCAGCAACGCGCCCTTCACGGGCTGACGCGGGCCCTGCTGCAGAACATGGTGGTCGGGGTGACGCAGGGGTACGAACGGCGTTTGGAGATTTACGGGACCGGCTACGGCTGTGACCTGGTGGGCGGCAAGCTGCACCTGAACTGCGGATTCATGGGCCGCGGCGGCAAGAACAAGGCCCAGTTCGAGATCCCGGTGCCCAAGGGCCTGGACGTGACCGTGGAGGTGAAGGCGGCCCGCGGCGAGATGGAGCCGGCGAAGTTCGTGGTGCGGGGCATCGACAAGCAACTGGTCGGCTCTTTCTGTGCAGACGTGCGGATGATCCGCAAGGCGGAGCCGTACAAGGGCAAGGGCATTCGGTACCAGGGCGAGCAGGTGCGCCGCAAGCAGGGCAAGGCGTTTGCCAGCGGCGGCGGCTAGCCGGGCGGCCTGAACCGGGGTCGACCGCGTCGGTCGGCCGCGGGGCGACCCTCAGTGGGGTTGGGTTGTGGGGTTGACGGAAGACGAAGCAGGCCATGAGAGCGGAAAAAATCAAGCAGGTTCGGCGGGTGCGGCGCAAGCATCGCGTGCGGAAGTCGGTCTTCGGCACGGCCCAGAAGCCGCGGCTGACGGTGTTTCGCAGCCTGAAGAACATTTACGCGCAAATCGTGGACGACCAGCGAGGCGTCACGCTTTGCGCCGCCAGTACGCAGGGCAAGGACCTGCGGACGAGCGTAACGTACGGTGGCAACATCGACGCGGCCAAGGCGGTCGGCAAGACGCTCGCGGAGCGGGCGGCGTCGGCCGGGATCGCACAGGTGTGCTTTGACCGCAACGGATACAAGTTTCACGGCCGCATCAAGGCCCTGGCCGACGCGGCCCGGGAGGCCGGGCTGAAGTTCTGACCGCGGCGGGACGGGCCGGCCGGCCAGCGGTCCCGCAAAGGGAATGAGTATGTCGCAAGCATTCTTTCCACGGGAAGAGTCGGAATTTGAGGAGGAGGTCGTCAAGATCTACCGCTGCGCGACGGTGGTCAAGGGCGGTCGGCGGTTCAGTTTCGCGGCCCTGGTGGTGGTGGGCGATCGGAACGGCCGGGTGGGGATCGGCTATGGCAAGGCCCCGGAAGTGCCGTCCGCCGTGGACAAGGCTCGCAAGATCGCGCACAAAGGCATGATCCGGGTGAAGCTCCAGGGCGGCACGCTTCCGCATCGCATCTGGGGTCGGTTCGGCGCGAGCAAGGTGATCCTGTTGCCGGCGTCGGAGGGCACGGGTGTGATCGCCGGTGGCAGCGTCCGGCCGGTTCTGGAGCTGGCCGGCGTGAAGGACGTACTGACGAAGAGTTACGGGTCGAACAGCCCGAAGAACCTCGTTCGAGCGGCGTTTGCCGCGCTGGACGGGCTGTACGATCGGGAGGCCATCGCGCGCAATCGAGGCGTGACGCTGGCCGGGCAGGCGTAGAATCATGAATATCACGGACATCACGCGTCAGGCCGGCGCTCACCGCCGTCGCAAGCGGATCGGGCGGGGTCCGGGCAGCGGACGCGGGAAGACCGCGACCCGTGGGCACAAGGGATGCGGGTCTCGGGCGGGCTGGCGGAACCGCGGGTTCGCGGAAGGCGGGCAGATGCCCCTGTTCCGGCGGATTCCCAAGCGGGGCTTCAGCAACGTCAAGTTCGGGACGCGGTACAGCGTGGTGAATCTCAAGGACCTGGAGGAGCGGTTCTCTTCGGGGGACGTGGTGAATCTTCAGGCCCTGATCGATGCCCGGCTGGTCCGCAGCAAGCAGCAGCCGGTGAAGGTGCTGGGCGACGGCGCCCTGAGCAAGAAGTTGACGGTCGAAGCGGCCCGGTTCAGCCGGAAGGCGACGGAGAGCATTGCCGCGGCGGGCGGCGAGGCCCGCGTGGTCTGAAGGGTGGGCCGTAGGGCCCGGATCAGGCCGGCCGGCGGGTCGGCAGGACGTGGGAGGCCATGTTCCGAACATTCATCAACATCTTCAAGATCCCGGAGTTGCGGAACAAGCTGCTCTTCACTCTGGGTCTGCTCATGATCTATCGGCTGGGGTTCGCCGTGCCCCTTCCGGGCGTGAACCAGGAGGCGATGAGTTCCATCGCCGAAGGGGGCGGGCCGCTGGGAGAACTGGCGCAGTACTTCGCCATCTTCACGGGCGGAAACCTGAGCCAGAGCACGATCTTCGGGCTGGGCATCATGCCCTACATCTCGGCGTCCATTATTTTCCAGCTTCTGGTCACGGTGGTGCCGGCCCTGGAGAAACTGCAGCGCGAAGGCGAGTCCGGGCGCAAGAAGATCCAGGAGTACACGCGGTACGCCACGGTGCTTCTCTGCGTGATTCAGGCCATCATCTGGCTGAAGTTCCTGCGGTCCGGAACGGGGCAGCAGAGTTTCATCTACGCGGACTTTCGCGAGAGTCCGTTCTACCTTCTGGTCGCGGTGGCGGCCCTGACCACCGGGACCGTGTTCCTGATGTGGCTGGGGGAGCAGATCGACGAGTACGGGATCGGCAACGGGATTTCCCTGATCATCATGGCGGGGATTCTCGCCAACATGCCGATGGCCGTGATCTACGTGGCACAGACCGCCGACCTTCGCGTGACGGCGAGCGCGGCGGGCACGATGGGGCCGCAGAAGATCCTGTTCCTGATCGTGGCGTTTGTGGCCGTGGTGGCGGGGGCCATTCTGATCACGCAGGGTCAGCGCCGGATTCCCATCCAGCAGGCTAAGCAGACGCGGGGTCGGCGGGTGTACGGCGGGCAGCGGCAGTATCTGCCGCTGCGGGTGAACCACGGCGGCGTGATGCCGATCATCTTCGCCAGTTCGTTGCTGATCTTCCCGCGGATGATCTTCAACTGGTTCCACAGCGTCTGGTATGCGGGCGGGTTCTTCAACAAGCTGGCGGTGTGGTTCAGCACGGGCAGTTATGTGTACGTGGTGACGTACGTGGCGATGGTGTACTTCTTCGCGTATTTCTGGACCACGGTGCAGTTCCAGCCCAAGGAGATGGCGAACAACCTGCGGGATTACGGCAGCTTCATCCCGGGCCTGCGGCCCGGCAAGCGGACCGCGGACTACCTGGAGAAGGTGATGGGGCGGATCACGTACGTGGGTGCGGGCTTCCTGGCCCTGATCGCGATCATTCCGACCGTGGTGGCGGCCTGGCTCGAGATCCCGTTCTTCGTGTCCGCGTTCCTGGGCGGGACGGGCCTGCTGATCGTGGTGAGCGTGGCCCTGGATTTGGTGCAGCGGATCGAGGCAAACCTCATCATGCGGAACTACCAGGGGTTCCTGGGTGGCGAGGGCACGATCAAGGGAGGCCGGGGGTAGTCGCCGGGCCATGTCGGCCGGCGGGCGGTTGCGGACGCGGCGTCCGGAACCGGAAGGCAAGCGGAGATGATGGGAAGCAGTCGACCGGTGCCCGGCGGGATTGTGCTGAAGAGCCGGCGAGAGATCGAGTTGATGCGTCGGGCGAACGCGGTGGTGTACCGCGTGCTGGAGGAGATGCGGGGGCTGGTGAAGCCGGGCGTCGTGACGGGCGCCCTGAATCGGCATGCGGAGGAGATCATTGCGGAGTGCGGGGCGGCGCCCCTGTTCAAGGGGGTGGTCAATCCGCAGGCCCGTTTCCCGTTCCCCGCGGCGCTGTGCATCAGCGTGAACGAGCAGATTGTCCACGGCATTCCGGGTGACCGGGTGCTGATCGAAGGAGACATCGTCAGCATCGATTGCGGCGTGCGGCTGAAGGGATACTGCGGCGACGCCGCGGTGACGCTGGGCGTCGGGCGAGTGTCGGCGGAAGCGGAGCACCTGTTGCGGGTGACCGAAGAGGCGCTGACCCTGGCCGTCCAGGAAATTCGGCCCGGCCGCTGTTGGAGCGAGGTGGCCCGGGCCATGCAGGCGTACGTGGAGGGGCAGAACCTGTCGGTCGTGCGGGATTTTGTGGGGCACGGGATCGGCCGGCAGATGCACGAGGAGCCGAAGGTCCCGAACTACTGGGACGGGCAGCGCCGTAGCGAGGATTTCCGGCTGGAGCCGGGCCTGGTGCTGGCCATCGAACCGATGGTCAACCTGGGAACGCATGAGACGAAGGCGACGTCGGACAGTTGGACGGTGGTGACGCGGGACGGCAGGCCGTCTGCGCATTTCGAGCACACCGTTGCGGTCACTGCATCGGGTTCGGACGTGCTGAGCGACGGACGGACCGAGCCGGGGTGGTCGCCGGGTGTCGAAAGGCAGGGATCGAGATGAAGGTTCGAGCGAGTGTTCGGCGGATCTGTGAGAACTGCCGAATTGTCAAGCGAAAGGGTGTGGTGCGGGTGATCTGTACGAATCCGCGTCACAAGCAGCGTCAGGGTTGACCGGCGAAGGAGACCAGGCGTGCCACGTGTAGCAGGCGTTGACATTCCGAATGACAAGCAGCTTCGGATCGCACTGACGTACATCTACGGGGTGGGTCCGCATACCGCCGTGCAGGTGTGCAAGGAGGCCGGCATTGACCCCGCGGTGCGAGCGAAGAACCTCACCGAAGACGAGATTTCGCGAGTGGCGTCGGTGATCGACCGGAACTACCAGGTGGAAGGCCAGCTCCGTCGGATCGTCAACGCGAACATCGCGCGTCTGCGGGACATCCGGTGCTACCGGGGCATGCGGCACCGCCGGGGTCTGCCCACCCGGGGGCAGCGGACGCGAACGAACGCCCGAACGCGAAAAGGCCCGCGCAAGACGGTGGCCGGCAAGAAGGGTGTGAAGGAGTTGCATCGTGGCTAAGAAGGCATCCGGCAAGCGAAAAACGCGTCGTAGCGTGGCCCGGGGGATCGCCCATATCAAGGCCACGTTCAACAACACCATGGTGACCATCACCGACCTGAGCGGCGAGGTGCTGTGCTGGTCGTCCGCGGGCACGGTGGGATTCAAGGGGACGCGCAAGAGCACGCCCTTCGCGGCCCAGCGTGCGGCGGAGCAGGCGGCCCAGGCGGCCAAGAAGTACGGCATCGTGGAGTTGGAGGTCCGGGTGAAGGGGCCGGGGTCCGGCCGTGAGTCGGCGATCACGGCCCTGCAGGCGGCGGGGATGAATATTCAGTCTATTGAAGATGTAACTCCTTTGCCGCACAATGGATGCCGACCGGCGAAGCGGCGGCGGGTCTAGGCCCGTCCACGCGGCGGCCGGGTGCCGACCGCGGAATCGGGACGGAAACGAACGATTGGATCAGGCGAGCAGTCATGGGACGATATCTGGGGCCGGCGTGCCGGCAATGTCGGCGAGAGGGCAAGAAGCTTCACCTCAAGGGTGTGCGCTGTGAGACGGCCAAGTGCCCGCTGGAGCGGCAGTGGCGGAACTTCCCGCCGGGCATGCATGCGTTCCGCCGGCGGCGTCAGGCGAGTTCCTACGGCGTGCGGCTTCGGGAGAAGCAGAAGTTCAAACGGTACTACGGGCTTCTGGAGCGGCAATTCATGGTGTACTTCCGGATGGCGGAGCGGGCCCGCATCAACACGGGCGACGCGCTGCTGATCACCGTGGAGCGCCGTTTGGACAACGTCGTGCATAAGCTGGGATTTGCCCCGTCGCGCCGGTCGGCGCGGCAGGTCATCGGGCACGGTCACATCCACGTGAACGGTCGCAAAGTGAACCGTCCGGGATACCTGGTGTCCGTGGGAGACAAGATCGGCGCGCGGCCGACGGAAAGCAGTCAGAAGTTCATCCGCGCGACTCTCGGCGAGGGGACGCCGCAGGTGCAGCCGTGGCTGAGTCTGGACGTGAACCGGCTGGAGGCGCAGGTGGTGGCGCTGCCCGGCCCCGAGGACGCCCAGGTGCCTGCGGTGCAGACGCAACTGATCGTGGAAATGTGCAGCCGCTAGGCCCGCCGGTGAGACGGGCCTGCGGCCTGTGACGAGCCGGACCGCGATTCATCGATGTAACCCCGCGGAGGAGATCAAGTCGATGCGTATCAGGTGGCGAGGGTTGGAACTGCCGAGCCGGGTTGTCAAGGATGAGACGGTATGCACGCCCACATATGGACGGTTCATTATTGAACCGTTCGAGCGAGGGTTCGGGACGACGGTGGGCAACTCCCTCCGGCGGATTCTCCTGTCGAGCCTGGAGGGCGCGGCGGTGACCGCCGTAAAAATTACGGGGGCGTCGCACGAGTTCACCTCCCTGCCCGGCGTGCTGGAGGACGTGACCGACATCATCCTGAACGTCAAGAGCCTGGTCGTGCAGGTGGAGGGAGACGAGGAGACAGTCAAAACGATGCGGGTCGCGGCCTCGAAGGCGGGCGAGATCCGCGCTTCGGCGATCGAGGCCGAAGCCGGTGCCGAGATCGTCAACCAGGACCAGCTCCTTTGCACGCTCACAGACGATGTGCCCTTCGAGATGGAGATGACGGTCGGAAAGGGCCGAGGATACCGGCCGGCCGAGGAGAACGAGGGCCCGGAGCAGCAGCTTGGCGTGATTCCGGTCGATTCGGTCTTTTCGCCCGTGGTGCGGGTGCGATACCGGACGGAGGACACGCGTGTCGGACAGCGCACGAACTACGACCGGCTGATTCTCGAAGTCTGGACGCGCGGGACGCTGCTTCCGGAGGATGCGGTGGTGGAGGCGGCCAAGATCCTCCGCAAGCACCTCAACCCGTTTGTCCAGTACTACGAGCTCGGGCACGATGTCGTGACCGAGACGCCGCACCGTCCGGTGATCGAGGAGCGGCTGGATTCCGAAATGCAGGCCACCCTGGCTCGCCCCATCGCGGATTTGGAGCTTTCCGTTCGGGCGAGCAACTGCCTGGAGTCGGCGCGGGTGGCCACGATCGGCGAGCTCATCCGCAAGACGGAGGCCGACCTGCTCCGCGTACGCAGCTTCGGCAAGACGTCCCTGCGGGAGGTGCGACGCAAGCTGGCGGACCTTGGCCTGACGCTGGGCATGAGCATCGGCGGCGGGCGGCCGGAGGGTTTGCCCCCCGGCGCCGGGCTGAGCGAATCGGACACCGAGGGCATCGGCAGTGGTATGGAGCAGGAACCTCTGGAGAGTGTGTGAGGCCCGCGCCGGAATGGCGCGTCTGCCCGCTCGGAGGTAGTCAGAGATATCGCAAGGGCTGTCGGCCGCGAAGCGGACAGCCGTGGTTCCGTGAAGTGGACGGTCGAGGACCATGAGACACCGTATATCCAAGAAGAAGTTGAACCGGACCTCGGCGCATCGCCGGGCCATGCAGCGCAACCTTGCCCAGAGCCTCCTCGAGCACGGCGAGGTGAAGACCACGCTGGCCAAGGCGAAGGACATCCGTCCGTTTGCGGAGAAGCTCATCACCCTGGCGAAGGAGGCCCAGAACGGGAGTCAGACGGCCCGTCGGCAGATTCACAAGCTCCTGTCGGACCGCACCTTGATTCCGGCCGAGCATCAGGAGGCGTATGACGGCATGCCCGATGCAAAGCGTCAGGCAGCGCTGCGGTATCGCAGCGGGCGCCGACACCGCACGGGGCAGCCGCGCGGTCGCCTTGCCTTCACCGGCGAGTCCGTGACGCATCGGCTGATCAACACCATCGCACCCCGGTATGCCGACCGAAACGGCGGATACACCCGGATCATTCGAGTGGCCCGCCCGCGCATCGGCGACCACAGCCCCCAGGCGATCGTTCAACTGGTTGGAGAGGAGAAGGGGCCGGGCCCCGTGGCCCGTTCGCCCAAGACCGCGCGACATCGCCGGGCCGACGCCCGCTATGCGTTCGCCGTAGCCATGACCCGCAAAGGCGTCAAGACCAGTCGGGTCGGGGCCGAGGGCAAGGCCGCCAACGGGGCCGACGCGCCGGCCGAGTAAGGGGGCGCAGACCTCTCGTTGCGGGCGGCTGGTGGCCAGGCCTGAGTCGACCGAGGACGGGCGACAGCCCGGACGCCATGGAGGGAAGCGACCATGCCTCGGGACCCCCAGTGCATCTTCTGCCGGATCATCCACGGCGAAATCCCCTGCCACAAAGTCCTTGAAACGGAGCACGGGCTGGCGTTCCTCGACATCGGCCCGCTGGCGGAAGGGCACATTCTCTGGGTGCCCCGGGACCACATCGTGGCGCTGGACGATTTGGATGAGTCGCAGGCCGCCGGGCTGTGCCGGTCGTTGCCCCGGCTGGGACGAGCGATTCGGAACGTCGTGGCCGCCGACGGGTATAACGTGCTCCAGAACAACGGGCGGGTGGCCGGTCAGGAGGTCATGCACCTTCACTTCCACCTGATTCCGCGGCGGGAGGGCGACGGGCTGGGCTATCGGTGGCGCCCCGGGCGGTATGAGCCGGGTCGGGCGGAAGCGCTGGTTGAGGCCCTTCACGCGGCGCTGAGTGAGTAGGGACGCGATGGGGCCGGGATCGGGCATGCCGGTAACTGTTGTCACCAGAACCACTTCCGGCTAGAATGAAACACCCTCCTTGCGGATGAGGGCGAGGAAGGCGCGGAACGCCCGTCCGGGGTCGGGCGCCAAGGGATGAGTTTCGCACATGCCGCACTACACGCTTAACTACGTGATCTACGGGCTGTACAGTCTGATCATGCTGATGATCTGCTTGTACGGACTGCACCGGTACCACCTGGTGTATCTGTACTACAAGCACGCGCGGAACGTGCCGAAGAAGCCGCCCGTCCGGTTTGACGAAATGCCGCGCGTCACGATTCAGCTCCCGATGTACAACGAGCGCTACGTGGCCGAGCGGATCATCGAGACCACGTGTGAAGTGGAGTACCCCCGCGATCGCCTGCAGATCCAGGTGCTGGACGATTCCACGGACGACACCGTGGAGATTGCGCAGGCCGCGGTGGATCGAATGCGGCGCGAGGGGCACGACATCGAGTACATTCACCGGACCGACCGCACTGGCTACAAGGCCGGCGCCCTGGAGAACGGCCTGAAGACCGCGACAGGGGAGTTTGTGTGCATCTTTGATGCAGACTTCGTGCCGCCGACGAACATCCTGACGGACACCGTTCACTACTTCACGGACAGTCGCGTCGGCATGGTGCAGGCCCGTTGGGAGCACATCAACCGCGAGCACTCGCTGCTGACCCGGACTCAGGCGATTCTGCTGGACGGGCATTTCGTGATGGAGCACGGGGCACGCAATCGCAGTGGACGCTTCATGAGTTTCAACGGCACGGCGGGCATCTGGCGCAAGTCGTGCATTCAGGACGCCGGCGGCTGGGAGCATGACACCCTGACCGAAGACCTCGATCTGTCCTATCGCGCGCAGCTCAAGGGATGGAAGTTCCTGTTTCTGCCCACCGTGGCCTCCCCGGCGGAACTGCCGCCAGACATGGCGGCGTTCAAATCCCAGCAGCATCGCTGGGCCAAGGGGGGCGCCCAGACCTGCCGCAAACTGCTTCCGAAAATCCTGCGGTCGCGACTGCCGGTGCGAATCAAGGTGGAGGCGTTCTTCCATCTGACCAGTTGCACGGTCTACCTGTACATGGTCGCCCTCACGCTGCTGCTGCTGCCCGTGCTGCTGTTGCGGTGGGGCGGGGCACCGGCCTCCCCGTTCCGGATCTATCTGGTGGACGTGTCGCTGTTCATCGTGGCTACCTGTTCGGCCAGCAGCTTCTACGTGTGCAGCCAACGTGAGCTGCAGCGCACGTGGGTGGAGAGCCTCAAGTATCTGCCGTTCCTGATGGCGCTGGGCATCGGCATCTGCTACAACAACGCCCTGGCCACGCTGGAGGGGTTCACGGGGAAGGTCAGCGAGTTCGTGCGTACGCCCAAATTCGGCGTGGCCAGCTCGCAGGAGCGGGCCTGGCGGCAGCGGACCGCGTACTCCAAGCGGCGCCGCCGGGTGCCCTGGCTGGCGATTGTGGAAATCGTCATGGGCGCCAACATGTTCGTCTGCCTGGTCCTGTGCATCCGCAGCGGATGGATCACCATCGGCGCCTTCTTCATGTCTCTGTTTGCCGTGGGCTTCCTCTACGTGGGGCTCACCACCTTGCTGAGCCCATGGCTGGCTAAGGCTGGCGACCCGGCGATTCCGCCGCACGAGGTTCCGGCCGAGGCGGCCGCTCGGATCGGCAACGGGCCGGAGCGACGGTAGCGTCCTCGGGCGGAGTCGAGTTTCTCCAGCTCACGGCTCAAGAAGCTCCTGGCGATCCTTCTTTTGGGAATCTCCGTAACTTGTTGTTTTGCAATTCGTTACGTAAGCGAGCAGATATTGGGTAAAAAAGTTCCTGGATGGCTTGACATCCAGACTGTCCTGAGGTAGGTTATGCCCATCGGGCCGATGGGGTGAACGCGAGGGGTCACAAGGGGGGATGGGTGGGGAGAGGGCATGGGGGTTCCCGGCGAGCTCGCGGGGAGAGCAGGGAGTGGTGCGAGTCTCGTGGGGAAGTCCCATCGGGCAGGCTGAGAAGCCTGCCCAATTTTATGCGCGTTGCGCTGGATGCTCCGAAGCGGGGGATGTCGCGAACACGGAGGGTGGCGGCAAGGCTGGCCGGGAGGGTGGGGAAGCGTGCGGTCGCACCGTGTGCGATAGCGGGAAAACGCGGCCGTTGTCGGCGGCGACGCCCTACAGGTATTCGGAGAACAGTTCGCGCGAGGGGCCGGGGATGGTAACGGCGGAGACGAGGAGGCCCTTCCTGCGTACGATTTCCGCGGCGGCCGCAACGGACGCCTGCACGTCCGACACCGTGCCGGCCATCAGCATGTAGCCCTTGCCGCCCAGGGCCATGGCCATGTGGATGCGGAAGAGTGCGACGTTTGCGGCCTTTGCCGCGGCGTCGGCTGCCTCCAATACGCTGACGCCGGAGAACGTCTCGACGACGCCGAGCGCCTTGGGCGGGTGTTCCGCGTCCACGCCGGCGTGCGGCACGTGCAATTCCACGCCGCCGCCCAGCGCCCGGAATACGGTCGGGTGAATCCGCGGGATGATGCAGTGATCGATGACGCCATCCGGCGCCGCTTCCAGGCCATTCTCAACGGCGGCCGTGACGGCCGCCACCTGGCCGGTGACCGCGATGATGTATTTGCCGGAGCAGATGGTGCGGCCCAGGACCAGCCGGACGTCCGCCGCCTTGAGCATGGCGTCCTGCACGACGTATCCGATGCCCACGCTGGTCAATTCGATGATTCCCACGGATTCGAGCATGTGTGATTGCTCCAACGTCATCCGGCCGCCGCGATGATTACCTGGCCTTTCGACACCTCACAGACCCCGTCGATGGTGGCGTGGATCACGGCGCCCAGCGCGTCCTTCGGCGGACGCGCCACCACGTCGCCGAGGCGCACGCGGGCCCCGGAAGACACAACCGGCTCTGCCGGCGCGCCTGCATGTTGCTTGAGGGGCAGAACCACGCGGGCCGGTCGGTAGCCCGGCTCTTCCAGCGGACCTTCGTTCGTGAACTGCGACAGCCCGAGCTTCCGGATGAGCCGGCTGATCGGAACGCGCCGGTCGTCCATGTGCAATCGGGCGCGGTCCGGATTGGCGTCGACCCTCCACTGGCGGCCCTCAGCGGCGAGCCGGCGCTTGTTGTGCGTACAGACGTTCTTGGGGTCCAGATCCTCCGGGCAGGCGATCATCGTGCAGAGGTTGCACTCGCAGCAGAACTGCGTGCCGATGACCGTCGGCTCGCGATCCTCTACGAAGCCGAGCGACCGCATCGCCTTGTGCGGCTCGATCGGGTGGCCCAACAGGTAGCGCGGACAGAATTCCGTACAGAACGTGCACTGGTCGCAGGCGCCGGCGCCGATGCGGGCGATTTCCTTCCACGGGCTCTCGTATCGCCGCACGAGCATGTGGTCCGGCCCCAGCACGATGAGCCCGCCGCAGGTCTTGGTCACGGGCTCATCGAGCGAAGCGGCAAGCTGCCCCATCATGACTCCGCCGATCAGGACGCGGGCATCGTCAACGGTGGCCCCACCGGCCAGATCGATGGCCTCCGCGAGGCGAATTCCCACCGGGACCCGAAGCGTCACCGGCCGCTTCACGGCGCCGGCGACCGTGAGGAACTTCTCTGTAACGGGCTTTCCGGCACCGATGTTGTATGCGGTCTCCACGTTCAGGACGGCACATCCGACCACCGGCGGAATGGCGCCGGGCGGAATGATCCGGCCCGTCACGTCGTAGACCAGGATAAACTCGTCCCCGGCCGGATAGGCGTCAGCAAGAGGCACGACGCGGCCGTGCGACGGCATGAGAGGACGCACTTGGCGGATCACTTCGGCGTACTTGCCCTTGACGCCGACGATGACCTCCCGCGCGCCCGTCAGTTCACCTGCCGCGACCAGACCGGCCAGGACCTGCTCCGGGTAGCGCCGCAGCATTTCCTTGTCCTTGTGGAGCAGCGGCTCGCACTCGGCGGCGTTCAGAATGACCGTGTCCACCTTGCCGGCCAGCTTCACGTGCGTGGGGAAGCCGGCCCCGCCGGCCCCGACGACGCCGTTGGCCGCGATGCGATCCAGCAGACCCGAGGTATCGAGTCTGAGGGTCGTCATGACCACGTTCCGATCCCGCGGAGCCGACCGCGATGGTAGGCCAGACGCTCCTCGCTGGTCATCTTGGAGAAGTCCGGCTGGGTGCGGGGTTTGCGGCCGGAGGGGGCGCGGGCGGCGCCGTCACGCCGTGCGGGCGGCAGGCTGATGGTGTGTCCGCCGCTGTGGCCCACGGCAGGGTTCGTGAGCTGCAGGTCGTCCTCCAGCGGGCGATGGGGGCGGATGTTCAGGGCCTGGAGCACGCCGTGGTAGGCGTGGACGGCTTCTTCCGGCGAGAGGTCGCCATCCACGATGCGGCGAAGCATCTCGACGAAGGCCAACTGGTGTTCGGCGTTGTTGATCTTGCGGCCGAAGAGGGCGACACGGGCGCCGTGTTTCTGTGCCTCGGCGATCAGCTTGAACGCGTCGTAGGTGGTGCCGGACGCCCCGCCCAGAACGCCCACCACGAGCTTCGGATCGTAATTGGCCAGCTCTTCGGTGAACTTCGGGCCGTGGTAGACCATCTTGAGGAAAAGGGGCCGGCCGGCGTCGGGAACGCCGGCGAGCATTCGCACGACCATATCGTTGATGAATCCGCCGAGCTGGGTCGGGTCGATGGGGTTCTGTGGTTTGTTGGGGTCAAACACCTCCAGGAAGTGCCGGAAGCCCTTACGCTCCGCCTCAATGCGAAACGCCTTGTATCGCTCCATCGTCTGCCGGTCGAGCTCCACGTCGTTGTTGAACGTGACGCTGTACAGCCCGAGGTTGGCCCCGATCGCGCGGTCCTCCTCCCGGCAGTCGATATAGCCGCACTGGATGTGATCGATCGTCGTGCTTTCGAATGGCCGGGAGGGTTCGCCCGTGTACACGCCCTGGCGCGCCACGTGGATGTCCGTGGTGTCGTTGGCCCGGGCGGCGGGTGTCACGTGGGAGTTCTCGAACAGCTTCTCGCGCACGGTGAGAATGGAGTTCGTATGGGCGGACATCAGCATGACGTCGACGCGGCCGTGGTGAACGACCTGCCGGATACACTCGCGATAGTCTTCCAGGCCGCGGAACCGGGCTTCGTGGGCATGCATTTCCGGGCTCTTGCCCGGGGACGCGATGCCGTACGCCATGTCCGCATCCTTCGCGTCCGCGATGATGAACTCCCTGCAGTTCCGGTCGGCCTTGATTCGGGCCAGCTTGATGTCGAGCGATTTCGTCGCCATGGTTGTTGCCTCACTTCAATTACGACTGCCCGGCCTCCACGTGGTCCAGGACGGCCGCCACGTACGCGTCAACGGGGACCAGGCGCGGGTGGAACGGCATGGCCGCTTCGCGACCTTCGGATATCGAGACGACGGACCCGATCCCCGCGCTGATCTCGTCGTACGCCACGATGGGCTCGGCGGTGCTCGGCGACCCGTCACGCAGCGAGGCCAGCCCGCGCGGTTGCACGACCAGGAACCGGCCGCCGGCCACGTTTTCGAGTCGCTGCGAGAGAGTCACCGTGCCGATCACGTTTCCCACGCGCATGGTCATTTCGCTCCGTTGCAGGGGATGCAGCTTGCGCTGGCCGTTGCAGTCCCGGACAACGCCGCCTCCACCGCGGGGTGCAGGGAGCCCTTGCCTCTCAGGAACGTCTCGATGCTCGACTGCATCTGCCGCAGCGACAGCCGCTCCTGCTCCAGAACCAACACGTTGATGTCCAGGTTTGTCTGCAGGCCGTACAGGTCCGACGGCCGGGTCAGAACGGCCGCGCGCACCTTGGGATTCCGATTCGCCACGCAACTCACGATGCTCCCCGCTCGGACGACGACGATGCCGCGGCGCTGCGAGCACTGAGAAAGGCCGTCGCACATGCGGCGAACCGCATCGAGACAGCCGGCCAGGTGTCCCTGGCAGGGCAGGAAGGTCAGCGACTCGTGCTGCCGCTCCAGAATAGGCAGCAGCGTCTGCAGGGTGGGCTCCTGGGCGTCGCCGATCAGGTATACCGTGGGGCTGGACGCCGGGGCGCGGGCGCCGGGGCCGTTTCGACGCACGGGCAGGCGGGTGGCCTGCAGCCAGTCCTGTGCGGCCGGCGTGATGATCGCGTCGGCGGGCAGGTTGATGGCCGCGCCCTCGCGTGACTGGGCGATCAGGGTCTTGACGGTGATCAGCGGGCGGCTCATGCCAATGCCAGGTCCTTTGTATTGTCCACGATCCCGACGATCGTCCAGCGGGCGGGGGACGTGGGGTCGCCGACGAACTCCCGCGTGCCTTTGCCGTCGCTGGAAATCATCACCACGTCTCCGACGGCGGTCCCGATGCGGTCCACGGCCAGCACCGGCTCCGCGGTCATCGACCGCACGGGCTGCACCAGCACGAGCTTCACGCCGCGCAGCGAGCGGTGCTTGACGGTCGAGGTTGCATGTCCTTCCACGGTGCCCAGCAGCATGTTCGCTATCCGGTCTCTTACACGATGCGCAGATTGTCCACCATTACGCAGCGCCTCGCCCGCGTGAACGAAAGCGGGCTGGTGACGCCTTCACCCGTGGGGGAGGCGATGGAAAACGAGGCGTATCCTTCGCCGCCGACGCTCAGCCCGGCCGGGCAGGCGCCGTTCTTCACGAAGATGGTGGCGTCACTGGCCTTGCCCATTTTTGTCAGGTTGTCCACGTTCCGTGACCACATCATGACCGTGTGTCGGAATCCGTGCTCGTAGTGCACGGCCTTGGCAATGGCCTCGTCCACGTCCGCCACCGGAACGATGGGCAGCACGGGCATCATCTGCTCGCACGGAACGAACGGATTGGTTTCGGTGGTCTGGGCAAACAGCACCTGTGCGTCCGCCGCCACCCGCACGCCGATCGTCTCGGCCAGCACCTGCGGGTCCTGCCCGACGAATTCCTTCTTCGGATGGTAGTGGCCCGTCTTCTCGTCCTTGTGGAGGACGGCCTGTGCCAGCCGGTCCAGATCGGCCGGTGTCAGGCGGTGCCCGCCGTGACGTTCCATCGCGGCCATCAGGGCGTCGGCCACGGACCGCACTACGAAGACCTCCTTCTCGCCGATGCAGAGCAGGTCGTTATCAAAGGCGGCGCCCTCGATGATGCCCGCCGCGGCCTTCTCGATGTCCGCCGTCTCGTCCACCACGACCGGCGGGTTGCCCGGACCGGCCACGACAGCCCGTTTGCCCGACACCAGCGCGGCCTTGGCCACGCCGGGTCCGCCCGTCACACAGAGCATCCGTATGCCGGGGTGGTGGAAGATGCGGTCTGCGCTCTCCAGCGTAGGGTTCTCGATCAGGCAGATCAGATTGTCGATTCCGATCCTCTGTACGATCTCTCGGTTGAACCGGCGGGCGGCCTCCACGGCGCACTTCGCCCCGGAGGGGTGAGGGTTGCAGACCATGCTGTTGCCGGCCGCGATCATCATGATGGCGTTGCATCCCACCGTGGGAATGCTGTGCGTGACCGGGGTCACCACGCCGATCACGCCGTAGGGGGCGTATTCCGTGATGGTCAGCCCGTGATCGCCGCTGACGGCCTCGGTGCGCAGCATTTCCACGCCCGGGACGGTCGCCGCCAGGTCGAGTTTGGCGAGCTTGTGGGGCAGACGACCCATCTTCGTCTCAGTAAACTCGATGCGGGCGAGTTCGTCGCGGTCGCGTCGCATGACGTGGCGGATGCACTCCACGGCCGCTTCCCGCATGGCCAGGGTGCCGTCGGCCAACTGGCGCTGGGCCTGGGTGGCCGCCTTCACCGCAGCGTCGACGTCATGGAAGATGCCGAACCGGCCGGCGGGAGAAGGCTCGCTCTTGGCGGGCGGCGTCTGGACCGCCGGAACGGGTCCCAGGCGGGCCAGCACTGCGCTCACCACATCCGCGATCAGCGTCTCATCCATCTTTCTGCCTGTTGTCGCCATGGCTCACTTCCGTCTGCGACGCCTGTGGAGTGGCGTCACCCGCCGAGGGTGCCGTCCGCTCGCCGCAGCACGCATTCCTGCAGCCGCACCGCATCGATGATGCCGATCACCACCGCGTCGACAGGCATCGTCTTGGTCTGTTCGGTCATGCGGGCCGAGCTGCCCTGCGTGACCAGCACGAATTCGCCCACGCCTGCCCCGAGCGAGTCGATCGCGACGAGTACCCGCCCGGTCGGCTTGAGCCCAGCGCCGCCGGGCCCCTCCACGTTGCAAGCCTCCACCACGAGCAGCTTCACTTCGGCGATGCTCGGCTCCTTCTGCGTGGTCACGACGTGGCCGGTCACTCTGCCGATGAACATGGGTTCACTCCCGTTTGAGGCCGAGGCAGCGCTACTTCTTCGGCATGATCTTTTCGAGTTCGTCGTGCGGACGCGAGAGCACCTCGACCGAGATCACCTCCCCCAGGCGTGCGGCCGCCGCAGCACCGGCCTCTGTGGCCGCTCGCACTGCCGCCACGTCACCCACCAGACTGATACTGATCAATCCGGAACCGGTCTGACGAGCGCCGGCGAAGGTGACGTTTGCCGCCTTCAGCCCCACGTCCGTGGCCTCCACCGCCGGGATAAGGCCCCGCGTTTCAATCAAGCCCAGTGCCTGCCTTGCCATAACCATCTCCTTGCTTGGTCGTTCTCAGAGGAACCAGGCCCGCAAAGCGGGGCGGCCCCGAATGCTCACTCATCGCGTCGCCAGCACCTGTTTCGTCTGCCGGGCGACGATCAACTCCTCATTCGTCTGCATCGCCAGGATGCGGACGGGAGCGCCGTCAGCCGATACCGTGGCCTCGACGCCGCCCCTTTCATTCCGCGCGGGATCCAGCCGAATGCCCACAAACTCCAGGCCCGCGCACACCCGCCGCCGCACCTCGGGCGATCGTTCCCCGATGCCGCCGGTGAACACGAGCACGTCCAGCCCGCCCAGCGCCAACAGGTACGCCCCGATGAAATGCCGTACGCTTTCCACGAAAACGCCGAGGGCGAGTTCCGCGCCCGCGTGCCCGGCCTGGGCTGCCTCCACCAACTTCTGCATGTCGTTGGTCAGCCTGCTGATGCCCAGAAGCCCGCCCTCACCGGCCATGGCCGTGAGCATCGCATCCAGGTCCATTCCCGTTCGGGCCCGGACCAGCAGCATGGCGTACGCGTCGAAATCGCCCACGCGATTGTTCTGCGGCAGTCCCGACTGGGGCGTCATGCCGAAACTGTTGGCCACGCTGCGACCGTCCCGGATGGCACAGATGGAACTGCTGCCGCCGAGGTGGCACGAGAGGACCCGCAGGTCCTGCCGGCCCAGCAGTTCGGCGGTCCGTACGGCGATGTACCGGTGCGAGGCCCCGTGGAAACCGTAACGCCGGACACCGAACTCCGTCCGCCACTCGTGCGGAACCGCGAAGGTCGTCCGCGTGAGTGGGATCGTCTGGTGGAAGCCCGTCTCGAACGCCGCCACCAGGGGAACCTCCGGCATCCGCGTCTGAAACGCCCGCATCGCGGCGACGTACGGCGGGTTGTGCGCCGGCACCGCGTCCGCGAACTCCTCCATCACGCGCAGCACGTCAGACGTCACAACCGTCGGGTCCGCGATCGATCCGCCATGCACGGCCTTGAAGCCCACCGCGTCGATGCGGCAGGGCAGTCCGCCCGTGCAGATGGCGACGGCTGCCGCCTGGTCCGGCACCGGCTGATGCGTGACCGCGGGCGGGTCGTCTCCGATGCGGATCGTGACCGCCGCATCGGGCTTGCCTACGCCCTCCACGCTGCCGCGCGCCAGGACCGTCTCGTCCGCCATGTCAAACAGGCGGAACTTGAAGGACGTGCTGCCGATGTTGACGACCAGTACGTTCATGGTTTCCATAACGCCGCGCGGGCAACTACCCCATCATCGCCGCCATCAGGTCCTCGTGCGGCTGCGGAATGACGTGGGCGCTGACCAGCTCCCCGGCTGCATTGGCGGCTTCCGCCCCGGCATCCACCGCGGCTTTCACGCTGCCCACGTCACCGCGAACGATCGTGGTGACGTACCCGCTGCCGATCTCCACACTGCCCACCAACGTCACGCTTGCCGCCTTGCACATGGCGTCCGCCGCCTGAATGGACGGATTCGCGCCGACGGTCTCCACCAGTCCGATTGCCTGATCCATGGTTCATCTCCGGGCCTGGTACGCTCCGGGCGCCCACCGGACGACACAACGCCGGGCCGCGCCCGAAGGGCCGAGCCGTGATTGCCTACTTGCCTGCGCCCTTCTTCACCTTGCTGCGGTCGGGATACAGCCCCGACAACTCGTCGTGGGGCCGCGGAATGATATGCACGGCCACCACTTCTCCCACCTTGGCGGCGGCGGCTTCCCCTGCGGCCACGGCCGATTTCACCGCGGCCACGTCGCCTGCGATGAAGCTGGTGACCATGCCGCGTCCGACCTTTCGCCAGCCAAGCATCTCCACGCTGGCTGCCTTCAGCATGGCGTCGGATGCCTCGAAGAGGGCCACCAGCCCCCTCGTCTCGATCATTCCCAATGCCTGAATCGTTGCCATATCACTTTCTCCGTCGGCCGTGTTTCGTTGCCCGGCCAGGCCGTATCTCGTGAACGTCTGTCACGCCTTCACCAGGCGTATGTGCGTTGCCTGCGCCAGATTGCAGCAGTTGCCTTCGTCGGTGTCGATATGCACCTCGAGCTTGAAGCTTGGATGCACCCGGGCGATAACACCCTGCAGCGTCGTGGCGCACGTGGCGTGTTCGACAATCAGGGTCATGGAATCGCCCGCCTGGACGCCGTAATGCTCCGCGTCCTTCGGGGTCATGTGTACGTGTCGCTGCGCGCGGATCACCCCCTGGGTCAGTTCCAGCCGGCCCGCCGGACCGAGCACCAGGCAGCCGGGCGTGCCCTCGTGATTGCCGCTCATGCGAACCGGCACGTCGATGCCCAGTCCCACCGCGTCCGTAAAAGCCAGTTCAATCTGTGTGGCCGGTCGGACGGGCCCCAGAATCCGCACGTTGGCCAGGATGCGTCGGCGCGGGCCCACCAGGTCCACCGTCTGGTCGCTCGCAAACTCTCCCGTCTGATACAGCGGCTTGAACGGGGTCAGCTCCGCACCGGGACCGAACAAATGCTCCAGGTGTTCCTGCGAAATGTGCAGGTGGCGGGCTGAAATGTTCACAACGAGTTGCGAGGGGCCGGCCGTGTGCCGAGGTTCGAAACGGTCCGCGACGATTTCCCGCACGATGCGTTCAATCCGCGCCCGGTCCGGCTTGGACTGCGAGGCGGTCTGGGTCATGGCGTTTCTCCCGGGTCGTCGTCCTCGCCGTCGGCCGTGGAGGCGAGCCGAACCTCCGTGCCGCACGACTCCAGCAGGTTCACCCAGCGGGCCTCCAGTCCGTCATCGCTGACGAGGTGCCGGAATTCACCCAGCTCGCAGAGCTTGGCCATGGACTTGCGCCCGAACTTCGAGTGGTCCACCGCGATCACGACCTCTTCCGCCGATTGCATCATCAACCGTTCCACTTCCACCATCAGCAGATGCGAGTTGAACAGCCCCTCCTCGGTGATGCCGGCCGTCCCCATGATGGCCATCCGCACGGTGAGCGAGCGCAGCATGTTCTCGGCGTGCGGTCCCAGTGCGACGCCCGCCTGCGGCATGACGTAGCCGCCGAGAAAGACCAATTCGGTCTGGGGCGCATTCCCGAGGAGGTTGGCGATGGGCAGAGAATTCGTAACCACCTGCAACGGTCGCCCCCGCAGCCGCCGGGCGACCTGATACGTCGTCGTGCCGCCGTCGAGAATCAGCGAGTCGCCATCCCGCACCATCTCGGCCACCACACGCCCGATCTCCTCTTTCGCGCGGGTGAACCGGCCCTCCCGGATGGCGTAGCTCAGCGGATGCTCTCGAGTCCCGACGTAGTAGGCGCCGCCGCGCGTCCGACGTAGGAGCCCCCGTTGCTGCATCTCCTGCAGATCACGGCGCGCGGTCGATTCCGAGATGGCAAACCGGGCCATGAGGTCAGAAATGGATGCGTATCCGTGTTCGGCCAGGTAGGCGGACATCTCTGTCTGACGATCCCGCGTAGTCACGGCTCTCTACCCCGCACGCGCATCAGCCTGAATGATATCGCACAGTTCGCGACTGAAACCGGAATTATACTGACAGATTCCATTCACACAACGGTAATTTCCATTGGTTTCATGAAGAGAATCACGCAACCAAATAAAAGCACGACTTTATTGCGGCGGGTTCTCCTGCACAATGCCCAGGAATACGCCTCTGCTCGCACAGGTTCAGCCGGCAGGGTTGAGCCGGTGGCGTGGCCGACTCGGCGCGCCTAGGGTTCAACAGGAGGAGGAAAGGTCATGTTCGAGGGTGAATCGTCGGGATTGCATCGGGTGGGGGCGGATACGTCACCGACGCGGGGGCTGACGCGCCCGCAACGGCACGCCGTTTTTCGGGAGATGGTGGCTGGGGAGGTGAGACGGGGCGGGATGTCGCGCCGGCGCTGGCAGCGGCTGGTGCAGTATGGGGCCCTGCTGGACTTGTCCGCCGTGGAGGCCGGCGAGCTGATCGCGCAAGCCCGGGAATCCGTGGATCGCCGGCAGTTCGTGCCGTTGAGGGTGATGCCGCCACGGGGTGCGGCGGAGGGAAAGCCGTCGTGGCCGCTGTGGGTGAAGGTGTCGCTGGTCTGCGCGGTCCTGGCCGTGGCGGATGCCACCGTGTTCCACTGGGTGTTCTGATCCGCGAGGAGGGATTCGCGGTCCCGGGATCAGGTTTGCTCCCGTTCAATCCTGCGGAGGATGCGCTGGGCGCGGACAAACAGGCGAGCCTTGCGCCACGTGAAGTAGGCGAAGGCCACGCCGAAGCCGGCAAACGCAATGGCAGGCACAATCGCTCCCCGCTCAGACATCGCGATGAGGGCCAGCAGACCGGCCATGCCGAAACTCAGGACGGTACATGCGAGGTCGGAGCCGGGGAAGGGGACGGCATTCGGGAGGAAGATGCCTGTGAGACGATGATCGCACGCGTTGTAGCGGTGGCCGCATTCCGGGCACACGCCGGAGTAGGGCAGGCCCCGCAGGTTGTAACCGCACGTGCCGCAGAACAGGGACGCGGTGATTCCCCAGCCGGGCATGGACTCGGTCATCAGGCGGTTGATCTCGTCTGATCCAAGGCTCATGACCGGCCATCCGACGCAAGGGGCCATCCGGGGCTCGGGTCACTCGGTGGCGAACATCGCGCTCATGAACTGGGCGGGATCAAACGGCTCGATGTCCTCCGGCGTCTCGCCCAGCCCGACGAACTTCACGGGTACGTTCAACTGGTCGCGGATGCCGATGACGATGCCTCCCTTCGCGCTGCCATCGAGCTTGGCCAGAATGATTCCCGTCAGCGAAACGTGCTCACTGAAGACTCGGGCCTGGCTGACGGCGTTCTGGCCGATGGTGGCGTCCAGGACCAGCAATACTTCGTGGGGCGCCCCGGGAATCTTACGCTCGACCACCTTTTGGATCTTCGCCAGCTCGCGCATGAGGTGATCCTGCGTGTGCAGGCGGCCGGCGGTGTCGATCAGCAGGACGTCGGCCTTTCGGGCCAGAGCGGCATCGCACGCGTCATAGGCCACGGCGCCCGGGTCCGCGCCATGCTTGTGCTTGACGATCTGAACGCCGATCCGGTTGGACCATTCGGTGAGCTGCTCGATGGCAGCCGCACGGTATGTGTCGCAGGCGCCGAGGATGACGCTTTTGCCCTCGCGGGTCAGGTGGTGCGAGAGCTTGGCGATACTGGTCGTCTTGCCGGAGCCGTTGATGCCGGTGACGAGGACCACCGTCGGGCCGTCCGGCGCGAACCGGATGGAGCGGTCGGCCGGCGGCCACATCGCGACCACGTGCTCCTGAATGAACGCGGCGATTTCCTGGGCCTCGCGGATCTTGCCCCGCTTCCACGCCTGTCGGGTCACGTCGATCAGCTTGGCGACGGTGGCCGGCCCGACGTCGGCCAGCAGAAGCGTGTCCTGGAGGTCGTCCAGCAATTTGTCGTCAATGGGTTTCCCGATCGGCAGGATGGCTCGCACGCCGCCCGCGACCTTCTCACGCGTTCTGGCCAGGCCCTTACGCAAACGATCAAAGAGACCCATCAGCCTGTGTCCTTTCCGCCTGCGGCGGATTGCTGTCGGTACAGCGCATCCAGTACGCCGTTTACGAATCGCGGCGACTCCGCCGACCCGTATTCGCGGCTGATTTCGATGGCCTCGGCGATCACCACGCGAGCCGGCACCGTGCCGGCTTCGAGCTCCACCAGGGCCAGCCGAATCACGTTGCGGTCCACGGGAGACATCCGCTCCAGCGACCAGTGCCTGGCAACACCCCGGATACGCTCGTCTTGCTTCTGACGCTGGGACCAGCTTCGTCGGGCCAGGTCGGCGGCGTATGTCCGAGTCGCGCGGGCCGGCGCCAACTCCGATTTGTCCAGGAATGCGTCGAACTCGTCCAGGAACGAGTCCCCCTGAGCATCCATCTGGGCAAGCAACTGCATGGCCAGGATACGGGCCTGGTGGCGGTCGAGACTCACGGGTGCGGTCAGTCCTTCTTGCCGGCGCGGCCGCCGGCGCCCTGAAGCTGGGCGTACAGGTTCGCCAGCTCGATCGCGGCCAGGGCCGCGTCCGAACCCTTGTTCCCGGCCTTGGCGCCCGCCCGTTCGATGGCCTGCTCCAGCGTGTCGGCCGTGATGACGCCGAAGGTGACCGGAGTCCCCGATTCCATCGCAACCTGGGCGATGCCCTTGGCGCACTCGGCGGCGATGAACTCAAAATGCGGCGTCTGCCCGCGAATGATGCACCCCAGACAGATCACGGCATCGTACCGGCCGGTCCCGACCAGCTTCCGCGCCGCCAGGGGCAGTTCGTACGATCCCGGCACCCGCACAACGGTCATCTGCCCGTCGGGACATCCGTGGCGTTGCAGCGTGTCCACCGCTCCGGCCAGGAGCTTGGACGTGATGAAGTCGTTGAATCGCGTCACGAGCAGGGCGAAGCGCTGCTGCTGGACGACCAGATTGCCATGAATCTCCTGTGGCATGCGGCCTTCTCCGGTAACTGGCGGCTCCGTGTCGGCTTCCGTGGCGCCCCGAATCCCAGGACGCCCGGTTTCGTGCCTGCCGACCGGTATCCTACCCCCGCGCCCGGGGGAGTCAAAAGCGCCTGCCCCGCCCGTCTCGGGGCTCGGGGCGGCGGACCGGGCGACGTGCGGCCGGTGCGGCAAATCCGGCCTGTCGCTCAGTGCTTCCTGCGGCCCTGGACGCGTTGAGCTTCCTCGGCGCGTTTCTGCAAGTCCTGGAACTTCCGGGCCAGCCAGGAGGGCGGTCGGGAGGGTTTCGGCGGCCGGGGGGCAGCCGCGTCCGTGCCGCCCTCCTCCTTGTTTCGTTCCTTCACCGTGCGGATGTGCTTGCGGATGTAGTACTGCTCGAGCATGCCGAAGAGGCTGCTGGTCATGATGTACAGGTTCAGCCCGCTGGGCATCGCGTAGAGGATGAGCGAGAAGAACACCGACATGACGGGCATCATCTTCTGCATCTGGGCGGCCTGGTCGAACTGCGGGCCGGACCCGGCGCCGGCGGAGGGCTTGGCCGGCGTCTGCGGCTTGGGCATCAGCTTCTGCTGCAGATACATGGTGATGCCCATCAGGATGGGCAGCAGGTTAAACGCCTCGATGGGGCCGGTCAGCGCGCTCAGGAGCGGAACGTGATACGACTGGCTGAACGTGATGAGCGCATCCGGAGCGGTCAGGTCGTGAATCCACAGAACGAAGGGTTGGTGCCGCATCTGGATGTTGTTGGCCAGGCTGGTGTACAGGGCGATCCAGATCGGCATCTGGATCATCATGGGGAGGCATGAGTTGAACACGGAACTCGCCGGGTTGATTCCCTCTTCCTTGTACACCCGCATGGTTTCCTGCTGGAGGCGGACCTTGTCGTTGCCGTGGGTCTTCTTGATCTGCTCCAGTTTCGGCTGCAGCTTGCCCATCCGTTCCTGCATGCGGACCATGTTGATCTGGCCCTTGCGCGTCAGCGGGTGAAGGAGCGCCCGCACGATGATCACCAGGATGATGATGGCGACCCCGTAGTTCGGAACGGCTTTGTGCAGACCGTCCAGAAGCCACACCATCAGGTCGGTCAGCCAGCCGAACGCGCATGACCCGTATTGCACGCTGATGATTTCGCCGAACCCCAGGCGGCCGTAGTCCGCATTGCTTTCCCGTACGAACGACTCCTTGTCGTTCGGCCCCACATAGCACGTCTGCGTCGATTCCCACGTACCGCCCGGGGGCACCGAGGCCCGCAGAACCAGACGCGTCGTCACGCCCGTATGCGATTTGTTCTCTCGACTCAGATCCAGCGCGTCCGCCTGTACCACGTAGTCCGGCCGCTCGTTGTTCACGTGGCCCAACGGCACGGCGAGGAAGCTGAAGTACTTGTTCCCGGCGCCGTGCCACCAGAAGTGGTCGCCCGCGTCCCGCTTGTATTCGATCAGCGGTTTGTCGCCGGACGCGACTTTGCTGAAGGCGATCCCGCTCAGCTTGGGAAGGGTCGCCGCGCCGGACGGGCTGACGGCCGTGTACACGTACCGGTCGTCCGCCCGGCTGTACTCCTGGCGGATGCCCACCGGCCCCCGCTGCGCAAACCGAACGTCCAGAATGTCGCTTGTCAGGTTCTCCAGGGAGAACGTCACGGTCAGGTCATGTCGGCCCGACTCGACGGTCTGGGGCCGCAGAACGTACTCTCTCACCATGCGGAGCAGAGGTTGGTCCTCGGCGCTCAGAAGATCCAGCGTGAACCGCGCGGCCTGTTCGTCCTCGCTGTGGGACGGAGACACCTGCCAGACCGCATCCTCCAGAGAAATCGTCCGCAGGTTGACGGTAATGCTCTCCAGCGCGAGAGAGAGCTGTTCCGAGCCGGTCGGCCCCTTTTCCGGCTGGAGGAGCTGGTATCGTTCGTCGCTGCCGTATCGGGCGGCGAAGTCCGTCAGATGGGCGGTGCGAATCGCGGCGCCGCGCGGCGAGAGCTCCAGACGCATCCGGTACGGGCTCTCGGGGTCGTCCGGCACGCTTCCCAGGACCACAAGCCCGGCGTCTTCCGCCGAGGCAGCCCGGAGCCCGTCGGGCGTGGAAGGGGAGGAGGTCAGTCCCGGCGTGTCCGGGCGAGAGGTCGGCGCGGCATCGGCGGATTCCTCACCTGCCGCGGCGCCGGCCCTTGTGTCCGCCGGGGCTTCGGGTCGTGTCGGGGGCGTGAGGTACCGCTGCGAGACCGTGATGAACACGAGAAACGCGGCGGTTGCCCACAGCATGGCTTGGATAAACGAACGTCGATCCACGGTCGGACCTGCTCCTCTACGATCTTCGATCGTCGGTGGTTCCGGAAATCTCTCTCGCGGACCGCACGCCGGTCCCCGCCGGGGCGCGACCCGAACCGACCCTGGACACGAGGCTAGCGGCCGTCCAGGAGACGCGTGCCAAGAAAATCGTCCAGTTCAGGAATGGCCAGGATTTTCCTGACCGTCTTCTCCACATCGTATTCGATCCGCACGAACTCGATGACGGCGTGCAGGTCGTTGTTCGCGTGGTCCGGCTCGTCCGCGGGCTCGTGCACCACGATGTAACTCGCCCGAATGTCGCGGTCCCGGGGCTGCCCCACGCTGCCCACGTTGATAATCGCCTTTTCCTCAGAGGTCAGCTCGTACCGATCCGTCTCCGTCAGGTCGCCCGGCGCGTCGAAATAGGGATCGTCCAGGAACACACCCGGCACGTGCGTGTGTCCGACAACGCACGCCCGGTGGTTGTGCCCCAGGCGGTCGAAATTCGCCAGAATCTTGTTCGGGTTCGTGTACACGTCCTCGGAGAACAGATACTCATTGACCGGCCGGCGGGGGGAGGCATGCACCAGCAGCAGGCCATGCACCTCCATTCGTTCCGGCATGTTGCCCAGCATCTCCCAGCGGCGGTTGCGCAACGCCTTGCGGGCTTCGTCCTCCAGGACCTGGCGCGTCCAGTACGCGGCTCGCTCGGCGCTGACGTTGAAGTTCAGCGGCTCAAAGAACACGGCAATGTCATGATTGCCACAGACCGATTTTACATCTCGCTCGATCAACTGATCGAGGCACTCCAGGGGATTCGGCCCGTACCCCACAATATCCCCGCAGCAATGCACTTCCCGGACGCCGCGCCGGTCGATGTCCTCCAGGACCGCCGTCAGCGCTTCGATGTTGCTGTGGATGTCCGAAATCACGGCAAACATGCGGCAACCGGTCTCGCGTGGGCCATCGATCCCGCCGGGGCACGTTTCCCCTCCCTTTCCATACCCCGGTCGGGCTCCGGAGGGGTCCGGGACCGGGTGATGCTACTGGCGAGGCTGACCCCCGTCAACGCGGCCGGCCGACTCGGCGCGCCCCCTCAGGACGTGCCGAGGCCGTCCACGATGGCCGGCAGGGCTTGGCCGGACGGGGACGAAATGGCCACGTCCGCCTGAGACGTTACAGGCGTGGCCTCCGGGTTGATCTCCGCGATGGTGGCCCCACCCGCCCGGGCCACGTCGGCCAGCGAGGCGGCGGGATAGACCAGCGAACTCGTTCCCACGACCAGCATCACATCGCACGACGCTGCCGCCCGTTCGGCCTGCGTCCACACGTCCGTGGGCAGCATCTCGCCGAACCAGACCACGCCGGGGCGGGCCAGGGCGCCGCAGGCGCCGCAGCGGGGAATGGTCTCCAGGTCTTCACCGGTGGAGCGTGCCTCGCGTCCGCATCGCGTGCAGCGGTCGATCCAGATGTCGCCGTGGACGGCGAGCACGCGCCGGCTGCCCGCCTGCAGGTGGAGCCCGTCGACGTTTTGCGTGATCAGCGTGAATCCGGGTTTCTGCCGTTCAAGCCGTGCGAGCGCGCAATGCCCGGGGTTGGGTTTGCAGGCCAGCAGAAGGCGGCGCCGCCAGAGGTAGAACCGCCAGACCTCCTCCGGGTCGGATGCGAACGCCTCCGGCGTGGCCAGCGTCTCCGGGCGTCTGCCCTCCCAGAGGCCGCCCACGCCGCGAAAGGTCGGCACGCCGCTCTCCGCCGAGACGCCCGCCCCGGTCAGGCATGCGATGCGCTCTGCACCGCGCAGAAGCTCCGCGACGCGTTCCAGCAGAGGTAGAAGGGGCTCGTTTGCCGCCATGGGTGTGCCTCAACCGTGCCGCGCTCGAACCCATGTCCGGACGCGCCTGCACCGCTCACACGGAGGATTATCACGCTGGAGGGGGGCACTGAACAGGCTCGCCCGCACTCGCTCGGCTGCCCAGACGATCTCGATACGCGTTGACACCCGCCGCCGGCGCGCTAGCATGGTTCACTATGAAACCAACCTGTTCAAATATGGTCATGTGTGCGGCGGTGGTTCTCTCGAGCCCGTTGTCCTTCGCGGAGGTCGAGCGCCCGCCCGAGGCCCGCGTCCGGGAGATTGCGGCCATGCTCGGCCCCGACCCGTGCGGGTTTGGTCCGCCCATCGCCGACCGCGCCGCCTGGAAGCGGTTCGCGCAGCGCGAGTCGTCGCAGGCGTGGATGGCCCGGGCGGAAAAGCTCCTGACAGGGCCCCTGCCGGAGCAGCCGGATGCGCTCTTTCTGGAGTACACGGAAAACGGAAACCGCAGCCGGTGGGAGAGGGTCGCCAACCAGCGACGCGGGCGGATTGCGCCGTTTGTGCTGGCCGAGTGCATGGAGAACGCGGGCCGGTTTCTGCCGGCGCTGGAAGAGGTGATTCACGCCCTTTGCGCAGAACGCACGTGGGTCATGTCGGCGCACGACCCGAAGCTCGAGAATTTTCACGGGAAGGCGACGCACATCGATCTCGGGTCCTCCCACCTGTCGGCCAACCTCGCCCTGGCAGATTACCTGCTCGGGGATCGGCTCCAGCCGCAGACGCGGGCGTTGCTGCGGGAAAACGTGCGGCGACGGACGCTGGATCCGTTTCTCGCCACGCTGGACGGGAACCGGCCGCCGGACCGATGGCTGAAATGGACGAACAACTGGAACAGCGTGTGCTTGGCCGAAGTCACGCAGGCGGCGCTGGCCCTGGTCGAATCGCGTGACGAGAGGGCGCTCTTCATCGCGGCGGCCGAGTTGTACTCCAGGTACTTCCTCCAGGGATTCACGCCGGACGGCTACTGTTCGGAAGGATTGAGTTACTGGAATTACGGCTTCGGGCACTACGTGTTGCTCGTGGAGGCAATTCACCAGGCGACCGGAGGGGCCCTGGACCTCCTGGCGGTCGAGGGAGTGAAAGAGCCGGCGCAGTTCGGCGCGCGGCTTGAGATCTTCAACGGCCTGTACCCGGCGTTCGCCGATTGCCCGATCGCCACCCGCCCGGATCCCGCCGCAATGTACTACGTGAGTCGAAGGCTCGGACTGGGACTGGAGCAGTGGGAGCGGAAGGAACCGGGCTCGTCCCGCAGTTCGCTGCCCATCGTCCTCCTGTATGGCTTTCCCAACTCCGCCTCCCGGTCGGCGCCGGCGCCGGAGGCGTCCAGCGGCCCCGGTCCGCGGACGTGGTTTGCAGACGCCGGCGTGCTGATTGCCCGGCCAGGCGTCGCATCGTCCGCGAAAATGGGGGTGGCCCTCAAGGGCGGGCACAACGCCGAGCACCACAACCACAATGACGTCGGATCATACGTGGTGGCGGTCGGAAAAGAGATTGTCCTTGCCGAGCTGGGAGCGGAGGTGTACACCGCGCGGACCTTCGGCAGCGGGCGGTACGACAGCAAGGCCCTGAACTCCTTCGGCCACCCGGTCCCCGTCGTGGCCGGTCAGCTTCAACGGACGGGTGCGGAGGCGCAGGGCCGCGTGCTTCGAACGGACTTCACGGAACAGAGCGACACCCTGGTCCTGGACCTGACCTCGGCCTACGACGTGCCGCAGTTGGAGAAGCTGCATCGCGCGTTCGAGTACTCCCGCCAGGGCGACGGCCACCTGAAGATCGTGGACGAGGTCGTCTTTCGGGGGCCCGAGAGGTTCGCCGACGCCCTGATCACGTTCGGGCATTGTGAACGCATCGCGCCCGATGAAGTGCTCATCCTGGGGAAGAAGGCGGCCGTTCGAGTGCGCATCGCCGTGGAAGGCAGCCCCTTCGAAATCCGCCCGGAGGCCATCCACGAAAACCTTCGGGTACCGGATCAGCCCACCCGGGTGGGAATCGAGTTGACCCAGCCCGTTGAGAAGGCCCGGGTGACCATGCTCATTGCCCCGGCCTCGGCCAGGCTCAAAAGCGATGCGCCGCCCGGCGGCTCGTTCTCCGTCGTCACCCCGGGCGGCGCGTGGTGCTGGTTTGCGGATCCCAGGGCCGTCTGGCACGACGGACGGACGTACATCGGCTGGCTCAGCACTGACGGCTCCGTTCAGGTGGGGTGCATCAACCCGGCCGGCCGGACGCCCCGCGTGGCCACGCTCCACGAGAAGCTGCAGCGGGACGATCACGACAACCCGTCGCTGCTGTTTCTGCCCGACGGGAAGCTCATGGCTTTCTACTCCCGTCACGGCGGCGACGAGATGCTCGCCCGCGTGTGCAGCAATCCGAAGGCGCTGGAGCCGTGGAGCGAGGAACGCGCTCTGCCCATCCACACGGGGCCCCGGCCGAACAAGAGCGTTACGTATCCCAATCCCGTTCTTCTGACGGAAGAGGACAACACGATCTACCTCTTCTGGAGAGGCGACAATTTCAAACCCAACTGGGCTCGGTCGCGCGACAACGGTGAGTCCTGGGAGCCGCTCGGAACGGTGCTGTCGCGCAAGGAGAACACACAAGGGAACCGCCCCTACGTCAAAATCGCCACCGATGGCCGGAAGAAAATCCACCTCATCTTCACCGACGGGCACCCGCGAAATGAGCCGCTCAACAGCGTTTACTACGCCTGCTACCATGACGGCGCCTTTCACCGGGCCGACGGCAGCCAAATCGCGGCCCTGGCCGATCTTCCATTCGAACCGTCGCAGGCCGACAAGGTGTACGACGCGGCCGCCCACGGCAACGCACGCGCCTGGGTGTGGGACCTCGCGCTGGACGCGAACGGCCGTCCGATCCTCGTATACGCGGCCTGCCCCACGGAAGAGGATCACCGCTACCGCTATGCGGCGTGGGACGGCAGCCGGTGGATCGACAACGAGATTACCTGGGCCGGTCCGTGGTTTCCCCAGACCCCAAAGGGCGAGCGAGAGCGAGAGCCGCACTACTCGGGCGGCGTGGTGCTGGATCACACGCAACCGTCCGTAGTGTATCTCTCACGCCGACGGAACGACCGCTTCGAGATCGAACGCTGGACCACGGCCGACCTGGGCCGGACCTGGCGATCGGAGCACATCACCGGGAACTCCGCGAGGCACAACATTCGGCCGTTCGTCGCCCGGAACCACCCGGCCGACGCATCCGGCCTGTTCTGGATGAATGGGGACTATCGCCACTACACCGACTTCCGCACGGCCATCATGATGCACCAAACCCGCCCCAGTTCCGCACGCGACCCCGAGGCGATCGAGGCCCTCATGCGGCAGGTGGCGGACTGGCAACTCACGCAGGAACTGCCCGTCAGCAAGACCGATTGGATCAACGGCGCCTTCTATGCCGGCGCGATGGCTCTCGGCCACCACACGGGCGACCGGCGATATTACGAGGCCATGAAAGCGATCGGCGAGGAGAATGAGTGGAAGATCGGGCCGCGGACGTTTTTCGCCGACGATTACTGCGTCGGCCAGACGTATTCCGAGCTCTACGAAATTTACAAGTCCCCGGAGATGATCGCCAACTGGCAAGACGTGGCCGACCAGATCGCCGCTCGCCCCCACACCGAATCCCTGGAGTGGAAGAACAACATCCATCTCCGCGAGTGGGCGTGGTGCGACGCGCTCTTCATGGGCCCGCCGTCGCTGGCCTACCTGTACGCCGTCACGGGAGATCGGAAGTACCTGGACACCATGAACGAGCAGTGGTGGCACACGACGGACTATCTGTTTGATGCCGAGGAATCGCTGTATTGGCGTGATTCGAGCTTCTTCGGCCGCCGCGCGGCCAACGGGAAGAAGGTCTTCTGGAGCCGCGGCAACGGCTGGGTGATGGCCGGGTTGGTGCGGGTGTTATCGAAGATGCCCGAGGACTATCCCGACCGCCCGCGCTACGTGGAACTCTTCACGAAGATGGCGGCCCGCATCGTGAAGCTGCAGACGCCGGACGGCACGTGGCATCCCAGCCTGCTGGATCCCGACGATCCGGCCGTAAAGGAAACCAGCGGCACCGGCTTCTTCTGCTACGCCCTGGCGTGGGGGGTCAATCAGGGCATTCTGGACCGCGAGACATACACGCCTGTCGTTCGCAGTGCGTGGGATGCCCTGGCGGCCTCCGTCCACCCGGACGGCAAGCTCGGGTTCGTGCAGGTGCCCGCCGCGGCGCCGGGGGCGACCTCTTTTGACAGTTCTATGCCGTACGGGGTCGGCGCGTTCCTGCTGGCGGGCACCGAGGTCGCAAAGCTCGCCGGCGGAGAGCCGCGCGGACACGGCCGCGATGCGGCGGCGCCATAGATTCTGATCGCAGGAACGGTATGATCGCTCGGCGTTGCGGCCCGACCACAACGGAGGCCCCGTAATGTCACGTGCGCAAATGCCTTTCGATCCGCAGGCCATCACCCGCCCCGACCCGGTGCTGATGACCTACTACATTCTCGTGTCCCTGCTGACCACCGTGGCCTTTCCGGTGGTGATCATCGTTCTCTGGTGCAAGTACCACACGCTTCGGTACCGCTTTGACGACAAGGGCGTCTCCATGTCCTGGGGCGTCCTGTTTCGCCGCGAAATCTATTTGACGTACCGGCGAATCCAGGACATCCACGTGACCCGGAACATCCTGCACCGCTGGCTGGGCCTGGCCACGATTTCCGTCCAGACTGCGTCCGGGTCGGCCGGGGCGGAGATGACCATTGAGGGCATTTTGCTGGCGGAAGCTCTGCGAGACTACCTCTACGCGCAGATGCGCGGGGCCAGGGGAGAAGGAAGCCCGGAGACACCGGCCGACGCGGGTGACGGTGGGGACGAGACCCTGAAGGTCCTTTGCGAAATCCGCGACGAAGTGCGCCGACTGGCGAGGCAGAGGAGGGCCGAGGCATGAGCGGCCGAACGGAGCATGCTTCGCAGTGGATCTACCAGGGCGTCTGGCGCGTGCTCGTCGACTGGTTCCGCGTGCCGAAAGAACCGCCGACGCTGCCCGTGGAGCCGGGTGACGTCATCGAGACGTTTCAGCCCGCCCCGGGCTTCCTGCGGTATCTCAAGTTCTGGTTCTGGCTCGGCCTGCTGCCGCTGGACGTGGCCATCCTCGTCGGCTGGATCGTCCTGACGGTCTTCGTCCCCTGGCTGGGCATTCTGCTGTTTCCGGTGGCCTTCATTCTGGCGGTTGTGCCGGACATTATCGTGTTCGTGGCGCTGCACCTGCGGTACGACACTACCTGGTACGTCATGACGCGGCGCAGCCTTCGCATTCGGCGAGGCGTCTGGGTCATCCGCGAGGTGACGATCACCTTTGAAAACGTCCAGAACATCCGTGTCTCGCAGGGCCCGGTGCAGCGGCACTTCGCCATCGCAGATGTGGTTGTCGAGACGGCCGGCGCGGGCGGTGACTCCCATGAGAAAGGCTTCCAGGTCACCAACCAGGGGCTGATCGAAGGCATCCAAGACCCCCAACACGTCCGTACGCTCATCCTGGACCGCCTCCGAGGGTCGAAAACCGCCGGGTTGGGCGACGACGAGGCCGAATCCCGACCCGCCCGGGCCTGGACCCCCCGGCACGACGCCGTCCTCCGCGAAATCCGCGATGCCCTCGCGGCAATCCCATCCTGAAGCCTGCCTGCCGGCCCGCCGCCTTGGGAATTCTCTGTCATCTCCCGCCCTGGTCCGGGTCTAATAGGGTGGTCATGACCGGGACCCTGGTCATTACGGGTGGAATACGGGTGGATGTTACGGCCAGTGAGGAGACGCGGCTTTGGTCGGCCTGTGCCGACGGAGATGCCACAGCCTTCGCTCGGCTTGTGACGGCCCACCAGGGCCACGTCGCTCGTCTGGCCTATCGGCTGGTGGGCTGGTCCGGCGAGGTGGAGGATATCGTTCAGGACGTGTTCCTGGCGGTTTGGACCCATCGGGCTCGTTTTCGCGGGGACTGCCGACTTTCCACCTGGCTGACTGTCCTGACTGTGAATCAGTGTCGCAAACGGCATCGGATGAGGTGGTTATGGCTGCTCCGGCAAGCGACGCCCGATGCCGAGTTTGGGTCCGGCGAGCATCGTCACGATGGGGACGCAACCGCGGTCGTGCGTGACGCCATACGCCAACTGCCCGTCGCGTACCGTGAGGTCATCGTCCTGCGGTACCTGGAGGACCTGCCGGTGGAGCGTGTGGGTGAAATCCTCGGAGTGCGACCCAATACCGTGAACGTTCGCCTGATGCGGGCCCGGCAGCGTCTGAAGGAGAAACTGGGCCACGTGGGTGTGGATGAAGGTGCGATATGAGCGATCCCCTTGCCAGGCTAATCCGAGACGCGGACGCGGCGGCTGGCCCGGGCCGACCCCTGGCCGACGGCTTGGCGGACCGGGTTCGCCGAAAGGCCCTGCGGCGTACACAGACTCGGACAACGGGGGTCACGGCAAGTGTGCTGCTTCTGGTGGGGCTGGGTGGATGGTGGCTCCTGGGCACAGCGCCGGGCAACACCCATGTTGCGTCCCCCGGCGAGCCGAAACTCCCGGCGGTGACGCCAACGGTGGCTGATCCCGCGGAACTCCGCGCTGAGATCGACCGCCTGGAGTCGGATATCCGGACCCGGGAGGCGGCGGTGGATGCTCTGCTGGCCTATGAGAGAAGCCGTGCCCGACTGGCTGAGCTTCAGAAGGAACTCGACCGGCCGGACCCCTTGGAGGAGCTGCGCGGCCAGATCGCCGGCGTGGCGGACGTGGCGCTGGAATCCGCGGAGCGACGTTGCGGCAGCGGGGTGGTGAGCACCGCCTGCGCGGCCACGTACAGGCGAATTGTGGACCTGTTTCCGCAAACCCCCGCTGCCGACACCGCTCGGCAGCGACTGAATGAAATCGAAACTTCCACGGGAGGTGTCTCATGAAAGTCCGTGTGATTGCAGTAGCGGCGGCGTTGCTTGTGACCGCTTGGCCGGCGTCTGCCCAACCGAAGGCGGTTGAGCCGGGGCTCGCCCCGTCGTCGTGCGTGGTGCGAATCGCGTGCGACCCTTCGGCTCTCCATCTGAGCGCGGACGGGGCGCAGGAGCTTTTCAATGTTGCGCTGGAACGAACGTATCCGGAGTTCAGAGTGGAAGACTCGCCCTGTGATCCGGCCCAGTTGCGAGCAGCCATCAGACTGTCCCGGCTCGATGATCGTGGTGGCGTCATGTTCGGCCGCCAACCTGGCATGGGGGGGATGCCGGGAGCCATGACGGAGGGGCCCATGCCGCTGCCCAGTCCGCCTCCTGCAGGCGGGACTATGGTTTGTATTCTGACTGCCGGTTGGGAAGGGGCTGCATGTGAGCCGGTCCGCCAGGGCTTCTGGGATGCACTGTGCGCCCGAGTGGATGCCATACTGAAAGAGGCATCACAGCAGGAGGGTGAGCGCCTGGAACGCGGACTGGCGGTCGCCGAGCAACAACTGGCTGAGATCAGTGGTCGCCTGCAGCAACTCGCGGAACTGGAGGAGGCGCTTCGAACCCAGGCAGGCGTGGAGGAATTGCGGCTGGATCGTGTTCTGAGGATTCAGGGATCGCTACGGGAACGCCTGGCGGACATGGAACGCGAGCTGAAACGCGCGGAAGCCCAGGAGAATGCCATCCTCCAGCAGATCGCCCGCGTGGACGAACAGGTCCAGGGCGGCCCCGACCCCATTGCGGAAGAGGTTGAGAAGATCATCGCCGCACACCAGGCAAAGGTGGATCACACGCGGGCCTTGGTCGAGAGGGGGCAAGGGCCCGCCGCGGAGCTTCATCAGGCAGAAGCTGAGTTGGCCGAGGCCCGCTTACGCCTGCGCGAGCAGCGAGCGCAGCGACGAGCCCAGGCCGGTGGGGAGGTGGTCGGAAAGCTCCGCGAACGCCTGGCGGAAGTGGCCATTCGCGCCGAGGAAATCCGGGCGGAATCGGAATTCCTGCGGCAGGAACTGGACGGGATGAAGTCGCGCAACGTCACGGCCATCGCCGCCGAGTACGAACGGCAGATCGGCTTCGCCCCGGAGAATCTGCGCGGTCGAATGCGCCAACTCCAACAGCAGGTCGACGCCTTGCGAGGGAACCTGGCTGCACGCCAGACGCCCAGTGTCACGATTCTGGGCGGCTCATGAACGCCGCGCGGTCGGGCGGACGATCAACTGCGAACCGCGATGACCTGCCCGGTGGCATGCGCGAACTCGGGCCGGGCCACGGCGAAGATCGTATCGGCGAGCTGATCCGGTGAAAGCACGCGATGCGCCGGCAGGTCGGGGAAGATACTGCGAAGCATCTTGGTCTCCACCGAGCCGGGGGCCACGCCGAACACCCGGATGCCCGCCTTGCGACCCTCGCCGGCCAGGCCCAGCGTGAACGTGTTCACCCACGCCTTGGTCGCCCCGTACGTGCCCAGCCCCGGGAACGGGTCAAACGCGGCCATGGACGACACATTGATGATCGTGCCGCCCCCCTGGGCTTCCATGATGGGCCAGACGCGGCGCGTGGCATGGAAGATCGCCGAGATGTTCACGGCCACCATGGCCTCGAAGGCGGCAGGATCCATCGTCGCCGCCGGTCCCTTGACGACCATGCCCGCATTGTTCACCAGCACGTCTACCCGGCCGAACTCGCGATGGACGGAGTCGATGAGCCGCTCGACCTCCTCACAGCGGCCCAGGTCCGCAGAGCAGGCTGCGCAGACGCCGCCGTCCGCCTGTATCTGATCGCGAGTTTCCTCGATTTCGGCGGCCGTTCGGGCAACGGCCACCACCTGGTCGCCGGCCGCTGCGAAGCGCCGACACGTGGCCCGGCCGATGCCCCGGCCGCCCCCGGTCACGATCACCAGACGAGCGCTCATCGTTCTTTACCTTCCATGAGATGATTGAACTCCGACCACCGGCACGATCAGCGGCGCCGGAACGGTCCCACTCACGTGGCCAGCACCAGTGGGGTGAATATGGCCCCGAACGACGCCAGAAGAATCCCGATCAGAACCAATGCCGTTGCGACGATTCCCACGCCTGGATCTCCTCAGAAAGAGCGGCACGGTCCGGCTCGTCACCGCGGACGCCCGAGCCGCGCCGGATACAGACCGATCCGATGGTGACAAAAGAAAAGCCCGCCGAAGCGGGCTTTCAAAATAATGCGGCAATCACCTAATCTCGCCTTTCGACTACCCTCGGCCGTACAGGCTTCACTACCGTGTTCGGAATGGGGACGGGTGTTTCCCTGCACGCATTGTCACCGCACAGGGTAGAATAGCCCGGCGCCATCCCGTGTCAAGTGGCCGGCCCGGAAAATCTCACCCCTAGTTCAGCGACGCCTGGGGGGACTCGTTGCCGTTCTCGGGCGAGGGTCGGGGTAACAGACGGAACTCGACCGGATCGGGTGACCCCACCAACTCTACCCCCGGCGGCAGGTTGAAACGCGGCATCGCCTCCTGGAACTTGCCCACCTCGTCCGCATTCGGCGTCGTCAGGGTGATGATCCCGAAAACCTTGATCTGCCCGGAGGTGATCCGATCCAGCACGTCATCCGGACCGCGGAGCGTAATCGGCTGCGTCAGCAGGGTGAAACGGTCGCGCTGGTCAATAAAGTAACGGTTTAATACCGTCGCGCTCCCTTGAAAGTTGATGGGGACCGCGGGGATCGTGGTTTCCTTGCGTCGCTCCGCCAGTTGCGCAACGAGGCGGACTTCAGGCGGTTCGATGCGAACATTGACCCCGGCCACGCGGTGTTCGAGCATGACGTCGCGGGAGAACAGCGTGCCCGCCGGGAACTTCGCGAGGTGGCGGGTGACGTTCAGGGCGACGTAGCGCTGGTCCGGGGGGATGCCGGCGATGTCCGGCGGCAGCCCGTGCAGGGCCAATTCCGAAATCGCCACGCGAACCCTCGTCGGCTCCACGGTGGGGTCGATCTCGAAGTCGAGCGCCTCCGTTTCGCGGAGGCGAACGTCCATTTCGACTGTGACGGTGTTGTCCACCAGAACGTCGAGCGTTTCCGGGCTGACGGATTCGATGGACAGATCGTCGAACGGGCCGGGCAGCTTCCGGAGCTCCTCGAGCATGGTCAGAGTGTACCGGCCGGTCTTGCGCTCCGTGACGGGAAGGTCCACACCAACAGAGCCGCCGACCACCTTCTTGGCGATGATACGCCGCGGTCCGCTGACTCGCACCCGGAAAGACGGAGTGTGATCGTCCGGCGTCCGGACCGACATTCCAGTTGGGCCGGAGGGCGCGAGGCGAACGTGAATGAGCAGATCATCGGATTCCCGCAGGAGCTGGTCGGCAAACACCCAGATCAGCACGGTCAGTCCGATGGTCATCGCGATGAGCTTGATCTGGGCCATGTCAGGTACCCGTCTTCGCCTTGGACAGCGTGGTCCCGGACGCATCCGAGCTTTCTTCCCGAGCGACGGACGGACGCGGCACGGCGGCCTTCTCTGAACGCAGGAAGCTCGCGCCGGCTCCGCGCCCCACCCCGCCCGTCAGGCCCTCGGTGAGGATCTGGCGGAGCGTGTCGGGGGTCAGCGAGCGGCGCAGGCGACCATGCTCGGCCACCGAGATGGTGCCGGTCTCTTCGCTGACCACCACCACCAGCGCGTCCGATTCGTGGCTGATGCCCACCGCGGCGCGGTGGCGACTGCCCAGCGAGCGGTCGACATCATCGGAATCGGTCAGCGGAAACTGGCACCCGGCCGCCACAATTCGATTGCCCCGGATAATCACGCCCATGTCGTGCAGCACGGAGCCGGGCCAGAACACCGAGCCGAGAAGCTCGGCGCTCACCACCGCGTCCAGGGCCACGCCGGTCTCGGCCACAGCGGCCATGCCCACGCTCCGCTCTACGGCAATCAGGGCGCCGACCTTCTTCTTGGAGAGGCTCGCGGCGGCCTGGACGACCGGCTCGATGACCCGGGCCGCCTCCTCCGCCCAGCTCCGCGACCACCAGTTCGCCCCGATCAGCAGCAAGCCGCGGCGCAACTCCGTCTGGAATACGATGAGCGTGATGAGAAACACGGCGCCCAGGAAGTAGGGATACACGTAACTGATGCGGTCGAGTTCAAGCTTTGCGGCCACCAGTCGGACCACCAGAAAGCTGACGACGACGATCAGGCCGATGGCCCGTAGCAGTCGGGCCCCCCGAGTGCCCTGGAGGAATCGCAGCGTGAAGTACACGACGATCCCGATGAGGAACATCTCGAGGGCGACCCGGAAAAGATCGTACAACTCGATGTCGGCCAGACGGGCTCCGAAACGCCCGACCCGATCCGCGAAGGTCAATTGTGCGATCAGCCAACCCGGCATCGCGGTGGCCCTGCCCCTATTGCTGCCGAAAGTGGTTACACGGCGCCCCTGCGTTCCGTCGCCTCCGGGAGGAGTATAGTATGTCCGTGCCCCGTCACCAAGACCGTAATCGGGCACCAACCGACTGGCCGCGATCGTCCCGGTCCGGCCAAGTCTTGGTCGGCCGCCGGCGGTCGCTGGGCTCTGACCTCACTCGACGCTCCACCGAGACGACAAGCGGCGACGGGTGAGCGACGTCCTGGGCTTGTGGGCGCTGACAGGGTTCAGTTCGGCGGGTCCACGAACCTCTACGAAGGATCGGTTCAGACCGGAGGAAATGCGGGGATGGGATGCGTCACGGTCGGTCGCGTTCTCAGACGCGGGGTCGTGCGTCAGAGCGAGCTGCGATGGCAGCTTCCAGGGGACCTTGTCGCTCAGGAATCGGACTGCGGAGGGGTCGGCCGCGTCAGGCGACGCCACCGAACAGGCATCATCGCATGGAACATGCAACGCGCCGACAACAATTTGTCACTTTCGGGGCGCTGCGCTCTTGACTTTTTTGCGTTATCGGGTATGAAATAGACGTTGGCAGACAATAGAAAGTGCATGGGCGGACGCGTGTATTCCGTTTGAATCCGTCATTCGTACTGTTCGTCATTCCGTATTTTCCTCAAGCGTCAGCCCGATGAACGAAGAGTGAACTTGTGGCGTCCCGGACGTCGCGCGGCGTGTGCCCTTGCGTTCCGGTTGCCGACGCAGGGCGGCTCTCCGTTCGTCACCACACGCTGATTCTGCGAAACGCTGGACAAGGCTCCGGTCACCGTCCTTGTCAGTACCATACGTGTTTCGTGAGGAAGACTGGTTTTTTTAAGGGAGATCGTGTCTGTGGAGCCAACGCCTTGGCCGGAGCCTTGTTCCCGGCGTTGGACCAACGTGGAGTCTGGAAAGCCTCCGCCTGGGATGGGGGCGAGAGCGGACCGGTTTGCGATGAAACGCCATTGACTGCTCCTCTGAACGGAGGGACACGACAGCTTCCGTCCGAGGGGCTGATGATTGGGACGACACGGCAAAAGCACCCTCGCGCGGAGGGACGGGAAGAGCGAGACGCGCGGCAGCTTCCTCAAATTTGAAAATCAGGGGGCTGGACCGCACAATCAGCCCCTGACCCCGGTGGTCGAAGAAGCCGCCGCGGTCGGGGGCTGTTTCATTGACCAGGACCGTGCCGGCTTGGCTGCGTGCGCTGGGAAGAGAATCCTTTCCACCAAGCGTGGAAATCGACGGGCATCCGTATTCCTATGTACGCGGATTCAAGCACGACTTCTTCGCCGCCACCGGACTCTACGGGGGCCCCGACGGACAGATTGTCCTGAAGATTGGGCGACGCGTGTCTCTTTTTGGGATACCCATGGCTTGGACCGGTCGGTTTCTGGCCCGGCGCGAGGCGGCCATGTTTCGCCTGCTGGCGGACCTGGAGGCCGTGCCGCGGTTCGTGGGTATGTGGGGCAGGGGAGCGACGGCCCACGACTTCGTGCCCGGGCACGTCCTCCGCAAGGGAGAGCGAGTGCCGGATGACTTCTTTCCCCGGCTTCACGACGCCATCCGTGCCATGCATGCTCGCGGCATGGCGTACGTGGACCTCGAGAAGTGCGAGAACGTGCTGGTCGGGGAAGATGGTCGGCCGTACCTCTTCGATTTTCAGATCGCGTTTCGGCTGCCGCGTTGGGCACGCCGGTTCCCGCCGGCTCGCTGGCTGCTGCGGCGTTTCCAGCAGGGTGACCTGTATCACCTGACCAAGCTCCAGCGGCGGACACGCCGGGACCAGTTGAGTCCCGAGGTCCTGACGGCCTCGTACCGCCGGCCCGTCTACGTCCACGTGCATCGATGGCTGACACAGCCGTTCCAGGCCATGCGCCGTCGCGTGCTGCGCCGGCTGGACCCGGCCCGAGCCACCGGAAATCGCGTGGAGCGGGGCCGGATCGACGAGTAGCGGATGCAGGCGGGGCCCGGCAGGGGAGCTGCTCCCGGGCCGGATGAGGGCCGCTCTCAGACGCGGACGAAGCACGTTCCGGCGCGGTCGTGGATGGCGTCCACCAACGTGGTATACGACGTAATTACGGTCTTGACATTGGGCCGTGGCGACTGGGTGAGGAACTGGATGGCCGCCTCCACCTTCGGCCCCATGGAGCCGGGGGGAAACTCACCCGTCTCCAGACGTTGTCGCGCCTGTTCCACGGTCAGCCGTGGGATGGGCCGCTGGTCGGGTGTGCCGAAATTCTCGTAAACGCAATCCTGATCGGTCACGATGACGAGCCGATCCGCCCCCACCCCGACGGCCAGCAGGGCGGCCGCCAAGTCCTTGTCGATGACCGCCTCGAGTCCTTCATACCCCCAGCCGTCGCGCCAGATAATGGGAATCCCCCCTCCGCCGCAGGCGACCAGAATCTCGCCCTTGTCAAAAAGGTCCTTAATGGGCTGAAGCGGCTTGATGGCGATGGGCCGGGGTGACGGCACGACGCGCCGAAAGCCCTTACCGGGCACTTCGACCATCTTCCAGCCGTCCTGCGCCATATGTCGCCGTGCGACGTCGGGCGAGCAAAACGCGCCGATCGGCTTGGTGGGGTTCGTGAAGGCCGGGTCGTTCGGATCGACCTGCACCGTGGTGACCAGAGCGATGGCGTAGCGATCGATGCGGCGGCGGAGCAGTTCATTCGTCATACACTGGCAGATCATGTAACCCATGCCCGCCTGCGAATCGGCCACGCAGAGGCCCAGGTCAATGGGATGGACTTCGTGCTGCGACAGCTCGACCCTCCGGAGAATACTGCCTACCTGCGGGCCGTTTCCGTGCGTGATGAGCAGCCGGTGTCCCTCTTCCAGCAGATCGCACAGCGGGATGGAAGTCTCGCGCGTGCGTGCGAACTGCTCGGCCACGCTGCCGGGCCGGGTCGGGTCGGACAGGGCGTTGCCCCCGAGGGCCACGACGATTCGCAGGGATTCATTCATTGCCGGTTCACTCCGCCGCAGCCTGTCGTCTGGGAGCGCTCCCGGGTGGAGACCGGGCAGCTCACGCCTCCTGTGTCGGTGGGTCGGCTCAGCCCACGTCGGTAAAACATGCAGCATACCCGAACGACCGGACGTTCCTCAAGCGCTGGTCATCTCTTCTGCGGGCCCGCAATGCGGAACCAGTACAAGCGGGCTAGGTGGCGAAGATAGCGAAGCTGCTCCCGGGCGGTCAGTTTGCTGGTACCGGCCGCCCGGTCGGCAAAGGAAATGGGCACCTCCAGGCAGCGGCGGCTTCGGGTCTTGACGATCAGTTCCAGGGCGATTTTGTACCCGACGGGATTCAGCGGGGCCGCCCGCTCCAGGCTGGCGCGGGCCAGGCAGAAGAAGCCGGACATCGGATCCCGGACGGACGTGAGGGGACGAGCCAGCCAGGTCGCGATGCGGCTGTTCAGGTGGCGGAAAAGCGACCAGTCCTGGTCGATGTGGCCCCCGGAGACGTAGCGGGACCCCAGGGCAAAATCCGCCCGGCCCTCACGAACGGGGGCAACCAGGTCCGGGATGGCCTCCGGCGGGTGGGAGAGGTCGGCGTCCATCACCACGAGGAAGGGGCCTCGGGCCTCCTGAAAGCCGCGAAGGACGGCGGAACTGAGCCCGCGTTCGTTTGTCCGGACGATGATGCGGACCGGAAACAGGGCGGCGAGATCGGCCACGATCTCCGCACTGCCGTCCCCTGAACTGTCGTCGACGATGATGAGTTCCGCGTCCAGCCCGGCGCCCCGGGTTGCGGCGAAGACGCGTTCCGCGAGGGGACGCAGGTTTGGGGCCTCGCGAAAGGCGGGGACAACAACGGATACGTCCGGGGATTCGGGAAGCATCCGCGGATCATATCGCGGGTACAAATCGGGGCAAGTGCCGCTGGGGCATGTAATTGACACGCCGGGGCGTCGCCATTACAAGGTCGCGGCAGGGTTTACGTGTTGCGCGAGGCGGGTTCCCCGTAACGACCATGCTGGGCCTGATCGCACGCTGCGGCGGAAAAGCGGTTGCTTCATTTGCGTCCTTCGGGCAGTTCTGGTGCTTCACCGGCACCATGCTCGAACGGACGCTTGTGGGCCTGCCCCGCTATCGCACCTGGCAGCGGGTCATGCCTCAGTTTTACGAGGTCGGCAACCGGACGCTGCCGGTGGTGCTGATCACCGGCGTCTTCGTGGGCCTGGTGCTGGCCGTCCAGGCGTATGACCAGTTGGCGGCGGCCGGTTTCCAGGAGCAAATGGGCATGCTCCTGAACCTGACCCTGGTCAAGGAACTGGGGCCGGTCCTGGCGGGCGTGATGCTGGCCGGTCGGGTGGGCGGGGCCCTGACCGCCGAACTGGGCACGATGAACGTGACGGAACAACTGGATGCGTACCGGGTCATGGGGGCCGACCCGGTCCGGCACCTGGTGGTTCCGCGGTTTCTGGCCTGCCTGCTTCTGACCCCGCTGCTGACGTTTTTCTGCGACCTGGCGGGTTGCCTGGCGGGCTGGTTCATCGCGGTCGTGGTGAAGGACGTTCCGTCGGGCCCGTACTGGTACTGGACGGCCGAGGCCATCGAGAAATGGGACGTGGGGGTGGGGCTGGTCAAGAGCCTGCTCTTCGGGGGCAGTATCGGGACCATCGCCTGTTACAAGGGGTTCTACTGCAGGCCCGGGGCGGAGGGTGTCGGGAAAGCCTGCACCGACTCCTTCGTGGCCAACTTCATCGTGATTCTGGTGATCGACTTCTTCGTGGCGACTTTTGCGCAGGGCGTCTACAAGGGGTTGTTCGGTTTCAAGGCGTTGATCTGACGTGCGTTTGCCATGAGTTTTGCCGTGTCGCAGGGTCCCGGGGGGGACGCCGATGGCGTGCCCGTTATTCGATTCGCCAACGTGCATAAGGCGTTCGGCGCCCAGCGCGTGCTGCAAGGCGTGGACCTCTCCCTGCGGGCGGGCGAGACCATGGTCGTGATCGGCGAGTCCGGAGCGGGCAAGAGCGTCATTCTCAAGCATATGGTGGGCCTGCTGCGGCCCGACCACGGAGAGGTGCGATTCCGGGGAGACCGGGTGGACCGGATGAACATCCGGCAGCTCGATCGACTGCGACAACGGTTCGGCTTTCTGTTTCAACTCGGGGCGCTGTTTGACTCGCTGACCGTGGCGGAGAACCTCGCCTTTCCCGTGATCGAGCATACGCGTCGCTCCCCGGCGGACGTGTCGCGGATCGTGTCGGAGAAGCTGCGGATGGTGGGGTTGGACGGAATCCAGGGCAAGCGCCCGGCGGAGTTGTCGGGCGGGCAGAAGAAACGCGTGGCCCTGGCCCGTGCCATCGCTCTGGACCCGGAAGTCGTACTATACGACGAGCCCACAACAGGATTAGATCCGGTGCGGGCCGACGTGATCAACGAGCTGATCCTCAAGCTCAAGCGGGAGATGGGCGTGACGGGCGTCGTCGTGACGCACGACATGGCCAGTGCTCGCAAGGTCGGGGACCGGATCATCATGCTGCACGACGGGCGCTTCATCTTCGACGGCACGCCGGATGCGCTGGCAGCCTCGAAGGATGAGCGGGTCCGCCGGTTCGTGGAAGGGCGGGCGTCTGCGGCGGACCTGCGCAGCCTGCGAAACGGAGTCGGATCATGAGCGAGTTCAGGCGGAATGTGCTGGTCGGGTTCTTCATGCTGGCGGGCCTGGGTACCGCCGCCACGTTGATGGTCCTGTTCGGCGAGCACCCGACGTGGCTGGGGGGGGCGGAATATGAACTCTCCGTTCGGGTGAACCAGCTTTCCGGTGTGCAGGAGGGCACGCCCATCAACATGAACGGCGTCGAGGTCGGGCGGGTGGGACGCACCGAATTCGTGAATGCCAAGAAGCCCTACGAGGGCGTCAAGATCATAGCCCTGATCCGAAACCAGTACGAAATCCCAAAGGGCACCCGGGCCATCATCCTGACCTCACCCATCGGCATTGGCCGGACCCGGATCGAGCTGGCGGTGCCCACCACAGACAAAGAGTTGGTCATGCTCCCACGGGAAGGCGCGGGCATTCGAGGCGAGATGGGCAATCCGCTGGCGGACATTCTCCCGCCGACACTCATGCCCACGCTCGAGCGCACCGGCCTGGAAATCGGGAACCTCGCCGCGGACCTCCGGCCTGTGGCCGCCGACCTGCACGATCTGCTGGAAAAACGCACCATCAGGGAAGTGGACGATCCGGCGGCCTCCGCCCGGCGGATCACCGCCACTCTCCATACGGTGGTGCAGCGGTTCGACGAGACGCTACGGCACTGGAACGACATCATGGGCGATCCGGAATTCAAGGCGGGTGTGAAGCAGTCCGTGGAGAACATCCGCGACATGACGGCGGACGGCAAGCAGACCTTCGCGGACCTGCGGGAGACCGCGGCCACGCTCAAGACGGATGTCCGGCAGATCTCGGACGAACTCCAATTGGCGGTGCAGGACGTACGCGGACAGATCAACCGGCTGGGCCCCGTGCTGGATGGCACGGCGGAGCTAACGAGTACCCTGAACCGAGTGGCCGTTCAGATGGCCGAGGGCGAGGGGACCCTGGGCCTGCTCCTGCGGGACGCCCGGCTGTACGAGGCCATGCGCGTGTCCCTGGAGAGGCTGACCGACCTGATCGATACCCTGCGGCGCCTGGCCGCGAAGTTCGAGCGACAGGGATACGTCGAGTTCAAGTATCACTCCGTGGTCGGGCCGGTGCAGGGTACGCGGCCGATCCCGGAGGAATGAGGCGCTGCGATTCCCGACCTGCGGTCGGCGCACCGGGGCCCAGGTCGAGAAACGGCGAAGCGTCCGGGTCACCCCGGCGGCATCACGGTTCCGTCTGGCCATTGCGAAGCAGATTCAGAAACGGCTGGGGTCCTTCCGCCGGCGGGTCCAGGCAGATCGTGCCGTCCACAACGGGGAAGAACCGCTTGCGGAATTCCGCCTCGCTGAGCTTCGCGTGCCCGGCCATCTTCTGCACGAATTCGGGCGATTCGAAGTCCCTCTTGTTCAGGCGGAGCATGTACGCCCGGGCGACGCGGTAGGAGTCGGAGGAGATGTCCACCTGGCGGACGCGCGTCCGGTTGGTCTGCGGATCCACCATCTCCTCGAAGAACATCGGCTTGAGGTGCCCGCCCTGGAGCGTAACCATCACGCCCAGCGGATAGTTCGCCTCGGTATCCAGCAACATGCGGATCGCCCCGTGGCCGAGGTCGCGGCAGTACGCCATGTCGAACGGGGTCGGCTCGGCGCAGCGGAGTTCGTAGCCGAGAGTGCCGGATACAATCGTGGTCTTGTCGCCGCGGTCGCGAAACCGCCTGACCAGCTCTTTGCGGATGACGTCCTGGAGAGGGAACTCCGCGAGTCGCGGGTGACCGGCGGCGTCCACCGGGACTTCACAGCCCAGGATGCGTTCGAGTTCGACCCGGTCGCCGAATCGGTACGCCAGGCCCTCCGCAAGGACGGCCACGCCGTCGTGTCGCCCCATCGCGCGCCGCTTGAGAATTGCGCCCTCGATAACGTCGCACACCTGCGCGACGGTCACCTTGTCGCGGAACTCCTCCGGGATCAGGGTGAGGGTGGCGCCCGCGGACTTTCCGATGCCCAGGGCCAGGAAGCCGGCGTTGCGGCCCATGGCCACCACGATGTACCAACGGTCCGTCGTCTTGGAATCCTGCATCAGGTTCTTGACGAGGATCGCTCCATGGTGCCGGGCGGTGTTGTATCCGAACGTGGGAAGGTCGCCGGGCAACGGAAGGTCGTTGTCGATGGTCTTGGGACAGTGGACGACCCGGATTTTGCCCCGCGATGCCTCCGCGGTGATCCGGGCGCTGAGTGCGGTGTCGTCACCGCCGATCGTCAGCAGGTGCGTGATGCCGAGGAGCTCCAGGCGGGCCATGACCCGCTTGACCTTCTCCGGGTCCGCCGCCACCACCGTGGACGTCTTGAGCTTCTTGTCGTCCAGAAGGCTGGTTCGAGAGGTTCGCAGGATCGATCCGCCGTCGAAATGCACCCGCGCCACCAGGGGGATCGTCAACTCGATGGTGTGATGCGCAACGTCGAACTCCTTGCCGGCCAGCCAGCGCAGGCCGTCGTACAGGCCGATGACCCGCATCCCGCTGTTGATCGCCTCGATCGCCGCGGCGCTGATGACGCCGTTGATGCCCGGGGCGGGTCCGCCGCCCACCAGAATGCCCAGACAGGGTGTACCCACGGTTCATGCTCCTCCTTCCAGAAACCTCTGGGCGGGTAATGTAGCAACCCCGGGCGGTTGCATCCACACCCCCTGGGCAATTTCACCGCGGACCGATGCCAGTCCCGAAGGGGAATGCCAGGTACGAAGGGGAACTGGCGGTGGTTGCGCCATTTACGCCAACGGGCAGCGCCGGCGTCGAGGGTCCCCACGATCGCCCTGCCCTGCAGCGGGTGCGACGGCGGGAAGGCCTTTCGTCCGGACCCCGGTCTGCGCCGGCCAAAGACCGGAGTGCGTAGAGTGCCCGGGCACCATGCCCACGCAGACTGCATAGGACGATGCGCGGGCCGGCGGACCGAAACCCCGGGGCGCCACGCGGGGTCGCGGGTATAATGTCCCTCGCGTTTGGGCGCAGCATCCACCCCGGGTGGTATCCGAGCCGCGTGATGGTCGGTGCTTCGAACCGGTAGGTTCGGGCAGGGGGGGCTTGCGCAGATCGCGGCCCCGGGGGGCGGGTGCCGGGAAAGGTGTTCGTACTGTGCCGGCGCGGTCCGGACAGGAGAAGGAGGAGACACATGTCGTCAACTGCGGTGGACGCCTTCATGACGAACGTCCGGGCCAGGAACCCGGAGCAGAAGGAGTTTCTGCAGGCGGTGCGCGAGGTCGTGGAATCCATCATGCCCGCGATCGAACGGCACCCGGAGTATCGCAAGGCGAGCATCCTGGAGCGGCTGGTCGAGCCGGAGCGGGTGGTCCTTTTCCGCGTGCCCTGGGTGAACGACCGTGGCGACGTGGAGGTGAACCGGGGGTTCCGGGTGGAGTTCAACTCCGCGATCGGGCCGTACAAGGGCGGGCTGCGCTTTCACCCGTCGGTCAACCTGGGCATCATCAAGTTCCTGGGCTTTGAGCAGATCTTCAAGAACGCCCTGACCACGCTGCCCCTGGGCGGCGGGAAGGGCGGGTCGGACTTCGACCCCAAGGGCAAGAGCGACATGGAGGTCATGCGGTTCTGCCAGAGCTTCATGACGGAGCTCTTCCGGCATATTGGCGCCGACACCGACGTTCCGGCCGGTGACATCGGCGTGGGCGGCCGGGAAATCGGCTACCTCTTCGGGCAGTATAAGCGCATCGTGAATCGGTTTGAGGGCGTGCTCACCGGCAAAGGGCTGAACTGGGGCGGCAGCCTCATTCGTCCGGAGGCAACCGGGTACGGACAGGTCTATTTCGCCTCAGAAATGCTCAAGACACGCGGACTGGGCCTGGAGGGCAAACGCTGCGTACTCTCCGGATCGGGAAACGTGGCCCAGTTCGCCGCCGAGAAAGTGCTCAAGCTGGGCGGCAAGATCCTGACGCTCTCGGATTCCAGCGGCTTTGTCTACGACCCGAGTGGCATCGACCGCGAGAAGCTAGACTTCGTGATGGACCTGAAGAACTGCCGCCGCGGTCGGATGAGGGAATACACCGACAAGTACCCGCAGGCGGAGTATCGGGCGGTGGAGCCCGGGGCCACGAGCAATCCGCTCTGGGCCGTTCCGTGTGACGTCGCCCTGCCCGGCGCAACGCAGAATGAGATCAACGGCGAAGATGCCGCCCACTTGGTGAAAAACGGCTGCGGCTGCGTATGTGAAGGCGCCAACATGCCCTCCACGCCGGAGGCGGTGGACATCTTCCTGGAAGCCGGAATCCTCTACGGACCCGGCAAGGCTGCCAACGCCGGCGGCGTGGCCGTCTCGGGCCTGGAGATGTCGCAGAACTCCCAGCGGCTGTCCTGGTCGCGTGAGGAGGTGGACGGCTACCTCCGACGAATCATGACGAACATCCACCGGAATTGCCTGGAAAAAGCGGAGGAGTACGGGCATCCCGGAAACTACGTCGTGGGCGCCAACATTGCCGGCTTCCTGAAGGTGGCGGACGCCATGATCGACATGGGCATCGTCTGACGCAGGGCCGGAGGGTGCTCAGGAGATGGCCGGCTCGATCACGGACGACATGCTGCCCCGGCTGCGTTCGAGCAGTTTGTCCGGGCCGTAGGCGTGAATCTGCTCCTGCTTGAGCTCGGCCCGCTCCTTGCTCGTGGTGTCCACGATGACCCGGCCGGTCGCGTCCACTTCGCAGGCCATCTGGAAGGCCGTCTCCAGGGAGTGGCCGAACAGGCGCATAAGCATCTCGATGACGTACTCATACGTGTGGTCGTTGTCGTCCAGCAGGATCACGTGGTAGGGCGGCAGGATCTTCGGCTTCGGGTCCGCCTTCGCCCGCTCTTGGGTCTGCTCCTGTAATGCGGTGCCGGAATCGTGTTCGTCTGCCATGAGTTTTCAGCCTTCCGGAGGATGAGACTGTTCCGTGACTCTCAAACCCCGGTGGTGCCGTGGACGTCCGCCGCCCTCGATGCGACGGTATGGCCCGCCACGACCGGCGTCAACTCCCCGAACAGGGTCAGGGCCGTGGCCGATTGCACCCGAACGCGGCGAACCTGGCCGATGTCCGCCTCCGTACCGGGAAAGACCACGATTCGGTCGCCCCGCGTCCGCCCGACAAGTTGATCGGCGCGGCGCCAGCCGACTTCCGCCCCGCGGGATTGCTCCGCCTCCTGGGCCTTGACGGCCGCCTTGCTGAAGCCCTCTACCAGTACTTCGACCTCCCGGCCGATGAAACTTTGATTGTCGGCCAGCGAAATCCGCTCCTGGAGCCGCAGGATGGCAAGGTTGCGGGCTCGCTTGACCGCATCCGGAACGTCATCCGGCAGCCGCCGGTCCGCGACCGTGTTCGGACGCGGTGAGTACTTGAAGCAGAAAAGACTCTTGAACCGCGCCCGCTCCACCAGGTCGTACGATGCCTGGAACTCCGCCTCGGTCTCTCCACAGAAGCCCACGATGAAATCGGTTGCCAGCGCGACGCCGGGCACGGTTTCGCGCGCCCGGGCCAGCAGCTCCTCGTACCGCTCGACCGTGTAGCGGCGGTTCATGCGCTTCAACACGGCGTCCGATCCGCTCTGCACGGGAATGTGAAGGTACTCGCACACCTTGGGCAGATCGCCCATGGCCTGGAGAATGTCGTCGGTGAAATCACCGGGGTAATTTGTTACAAAGCGGATACGTTCCAGCCCGGGAATGGCGTTGACGCGTTCCAGCAGGTCCGCCAGCCCGATGCGCCGCCCGTTCTCCGGAAAGGCGTAGCTGTTGACCGTCTGGCCCAGCAGAGTCACCTCTTTGCAGCCGCGGTCCGCAAGCATCCTCGCCTCTTCGACGATGACCTGCGGCGGCCGGCAACGCTCCGCCCCGCGCGTGTAGGGAACGATGCAGAACGTGCAGAACTTGTCGCAGCCGCGCTGGATGCGCACGTACGCCTGGGTCATCCGCTCGGGCAGGCCGGCCTCGCGCGACAGGTCCAGGGCCTCCACCGAGTCGCAGTCCACCGCCCGGGCCAGCAGCGAATTGCGGCGCGACTTGTTCTCCGTCAGCGCCACCACCTTCTGACGTGTCTCCAGCACCTCTTCGATCAGGGCGGGAATCTTGTTCAACTCGCCCGGCCCACACACCAGGTCCACGTGCGGCGTCTTTCGGAAAATGCCGTCCGGATCGCGCTCGGCCATGCAGCCGATCACGCCGATGACCATCGCCGGCCGGGCGGCCTTGGGCTTTTTCAGGGCGCCTAGCCGGGAGAAGGCCTTCTGCTCCGCGTGGTCCCGCACGCTGCACGTGTTGATCAACACCACGTCCGCCCCGGCGATATCGTCTACCGGTCGGTACCCGAGCCGACGCAACTGCCCCAGCACGAGCTCGCTGTCCAGCACGTTCATCTGGCAGCCCATCGTCTCGAGATATACGGTTCGGGTGCTCACAATCATTCCCGGGATTCCCCTCCCATCGCATACCGTGCGGGCCGGTCCGGACCGGAAATTCTACGAAGACGAGGCCCGTGATGCAACGCGAGCAGAACCGGTGGCCGCGCCCACTCCGCGGGGGTACAATGGAGAAGGCGAGACCGGAGAAACCCTGAACCCCAGTACCATCGGAGGTGTTCCCATGGCAAAGGTCGCTGTCTGTCTTTCCGGCTGCGGAGTGTTTGACGGGAGTGAGATCCACGAAGCCGTTCTGGCCCTGCTGGCCCTCGATCAGGCGGGCGCCCAAGCCGTCTGCTGCGCCCCGGACAAGCCACAGATGCACGTGATCGACCACGTGCAGCAGAAGCCCGCGGAAGGCCAGACCCGCGGCGTACTGGCCGAGTCGGCCCGCATCGCCCGCGGCAAAATCACGCCCCTTTCAGCGATGGAAGCGCGGGACATCGATGCCCTGATCGTTCCCGGCGGCTTCGGCGCCGCCAAGAACCTCTGTACGTTCGCTGCCGCGGGCCCGGACTGTGAGGTGGATGCCGACGTGGAGCGCCTCGTGAATGACATGATCGAAATGGGCAAGCCGATCGGGTTCATGTGCATCGCACCCGCCCTGATGGCGCGGATCGCCGGCCGGCGGAAGATCGCCCCCACTCTGACCATCGGCACCGACGCGCAGACCGCCGCGGCCGTGGAAAAGATGGGGGCGAAGCACCAAAACTGCCCGGCCACCGACATCGTGGTGGATCCACAGTACCAGATCGTGTCGACGCCGGCCTACATGCTGGCCTCAGGCCCGGCAGAGGTGTTCCAGGGAACGAAGAAGATGGTGGACGAAGTGCTGAAGCGGGTGAAGCAGTAGGGGGCCGGTGGGGCGGCGTGCGGTCCGCTCAGACGGCGACACCCGCAAGCTCGTCGATCTTCTGCATCAGCTCTTGGATGTCGAACGGCTTGTGGAAGGACGCCTCGAAACCCTCCTGCCGGTACGCCTCGGCATGTCCCGGCGTCAGCCCGCCCCCGGTGGCCACCAGCTTGGCGTCGGCCAGGTCGTCGTGGGATCGCAACACGCGCTGCATCTGCCGGGCGTTGAACCCGGGCACGGACACGTCCACCAGGATCACGTGCGGCTTCATGTCGCAGGCGGCAACACCCCCTTCGAACATGGAAGGGGCGGTCCGGAGTTCGCAGCGATCGTCGCGGGTCAGAGTGGTGGCCAGCAGGGAGCCGAACTCCTCGTCCGGGTCGATCACGAGAACACGCGGTCGACCGGTTTCCAGCCCGCTCAGGGGCATGCCGTGGGCCTTCATGAACCGGACGAGCTGGGCCAGCGGGATGCGGCGGTCCTTGCTGCCGGGGATGCGATAGCCGCGGAGTTGCCCGCTGTCGAACCATTTGGAGACCGTGCGCGGGGCCACGTTGCAGATGCGGGCGACATCGCCGGTGGTCAAAACGTCTTTGGGGTTGGGCATAATACGGGTTCCGACGGGCCGGAGCATTGCCATCTCGACGGCTGGTCTGCGGTCCGGGCCGACGTTGCCGCTGGCCGCCGTGGGCTCCTCGCACCTTCCGTTCGCCTTGGATATCGACGTATAGTCGTTACGATTGAACTAAACGGAAAAGACCGCGCGAACAGTGCGAAGGTCCGGTAACATGCATCCGTGAGGCCTGCCGCGGGTAGAAGAGAAAATGATGCGAGAAATGGGCATGAAGCGCGTGAGCCTGCTGGGCGGGATCGGGGTGGCGGCGCTCCTCGTTCTCGGTGGAGGATGCGCCGGCTCCGGCGGAAGCGGCGGGTCAGGCGGTGGCGGGGGCACGCCACAGGAAACCGAAACAGACGTGCAACTGCGACCCCGATCGGCCGGCGAGTTCACCTTTGAGGAGGCGGGAACCCTTGCGCAATCCGTGTCCCTGGACGTGCGGGCGGATACACCGGCGCTGCCCCCGCGGAGGGCCGGCCTGCTCGTGGACGCGGCGGATGTCACCATGATCCCGGCGGCCGGCGATGCCCAGAGCTCCGTCCTGTTGACTGCGCGTTTCGGCGAGTTCGGCCAGGCGGACGTGTGCGAAGACGGCACGGCATTACCGCAGATCCGCTTGCGTCGTGCGGTTGGCGGAACGGTCACTGCGGAGCCGGCCGAAGTGGACGTGCCGGACGAGATCCTCTCACTGCTCTCCGGCGGAGAGTTTGAACTGTGCATCGACCTGCTGGCCACGCGGCCAGGCGATGTGACCATCGACCGCTTCACCCTGCGGTACGTGACCGACGACAGCCTCACCGGTTTCACGTGCGAGCAGATCTTTGCCCTCCCGGACGTCCGGAACGCTCTCGAAACGCTCGACGACAACGAGTTGGTGTTCGCGCTGTATCGGGGAAACAATCCGGGATCCATTGAGGGAGCATACCGCATGAGGGATCGCGTGCTCTTCGATCCGGACGATACGGACACCCAGGGCGTGATCACCGGCGCCATCACGTTTGCGAACCAGAGTCAGGGCATGGTCCAGCGGAGCGGCTTTAACGCGTCCCTGGAGCAGGCCATTCAAGGTTCCGCAAACACCGTCAGCGTGTGCGTGCTGGGCCGCTCAAACAACACCGAGTGCGACCAGACCATCGCAAGGATGGAATCGCTGGCCTGGTCCGAAGAAGAGCAGGTATGGGACGGGACCTACCTGGCGGTCGTGGTGCAGCGCCATCCGTCCACCGCGGACTGGTGCAGTCAGGCGGGTGATTTCAACTACGGCGAGATTCTCTTCCGACCCCAGGACGCCTCTACCAACGGCACCGACAACTGACGAACCGCGGCGGGCATACGGCTCGGAGCGCGACGCGGAACCGCCCCTTCACCGTGCCGTCACTCCGCCACCGCGTCCGCCAGGTACTCCAGCAGGTGACGAACGGCAGCGCCGGTGTGATGCCCGATCTGGTGCCGGCAACTGAAGCCCGACACCGCGATCTTCGCCTCGCCCCGGCCGCGGACCGCCGGGAAGAGCACGTCCTCGCCCACGGCCTTGGCCACGTTGTAATGGTCCACCTCGTGCCCGAACGAACCGGCCATTCCGCAGCAGCCGCTCGGAATCTCCTTCCCATCCAGGCCTGGCACGGATTTCAGCAGTTGCACGGCGTTCGCGGTGCCGAACAGCGCCTTCTGGTGGCAGTGCCCGTGGTATAACACCTGAAGGGATTGCGTGCGGAAGCGAATCGCGTGCGGCTCCTTCTCCAGCAGGTTCGCCAGGAAGTTCTCGACCATGTGCGTGCATTTCGCCACGTTGCGGGCTTCCTGTGTGCGGACGAATTGGGGATACTCGTCCACCAGGGTGCTCACGCAGCTCGGTTCGCTCCCGACGATGGGAATGCCCAGGTCCGCAAACGGCGTCAGCCGGGCGACATTGCGATCGGCCATGCCCTTGACCTCGGCCAGCAGCCCCTTGCTGATCAGCGGCCGCCCGCAGCATTCGGTGTTCGGAACGACAACGGAGAACCCCGCCGCCTCCAGCAGCTTCACCACCGCGATGCCGACCGCGGGGGTGTAGTAGTTCGTCCAGGTGTCGCAGAAGTAGACGATCCGACCACGCGGAGCAGGGCGGTCGGTGACGATTTTCAGGTGATGCCGCCACCAGTGCCGGAACGTCCGTCGGGCGTAGGCGGGCATCGGGATGCGCCGGTCAAATCCATAGAGCTTCTCGAACAGCACCCGCGCCGGCCACGACTGCGCAACCCAGTTGCTGATCGGGGCGAATCGGCTGCCCCACTTGGCCAGGTGAATGGAGTTGGCCACCATGCGGCTGCGCGCGGGCACGCCGACCTTCTGGTTGCGATAGGACAGGTACTCCGCCTTGAGCTTGGCGATGTCCGTCCCCGTGGGGCACTCGGTTTTGCAGGCCTTGCACGCCAGGCACAGGTCCAGCACCTCGCCGATCACCGGGTCGTCCAGGCCGTCAAGCAGCCTGCGGTTGGAGAGGGCGATGCGCAGAGCGTTGGCCCGGGCCCGGGTGCTGTGCATCTCCTCGCCGGTGGCCCGATAGGACGGGCACATCGTGCCGACCAGCCGCTGGCGGCACTGCCCGACTCCGCTACACATGCCGGCCAGCCCCGCCATGCCTCCGTACGCGTCGTAATCCAGGTAGGTCTTGACCGGCGTAGTTTCGTAGCCCTCGCCGTACCGCAGGTTCTCCGTCATCGGCCAGGGGTCGACAATCTTGCCCGGATTCAGGATGCCGCCGGGGTCAAACGCGTTCTTGATCTCGCGGAAGGCCCGGACAATCGTCGGGCCGTACATCTTGGCGATCCATTCGGACCGGATGATGCCGTCGCCGTGCTCGCCCGTCATCGCCCCGCCGAACTCCAGCACCAGGCTGCTGACGCCGTCGGCGATCCGGCGCATGCGCGCCACGTCGCCGCCCTTCTTCAGGTTCAGCACCGGGCGGATGTGCAGGCAGCCGACGCTCGCGTGGGCATAATGGCCCGATTCCATGACACCCTCCCGCGCAAACAACTCATGCACGCGGTGGATGTAGTCAAACAGCTTGTCGGCCCCGACGGATGCGTCCTCGACGAACTCATACGGCTGCTCGTCCCCCGGCCGCGACATGAGCAGGCCGAACCCCGCCTTGCGCACTTCCCACACGTCATTCTGCCGCGCGTCGGTCAGCCGGACGCACGCATACCCGGTGCGCTTGGCCTTCAGTTCAGCCTCCAGCCGGTCCAGTCGGGCATCCAGCGCGGCAGGGTCGTCGTCAAACAGCTCCACGATGATCAGCGCGGCCGGATCGCCCTCCAGGAAGACATTGGCACGAGCCGCCATGAGCGGGTTCGTGCGAGCCGCATCCAGGATGAGCTTGTCCACCAGCTCCACGGCGGCCGGCTTGTAGGCCAGCATCGGGGCCACGCACGCCAGGGCCTCCATCAGTTCGTGGAAGTGCAGAACCAGAAGGCCCTTGGCCTTCGGCAGGGGGGTAAGATGCAGGAGCATCTCTGTAATCAGGCAGAGCGTACCCTCGCTTCCACTCAGCAGGCCGATGGGGTTCATCGCCGGTGCCCGGGCGATCAGGCGGTCCAGCGCATAGCCGCCGTTGCTCCGGAGAACCTTCGGATATCGGGCGGCAATCTCGCTGCCATACTCCCTGCCCACCCGGGTCAGAACGTCCATCGCCCCGACCGCCAGTGACCCGGCCGTGGCCGATCCGTCGGCCAGGCCCTGCCAGCCCCAGACGGCCACCGACCCGTCGGAAAGGACTGTGGTCATCTCCAGAATCTGGTCCACGGTCCGGCCATACAGGATGGAATGCGCCCCGCAGGAGTTGTTGGCCGCCATCCCGCCGAGGGTCGCCCGGCTGCTGGTGGCGACGTCCACTGCGAACTGGAACCCCAGCCGGCCCAGTTCGGCGTTCAACTCATCCAGCACCACGCCCGGCTGGACGCGCACGGTGCGGGCCTTCGTGTCGATATTGAGAATGCGGTCCATGTACCGCGAGAAGTCGATCTGCACGCCCGGCCCGACGGCCGCGCCGGTCAGCCCGGTGCCCGCCCCGCGCGGCGTGATGGAAACGCCGTGCTCTCGGCACGCGTGGACCGTGGCCACAACGTCTTCTGTCGATTTCGGCATAACCGCGCCCAGGGGAGTAATCTGGTAGATGCTCGCGTCGGTCGAGTAGATCGCACGCGTCAGCTTGTCGAAACGCACGTCGCCCTGGACCGTACGGGCCAGGGTCTCGCGCAGTGCGGCGGGGGGGCTATCGGGCATGAAAGATCGATTCCTTCGCGTCACGGGCCTATGCGAACCTGCCGAGGCCGCCGAACGGCACTCGGTACGGATCACGCTATTGTAGCAGTCATGCCGCCGACGGGACAGCATCGCATTGTGCCGTCGCCCCCGCCTCTGCGGTGCAACCGGCTCTCGGTGTGGGACCCGCCTGTCTTTGTGGGACCGGCTCTCCAGCCGGTCTGCTCTTCTTCTGGTCTCCAGTTCTCCAGTTTCTCGCTTCCAGTTCTCCAGTGTTTGTGGAACCGGCTTCTTGTGTGGGATCAGCTTGTCTCTGTGGAACCGGGTTGTCTTTGTGGGACCGGGTTGTCTTTGTGGGACCGGGTTTCTAGCCGGTCTCTGGAGTCTGGCCATTCGAGCCGGTCTCCCCTCCGTCCAGTCTCGAGTCTCCAGTTTCTAGCCTCTTGTCTTCGGTGCCATGCCCGTTTCCGCCGAAGGCGGATCGGGCATGACGACTCGCGACGTAGCCGTTGCTCTTCACCCCCCCCTCGCCATAGCGAGTCGCCGGGGCGACCCAAGGGCCGCAGGCCCGGCCGAGATGAGCCCGCGGTTTCAACCGCGGGTTCGCGCCACCCCACCCCAACCCGCCGGTCCTGAAGGGACCGGATGAGGTGTCCGCTCGCCCGAGGCCCGTTCACGGGCCTTCCCCGCCGCCGCGGGCTTGTAGGCCGGTCCTTCGAGGACCGGTTGACGCGCTCCACGCATACCACGCCTCTGTCCCTCACCGCCGCAGCCCGTTCTCAACGGGCTTCCGGCTCGATGTCGCTTCTCTCCGCCGCAGGCCGGCGCGAGGATAGACCGGCCTTTCAAGGCCGGCTTGGCTTGGCGGGCCGGGGTTTGGGCTTTGGGCGTGCGGGGGGCTTGTGCTACACTTCGGGCAAGCGGTTCGTCCCTGGCCGGACGGGGATGGGCGGCCCCGGCGCGCCGGGACGCGCCCTTCGGACGGGTGGGCGGAGTACCAGGACGAAGAGAACGGGAAGGATGGTCGGGGAGACGCAGCCGGAGTGTCGGCTAGAGATAGACGCTCTGATGGCTGACCCAGACGTTCATCTGGGTGTCCAC
>CAZPHH010000008.1:17464-79908 GCA_964586145.1 uncultured Phycisphaeraceae bacterium | reverse complement strand
AGGCCGGCATTACCTTCCCCTCTCCGAATCGGAGCCCGTTTCAACGGGCTTCTGCATCCGCATCGTCGCGGCGCTCCGCGGTCGCCCGCCCGACGAATGCAGGTCTGTTCACGGCTGGAGCCGGGGCGTAGGATGGGCGGGCGTTATGGCTTGGCGGCAGTGGTGGGTACGGCGGGGGTGGGGATTGGCCATCGGGGCGGCGGTGACGGCCGCCATGATCCTGGCCTACGCCCTGGGTCTGTTCGACCGGCTCTCGCTGGCGCTGCTGGACTTCGGCTTTCGCCACGTCGCACACATCGACGCCGACCCGCGGATCGTAATGGTCGACATCGATGATCCCGCGCTGGAGCGGATCGGACGGTGGCCGTGGAATCGACGCGACGTCGCAGACCTGATCGACGCACTGCACGAGTGCGGCGCGGGCATCATCGCGATGGACATCGTGTTTGCGGAGCGCCAGGCCCCGCGCCTGGAGCACCCGTCCCTGTCCGCGGCCAGCGTCGTCGACCCGCCCACGACGATCCTCGGCGACGTCTCGCTGGACGATGCGATCCACGACGATGAGGAACTGGCCCGAGCCATTCAGCGGGCGGGCAACGTCTATCTCGCCATGTTCGGCAAGCCGGCCCCGCCCCCTCGCCGTGCTTCTGGCGTGTCCCCGGCTTGTGAAACGGCGCCGCCTGTGCTCGAAGCCGTGATGGATGAGGGAGCCGTGGCGGCGGAGTCGGTTGCCCTGGCGAAGTCCGGCACGGAGGCGGGCCGGCTGTTTCGCGAGCTGGTGGACGCGCTGATTCAAGACTTCGCGTTGGACGGGCCGGCGCTGGCCGCGCAGACGGGCGTTCCAATCGCAGTGGTCGAGCGATGGCTCCCCCGCGCGAAGCGACTTGCGGCGGCTTGCCACGTTCACACTGTGCTCGAGCACAAGGCCGCGGCGTCATTCGGCGAGGTGCTCGAATCGGCCCTTCCCGGGGCCGGTCGGGATGAGCAGTCGTTCGAGCGAGCCGAGCTGCGCCTCGCCTACGGCGATTTCCGGAGCCGAGAGGCGGCGGTGGCTCGCTACGGGCCGTGCGGCGCACTGGGAGACGTTCTGTCGCGTGTCTTCGGCGTGTCCGCGCCGCTCTCGGAATTGGGCGAGGCAGCCAGGGGGGTGGCGCTCGTGACGTTCGAGCCGGACGCGATCGACGGGGTCCTGCGTCATCTGACGGTGGTGACGAGGATGGGCGACCGGCTCGTGCCGCACCTCGGCTTCGCGGTGGCCTGCGACCTGCTCCGCATCAATCTTGCCAGAACCACCGTCACGCCGGATGGGCAGTCTCTGGAGTTCGTGAATCAGGAGGGCAGCCGGCGCTGGCGCGTGCCCATCGGGCCCGAAGGCAAGACGCTCATCCACTGGCACGTTGACCCGGACAACCCGTCCTGGGACGGAAGTTTCACCCACGTGCCCGCGGCCCGGGTCATGGAGGTCCCGCTGAACCGCCGGGCCATCCAGGCCAACATGGACCTGCTGGCCCTCACCCGCGCACGCGCCGTCCTGCTGCGCTTTCGCGATCAGCCGGCGGCCTACGCCGACTACGCCCGTCAGATCAGGGCCCGCAACGCCCTTCGTCGCGAAGGCCTGCCGGTGCGGGACGATCTGGACGTGGAAATCAACGAGACGGAGCGCCAAACGGAGGCATGGCTCGAACTGACCCACAGAGAAATCGAGGGCCTTGCTCCGGAAGACGCCGACGAGGCGGCGTTTTTCGGCGAGGTCCGCACCCTCTACCAGCAGTGGGTCGCCGGAGACCTCGTCCGCGACGTCGAAGCGAAAAACACCGCCCTGCAAACGCGCAATGAAACACTCGCGGAGGAACTGCGAGCGATGCTCGATGGCCGGGTCTGCTTCGTCGGCTACACCGCGACGGCCCTCGGCGACATCGTGAATTCGCCGGTCTTCCAGAACATGCCCGGGGCGCTCGCCCACGCAAACTTGCTGAACACCATGCTGCATGATCGATTTCCGCGGGTGTCGACGCGCGGAACCGGGGTACTTGTGATTCTGCTCGGCGGCGTGCTGATCACGCTACTCACTTCACGGTACGGGCCGGGCGTGAGCCTGCTTGGCGTGTTTGTGCTAATGGGCCTGCAACTGGCGATCAGTGGCGCGGCCCTGCGTTGGCGCGACTATTACGTGACCGGCACCGTGGCGGCGTTGTTCACCCTGTTTGTCTCCTGGGCCTTCATCACGCTGTTCCGGCAGGTGGTGGAGCAGCGGACGCGGCGGCAGATCGCCCGGTCACTGGCCCGGCAGACATCACCGGCCATCGCCGCCCAGATTGCCCGAGGAGCGACGGAGGCGGATTTTGCGCCTCGGCCAGCGGAGGTCACGTGCTATTTCAGCGATTTACAGGGGTTCACGACCCTGTCTGAGGCGATCGGCCCGGAGCGCACCAAGGAGGTGCTGAACCGGTACCTGGGCACGATGAGCGAGGTGCTGCTGCGGCACGGAGGCTCCAGTAAGTTCATGGGGGACGGAATCTTCGCATACTTCAACTCGCCAATCTGGGCGTGCCCGCAGCATCCCCAGGCCGGGTGCGAGGCGGCGCTGGCCTGCCGGGCGGCGCTGGACCGGCTCAAGGCGGCGGAGGCCGGCGGGCCCAACGCGACGGAGTTCGGCTCGCTCGTGATGCGGGCGGGGATTCACACCGGCGCCGTGTTCGCGGGATCCTACGGCAGCGGCGAGCGCGCGGAATATACGTGCATCGGGGATACGGTGAACCTGGCCGCCCGGCTGGAGCCGGCCAACAAGGTGTTCGGGACCACCATCCTCGTGTCGGAGGCCACGTACGAGGCCGTGGACGAGGATTACGTCTTCCGCTGCCTGGGACGTTTGCAGGTCAAGGGCAAGACCCGAGCGGTGATGGTGTACGAGCTGCTCGGCCGATCGGACCAGGTGGACGAAACGCTCCGTCAATATGCGGAAGCTTTTGCAGAAGCGATATTTCTGTTTGGGCAGCGGCGCTGGGAGGAGGCTTTGCGGGCGCTGGACAACTGCGCTCGGCTGCGGGAAGGCGATGTGGCGCTGGACCTCTACGAATCGGAGATTCGACGGCTCCGCGACGATCCGCCGCCGCCCGAATGGAACCGCGCCATCGAACTGACCACCAAATGATTTCACATCACGTGAACACCTTCTTTTCCAAGGACCGGTAAAGTCGGGCCTGCAAACTTCCGAAAGACAATTTGTGCACTGTGGCGGAGCCGCAGCGGGGTCGTGGCGTGGACGACCGAATGGCGGTGCCGGCACGGTCCCATCAAGGTGCAGCACCGTGCGCGACTATCCGTATCCGATGGCGAACGGTAACGCGAACCCGACGTATGCCATTGCCGAAGGGCTCTTCGGCGTGCTTGAGCACATGGCCGAGCACCTGACCGACCTGGAGAACAAAGGTCGGGCCCTGACCGCCAACTACCAGCACCTCGACGAACAGATTTCGCTGGCCACGCAGATTCAGCGGGCCCTGTTGCCGCACGAGTCTGTCGCATCAACGGGGGCGGAACTGCGTACGGTGTACCGCCCGGTGGACCGGGTGAGCGGCGACATTTACGACATCGTGCGGCTGGATGAAACGCGGCTGGGCATTTCGCTGGCCGACGCGACGGGCCACGGCGTGGGGGCGGCCCTGCTGACGGTGTTCATCAAACGCATCTTCCAGGGCAAAGAAATCGAGAACGGGTCGTATCGCATTGTGCCGCCGGATGAGATTCTGCGGCGGCTCAACCGCGAACTGCACGGCATGAGGTTGCGCCAGTGCCCCTACGTGACGGCGCTGCACGCGGTCTATGACGAATCCCAACGGCGGCTGACTTTCGCGCGAGGTGGAATGCCTCTGCCGGTGTATGTGCCGGTGGGCGGCACGCCTCGGCAGATCGGCAGCGGCGGGCCGCTGGTCGGGGCTTTCGCGGACAGCCGGTTCGAGACCGTCGAGATGAATCTGGCGCCGGGCGACCGAATCCTGTTCTTTACCGACGGACTCAGCGCGCTGCTGTGCGGCCGGAACCCGCAGGCGCCGTCGCACGACCTGACGCAGATCCCCTCGTTTGCCGAGGCGCTGCGCCTGCCGATCGACTCCTTCCTGACGCACATCCACAAGCTGATCGACCACACACCGTCGTCCGCCTGGCACGGAGACGACATCACCCTCATCGCTCTCGACGTGACGTCGGGGGGCGGGCTGACCTCGCCCGGCCTATTGACCTGAGGCAAAAACCTCGTCCAGTTGCTCACACCAGGTGTGGATGATCATCAGGTGTGCTTCCTGAATGCGCGCCGTGCGGGCGTCGGGCACAACGATCTCCGTGTCGGCCAGTCCGAACACCGGCTTGGGGGCCTCGGGCGATCCGCTGCGGCCGAGCAGTGCGATCGTGCGCGCCCCGTTGTCGCGGGCGGCCTGAAGGGCACGAGCCACGTTCTGCGACGCGCCCGACGTGGAAAGCCCCACCACGCAGTCTCCCGGCCGGGCCAGGCCGCGGACCTGGCGCGCGAACACGTCCGCCGGGTCGTAATCGTTGATCAGGCACGTCAGAAGGGGACCGTCGGAACTGAGGCAGACCGCGGCCAGGGGCACGCGATTGGCGCGATACCGCCCGACCAACTCGCCGCAGAAGTGGGCCGCCTGCGACGCGGAACCGCCGTTGCCGCACGCGAAGACCGTCCGACCGGCCTGGAGTGTCTGCACCAGCGTTTGTGCGGCCTGGTCGATCGGTCCGCCGAGCGGTCCGAGCCGCGAGTGCAGGTCCAGCCCTTCGGCCAGCGCTTGTTTCCAGAGGCTCATACGTCTTCCATTCTATGCCAGAAGGCCCGCCACGACATAGAGCAGGGTGGCAGCCATTCCGGCGGTCAGGGCATAAGGCAACTGTGTCCGCACGTGGTCAATGTGGTCTGACGCGGAGGCCATGGACGACACGATGGTGGTGTCGGAGATGGGCGAACAATGGTCGCCGAACACACCGCCGCCCAGCACCGCGGCCACCACCAGGGGCATCGGAGCGCCGAGGGTCCGGGCCACCGGAATGGCGATGGCCAGCATGATGGCGAAGGTGCCCCAGCTTGTGCCGGTGGAGAAAGCGATGGCGCAGGAAACCACAAACACGAGCGGCGCGACGGCCCAGAGGGGCAGGCTGCCGCTGATGACGGAGGCGACATAGTCCCCCGTGTGCAGTCCGGTCTTGCACAGCTCACCGATGGCGAAGGCCATCATCATGAGCACGCCCAGCGGCACCAGGGCCGATGCGCCCTTGAAGCACACGTCCACCCATTCCCGCACCTTCATAATGCCCTGCACGCGGTAGAGGACGCCCGCGAACAGCACGGCCGTCAGCACCGCCCAGAGCACGGCCGTGGAGCCGGAGCATTCGCCCAGGACGTTCCAGAACGTTACGGGCAGCTCCTGGTCCGCGCATCCCCGATACCCGGTATAGGCCAGGCCCACCGGGACCATCGCCACCATGACGGCGATCGGCAGGATCATGTTGAACGCCCGGCGCGGCGTGCCCTCGTGGGGCGGCAGGGCCAGCACCTCGTCGGAAATCATGGGGCGCGCCCCGTCGCGGAGCAGCTTGCCTTCACAATCGGCGCGGCGCTCGGCCGTTCGCATGGGGCCGAAGTCCCAGCGCGTCACCAGAATCGTAAACAGCAGAATGAGGCTGAATATCGCGTAGAAGTTGAAGGGAATGGCCCGGATCAGCAGCGGTACGGGCTGTTCAATGTCGTGCGAGGCCAGTTGGATGAGAATAAACGCGCCCCAGCCGTTCAGCGGGATCATGACGCACGTCGGGGCGGACACCGTGTCGCAGACGTACGCGAGCTTCTCTCGCGAGATGCGCAGGCGGTCAAAGATCGGCCGGGCCACGGCCCCGGTCACCAGGCAGACGATGCTGGACTCGATGAAGGTGGCCATGCCCACGCCCATCGCGAGCAGGCCGGCGCTGCGCCGCCCGCGCACGATGCCTGCGCCTTGCGCAAATCGCACGAAGCCGTCCACGCCGCCGCTGCGCTGAATCAGGGCGATCAACGAGCCGACCATAATGCTGAACAGAATCGTTCGCGTGTTGCCGGGCTGGGCAAAGACCTCCACGCAGGCGTCGATCGTGGCCACAAGCCCGACCGCGACGTTCCAGTCGTTCACGATCACGTATCCGACCGCGATTCCCGCAGCCAGCGACAGGAAGACCTGCCGGGTCACGATGGCCAGAAGGATGGCCAGGGCCGGAGGCACAATGGACCACAAGCCGAATGGATGATCGACCGCGCCGAGCATTGGGGTCGGATTCTACCGGGCCGCCGCACGCGGGGAAAGCAGCGCCACAGGCGGCTTCCGGGCATGCGGTCAAGCGATTCCGGCCCGGCTGCCGATACTCCGTCCGGGACCGTGCCCCGATGGCGTGGCGGGAAGGCCCCGGAGACGACGGGATGAGCAGGCGACGACAGACCGTGCGACGACGCCGGCGGGTGGCGGTGGTGACCGGCACTCGGGCGGAGTACGGCATTCTCCAGTCGCCCATGCGGGCCATTGCCGACCATCCGCGACTGGAACTGCAGCTCGTCGTCTGCGGCATGCACCTGCTCAAGCGGTTCGGGCACACGGTGGACCAGATTCGCCGGGACGGCTGGCGCATCGCCGCCCGAGTCCCGATGCAGCGCGGGACGGATTCGCCGATCGACCAGGCGGAGGGCCTTTCCCGCGGCGTGGCGGGCATGGCGAAGTTCTTCGAGCGGGCCGGCACGGACATCGTGCTGGTGCTCGGGGACCGCATCGAGGCGTTCGCGGGGGCGCTTGCCGGCTTCGCGACGGGCCGGTTGGTCGCACACGCGCACGGCGGCGACGTCGCACCGGGCCACCTCGACGAAGGACTGCGGCACAGCCTCACCAAGCTGGCTCACATTCACCTGGCCGCCTCGCGAGACGCCGCGCGTCGAATCATTCGCATGGGTGAGGACTCGGGCTGCGTCCACGTCGTGGGGGCCCCGGGCTTGGACCGGCTGTTTGAACTGAAACGGGAAACTCCACGCGCGTCCGCGCGGACCGGGCCCGTCCTGGTGGTCCAGCACCCGTGCGGACGATCGGCCGAGCAGGAGCGGCGCGTGATGGCGGGCATCCTGCGGAGCGTGGCCGCCACCGGGTTGAACATGGTGGTCCTCTACCCCAACAGCGACCGCGGCCACACGGGCATTGTCGCGGCGATTCGGGCCGAGCGTTCCCGTTTTGGCCCTGGAGCGTTGCGCGTGGCGCGATCCCTGCCTCGGGATGAGTACCTGCGGCTGCTGCTCTCGGCGCGGGTCCTCGTCGGCAACTCCTCGAGCGGAATCGTGGAGGCGGGCGCCGCCGGCGTGCCGGTGGTGAATATCGGACGGCGCCAGGCGGGCCGGTTGCGGGCGGGCCCCGGCGTGGTGGACTGCGCGGAATCCATGCAGGCCGTCCGGTCGGCGTTGAATCGCGCCTTGCGGCTACGTCCGAGAATGCCGGGCGTGAATCCGTACGGCCGCGGCGGGGCCGGCCGGCGGATCGCCGCCGTCCTGGGCCGGGTGTCGCTGAGTCCGGATCGGCTCTTCAAGCAGATCAGCTACTGACCCCATTCTTCCCTAAACCGGCACTGCCGGGCCGACGATGAGTAGTCCGGTATTCCCCCTACGACGGGGGGATCGCGCACTTTTTTTGTCCAGGGGGCTCCGGCATGGCAGTCGAAGCGCAGACCCGTGAGAAAGACATCGTGGCGAAGGCGCTGGCGGCGATCGGAGAGATCGCCACGCTGCCGGAAGTCACCGTGAAAATCATCGAGATCGTGGAGGACTCCCGGAGCACGGTGCGTGACCTGCACGAGGTCATCAAACGCGACCCGGCCCTGTCCACGAAGATTCTGCGGGTGGTGAACTCGGCCTTCTACGGGCTTCCCGGTCAGATTGCCAGCGTGGACCGGGCGATCATTCTGCTGGGATTGTCGGCGGTGAAGAACATCGCCATCGCGGCGTCCATCTCGCGGTTGTTCAAGGGCGGGAAGATATCCGCCTCGTTCACGGCCAAGGACTTGTGGCGGCACAGCCTGGCCGTCGGCGTGGTCTCGCGCGGAATCGCCAGGGCGGCGGGCGTGGTGGGAGCGCTGGATGAGATCATGCTGGCCGGCCTGATTCACGACCTGGGCCTGCTGGTGGAACGGCAGGCGTTTCCGGAGGAGCTGGCCCAGATCATCGACCGCTGCCAGCAGACCGGGCAGGACCTGCTGACGGTGGAGACGGAGATGCTGGGCGCCAATCACCAGGTCTTCGGCGACGCGCTGACCACCAAGTGGCGGTTCCCGCGGAACCTGCGGGCCGTGATCGGATTCCACCACTTCCCGGACCGGCTCTCCCCGGAGCTGCAGCAACTGGGCATGATCGTGCAGGCGGCGGACATCGTGTGCTGCAAGGAGAAAATCGGCTTCCACCTGACCACCCGCGCCGATTTCACGGACGATCTTTTCCAGGGCGCGGGCATCACCCAGGAGCAGTTGACCGAGATCACGACCGGTCTGGACGAGCAACTCAGCGAGGCGGAAGGAATGCTGATCGGCTGAGAATGATTTGACAGCTTCCTCTGTAAGACGAAGGCCCGTCCGCCTCTCAAACGGATGGGCCTTCTTGCTGCGCCTCCGGCCTGTCCAGACTGCCGCCGACTTGACGCGGGCGGGCGGATCGACCCTGATAGGGGCCGTCGGTCTGCCTGGGGCCGGCCGGAGGCGGGTATGGAATTCGAGTATTGCGTCGTGGATGCCTTCACGGACCGGCGATATCGGGGCAACCCGGCCGCCGTTGTATTCGGAGCGGACGCCCTGGACGGACCGCAGATGGTGGCCATCGCCCGGGAGTTCAACCTCAGCGAAACGACGTTCATCTTCCCGCCGGACGTGCCCGATGCGGCCGTTCGATTTCGCTGGTTCACGCCCGCCATGGAGGTGAAGCTCTGCGGGCACGCCACGCTGGCGGCCGTCCACGCCATGGTGGAGCGAGGCCGGTTTGCGACCCTGCGCTCCGACCCGCAGACCCTGCTGCCCATCCAGACCGCGTCCGGCACGCTGACCGCCCGCATGGAGAAGATGCCCACGGCGGACGATGCGTGGCTGGTCTGGCTGGACCTGCCGACGCCGCGACTGAACCCCATCCAGTTGAACGCCGACCGGCTCGCCCGGCTGCTGGGCACCACGCTGGATGCAATTGACCGCTCGTTGCCCCTGATGCGGACGCAGGACGGCGACGTGCTTCTGTTTCTGCACGACCTGCAGACGCTGCAATCGCTGGTGCCGGAAGTCAACGGCCTGCGAGACTTCTCGTTGAAGCAGCGCATCCGCGGGTTCTGCGTGGCCACCCTCAACACGCTGGCCGATTCCATCCACGCGCAATCCCGGTTCTTCGCCCCGGCCGCGGGCGTGCCGGAAGACCCGGTGACGGGCAGCGTCCACGGGCCCCTGGCCACCTACCTCGTGGTGAACGAGCTTGTTCCGTTCTACCAGAACACGGCGGCCGTCCACTGCGTGCAGGCCGAGCCGGGCGGCCGGGCGGGCGCCGTTCGGGCCCTGGTGACCAAGCATGCGGGGGAGGGTTATTCCGTCCGCATCGCCGGGCAATGCGTGACGACAATGAGGGGGAAGCTGACGGTCTGAGCCCCAAGCCGGCGGCGGGCCGGCTGGCGTGCGTCTGTCTCCCGGTCGGGGTCCGGTTCAGCGCAGCGGATCGCGGAACAGGCGGCGGGTCACCGTCTTGGCCTCGTCGATGCGGGCCTGGTGCTCGGCCCGGGCGCGGAGCAGGCTGCGAACGCGGGCCTTCAGTTCCTGGGCGTTGAACGGTTTCGTGACGTAATCGCTGGCTCCGATGTCCAGGCCGTGGATGATGCTCTGGGCGTCGGTCCGCTCCGCCGTCAGGAACACGATGGGGAAATCCAGCAGTCCGAACCGCTCCCGCAACTGCTCGCACAGTTCGTAGCCGTTCGTGTCGGGCATCTGCACGTCGAGAATGGCAACGTCCGGGGCGAACTCGCCGATTCGTTCCATCGCTTCGCCTGCGCTGGCGGCCGTGACCACCTCGCACGGTTCATCGTCGAAGACCTCGCACAGCAGGTCGAGATTGTCGGGTATGTCATCCACCACAAGCAGTCGATAGGTCGTGCATTGATCCATTACACGTTCTCCAGTTGCGATTCACACCGCGTGGGCCGCCCGCTCAGCCGGCGTCCGGCGCTGCGGTCGCCGGACCTTGGGTCTCCGCGGAGTGCGGGTCCCGCCCCAGCTCCTCCAGAAGACCAAGCAATCCCTCTTCGGTGGCGGCTCGTTCCGGGAACAGCCGCGTGATCGATTCCAGCAGGTCGAGCGATTTCAGGGTCCGGTCGGAGTCCACGCCCTGAAGCATCCGGTCGGACGCCTTGCGAATCAGCCGTTGCGTCTCCACGACGCCCAGCCGAACCACCGCTTGAAGAACGGTCCGCACGCGGTGGCGTCCGGCGTACGTGGGCGAGTTCGCCACGCGGATCAGCCGCTCCCCCAGGGCCGTCTCGCCGGAGATCAGGTCGTGAATCGCCTCCACCGTCCCGACGCCGTCCGTGTGATCGGCCAGCCGGGCGTGTTGCACAAGTTCTTTCGTCTGCCGCGCGGTGTGGGCGATCATCCGCGGGTCCGGATCGGCCGTCTCGGCGGCCGCGGGTTGCGGGCGCTCCGTCAGACACGCCCGCATTTCGCTCAACAGGCGATCGCGGGAAAGCGGTTTGGCCAGAACGTGCGTGCAGCCCAGGCGGCCGGCCGACAGGACGTTCTCCTTGCTGGCGTAGGCCGTCTGGAGGATCACCGGGATGTGCTGGAGTTGTCGGATGGCTCGCAGCGAGCGGACGACGCTCAGCCCGTTCATGTTGGGCATGTTCAGGTCCAGCAGAATGATGTCCGCGCCCGGATCGAGGGCCAGCCGGATGCACTCTTCTCCCGACCGGGCCCGTAGGAAGTTCCAGACCTCGCCGTCCAGGTAGTCCTCCAGGAGGTCCAGGTTGTCCGGCAGGTCGTCCACGCCGAGAACGGTGATGGATTGCAGGTCAACCTCGCCGGTCACGATGACGCCTCCTCGCAAAGCTGCGGGTTGTTCGGACGAAGCTCCCGGCCGCCCCCGTCTGCGCACGCAATTCGATTCACGAGGTCCACGAGGTCCCGGATGGCAATCGGCTTGGAGATGTAGTGGTCGCATCCGGCGGCCAGGCACGTCGCGCGGTCCTGCGGCATGGCGTTGGCCGTGACCGCGACGACCGGGATCGCCCGGAGTTCCTCCATGCCGCGCAGACGTCGGACCACGGACAGTCCGTCCAGCTCGGGCAGGCGCATGTCCAGGAGGATCAGGTCGGGTCGCACACGGGCCGCCAGGTCAAGGCCCTCGGGCCCGGTGCGGGCGTGCACCAGCGTGTGCTCGTCGCCCAGTGCATCGGCGATGAGGTCATAGCTGTCCTGCGTGTCTTCGACTACCAGAATCGTGCTCATGGTCCGTCTTCCCATTCGCGGTCCGGCGGAGTCCCTGCGTCGATCGCCCGTCTGCCCGATTCACACGGATGCGTTCTGCACGGCCTCCCCGACATCCGTGAGCGGCTTGTCCTCTGCGATGGCCTGACACCAGGGCAGGGAGGCGGTGAAGCAGGTTCCCACGCCGATTGTGCTGCGGACGTCGATGCGTCCGCCCATCAGCCCGCACAGGCGTTTGCAGATCGCCAGCCCCAGCCCGGTGCCGCCCGCCCGGCGGGTGTTCGAGGAATCCACCTGTTCAAATTCGTGAAAGATGCGGTCCAGGTGCTCGGCGGCGATTCCGATGCCGGTGTCGTGGACCTCGATGACCAGTTCGTCCGCGTCGACGCGAGCGCGAACGAGGATTTGACCCGCCTCGGTGAACTTCGCCGCGTTGCCGAGCAGGTTGATCAGGATCTGGCGGAACCTCAGCTCGTCGCCCATCCAGGAGCCTGCCTGCGCGACCGACGGGTGCAGGTCGAGTTGCAGGTCCACGGCGCCCGCGTGAAGCAGCGGCCGGGTCAGCTCGACGCAGTCGTCCAGGACGTGCCCGACGTCTACGGGCGCCAGGTCCAGCGTCAGGCGGTTCGCCTCAATCTTGGACAGATCGAGGATGTCGTTGATCAGGGCGAGCAGGTTGTGGGCGTTTCGGTGGACCTTCTCCAGGCGCGTGGCTCGCTTCGGGCTCGGCGAGTCGACCGAATCCTGAATCATCAGCTCGGTGAACCCGATGATCGAGTTCAGCGGCGTTCGCAGCTCGTGCGACATCTTCGCGAGGAACTCGCTCTTGACCTGATTCGCCCGCTCCGCCTCCCGACAGGCGGCTTCCGCTTCCGCCATGGCCTGGGCCAGGGTGCGGTTCGTGGTCCGGAGGGCCTCTGCGTTTGCGCGGAGGGCCTGCTCCACCTGCATCCGCTCGGAAACATCCTGCTTGACCGCCACGTAATGGGTGGTGTTTCCGCTCGCATCGCGGATCGGCGTGATGGTCATTTCCTCGTGATAGGTCGTGCCGTCCTTGCGCCGGTTCACCATGTGTCCGACCCACACCGAGCCCGCTAGAATGGTCTGCCACAGCTCGCGGTAGAGCGAGGCTTCATGAACGTCGCTTTTGAGAATCCGCGGGTTCCGCCCCACGACTTCTTCCAGGGCGTAGCCGGTCAGACGGCTGAAGGCCGGGTTCACCCACTCGATGCACGCGTCGCAATCGGTGATGACCACTCCGTTGGCGACGGACTCCAGGGCCCGGGCCAGCAGCCGGATCGTCTGCTCCGCCCTTTGCCGGGCGGCGACGTACGCCCAGGAACGAATCGCCCGTTCGGCAATCTGGGGAAGGGCCTGGACACTCTCGATGGATTTGACAACGCAGTCGATGGCGCCGGCTTCCAGGGCGGTGCCAAGCGCGTGTCCGACTCCCCCGTCCGTCAGAACGATCATCGGGCATTGGCCGTTTTCCAGGCGCCCGGGCAGCAGCGTCATGCCGTCTCCGTCGGGCAGGCGGAGATCCACGATCGCCAGGTCCGGCTGACTCCTGGAAAACGCTTCCCGGGCTTCCTGAAGCGTGGATGCACGGACGATCGCCCAATCCGGCTTCGCGGACGCGAATGCCCGGCCGATGAGGCCGGCGATGTCGTCCTCGGCCTCCGCCAGCAGAATGGAATGGGCGATCGAATCGTTCGTCTGCATCCGGCTCAATCGCGGGCTGCCGCAGTGCGCCCCTGACCTGCACCGCGTGGTGTACGGTCCGGATGTGCCGTCGGCGCCGCGGCGGCATGTCGCGCGAGCCTCCCACCGGCACACGTCACACCCGAACCCTCCCCCACCCCAACCGTCTGGAGGAGAGCGGAAGTCCTGGGTAGGCATCGACCGGACGCGGTGAACGATTGAGTCTTGAATGGCGTGTTCGGCTGGCGGCAGGTCCGATACCTTGTGCTGAATGAGACCGAAACGGTCTCGCGCCCGCTCGAACCGGACTCCAGGACGGTCCGCCCGCGCCGGCCGCCGGTCGGGGCTCGTCTCACGGAGGGGGGCAAGCGGTGGCGATTACGGACGCCGAGATGGGCTCGGACCGGCAAGAACCGCCGAAGCGTACGTCGCGTCACAGCACGCCTCGAGCGGTTCGAGGGAAACATCGGCTCTATTCCAACGGGGGTACCGTTCCGCTACGGGTCGCCGGCGCCGGTCGGTGTGACGGCCTGCAATCGTTGCAGAAAGACCTCGGCTGTCGCCGGGTCGCCCTGGGCACGGGCGGCGTCCGCGGACCGGCGAAGGATAATGGGGTGGTCACTGTAGACGGCCACCCGCACGGCCAGGGCGTCGGCCGCGGCCTTCCCCTCCCGGGCCTCCAGGGCGTCCAGCACGGGCGGCACGCGGAGCACGGGCAGTCGGTCGGACTTCAGAAGTGCCGTTTCCAGGCGGATGGCCTGTTCCTCCTCGCCCAGCAGCCGCGCGAGGTCCGCCCGCCACAAGGCGGGTTCTCCCGGGGATTCGTCGGACGTGTCCAGGCGTTCGAGGATGGCCCGAGCTTCATCGGGCAGGGAGTTGTCGAGGCACCAGTGCCCCAGCAGGCAGAGCCCGCGCGTCGCCGACGCGGGAGACAGCCGGCCCGCCTCGCGGGCGGCCAGCACGGCCTCCAGGGTGGCCCGCGCGTAGCGTTCGGGATCGACCAGCCGGGATGCCGCGGGCAGGAACGCGCGGCCGTCCAGCGGCACCGTGACCCACTCGCTGCGGCGGTCGTGCTGTTCCACGGCCTGTGACAAGGCCTCCACGAATCCGTCGTACATCCCCAGACTGGCCCGACACCGCGCCAGTTCCGCCCACGGCGCTGCATCCGGTTCGCGCCGGGCCGCGGCCGATTCCAGCACTGCGCACATCGCTTCCAATCGCCGCTGTCGCTCGGCCGCCGGCTCGATGGAGTCGATGAGACTCAGCAGGGCGGCCGTGTACTGGCTGCCGGGAGACTCCAGCGGCGTGGTGGCCAGCAAGTCGGCCCATCGCCGCCGCTCCGCGTCACGCCGGTCCGGCGGCAGGAGAGCCAGGTAGTCCTCGAGTCGCTGGAAACGATCCTCCAGTTGCGTCGCGGTTGCGCCGGCCAGCAGATCACCGGCCACCAGCCAGGCAAGCAGGTTTCGAGCCGACTCTTCCCGGCCGGATGTTGCGTACAGCTTCACGAGTGCGTCCAGCAGGCGGGCCTGCCGGAAGTCGCCGAGGTCCATGAAGACCGGCAGGCTGTCCAGGCTCTCCACCAACAGCGGCGGGATCGGGACACCTTCCTCCGCCAGGGCGACGAGCAGGCGTCGATCCTTGAGATTCAGGGCGTTGCGTGTGCGAACGTCTTCCAGCGTGGCGAGCCACGCATCCTGCGAGCCGCGCAGGCGCGCCGCCCTCGCCAGACCCTCGACCAGGCCCGGCACATCCGCCCGATCCGGCGGCGCCGCCCGCAGCAGGGCGGCACAGTCCTCTTCGGCAAACGACAGGTCGGCAATGCCCGTGAACAGGGTCGGGCGCGCTCGCCGATCCCGTGTCGCCGCATCAAGGTACTCGGCCATGCCCCCGGGGGACGGCTCGTCCGGCCAAATCGGGTTAAAGAACCGGCCCTCGTTGCGGTTGGTGATCAGGAAGCGCAGAAACGCGGCCCGCACGTGGTCGTATCGGCCCGTCATGCGGTCCACCCGCATGTTCTCGACCGGGCTGAGCGGTCCTTCCAGCCGACGGACCGTTCGCTGCGCGTTCAGGGGGTCGAACAGGTTGCAGTACAGCTCCGTCAGCGTCCGCCACTCGAAGGACTCCATGATGGAACTGCGGGTCAGAAGCGCGGAGAGCAGCTCGGCGAGGTCGCGCACGCGGCCGGCGTCCTGGAACATCCGGATCACCTTGCGCCCCAGCGTGCGGCTGGTCGGTGACAGGCGGTAGGCCGCCTCGAATGACGCGGCGGCGTCCTCGTGCTGCCCGGCCCTGAGCTGCAGCGTGCCCAGCCCGTAGAGCAGCGAGGACGTCTTCCCTTCGATCTCGGCGCGATCGGCAAGTTCCGCGGCCACGTCGGCGCAGTCCTCTCGCGTCAGGACGGACGCCAGATCATCCCAGAGTCGCGACTGCGCGAATTCAAACTCACCCAGGGACGCGAGCGACTCGACGGCCTCATCCACCAGCAGGCGGGCCTCGTCGTAAGCGCCCGCCGTCTTCCGGGCCATCGCCACGGCGATCAGCACCGGGGGGGCGGTGGGCATCTCGGTCAGCAGGATTTCGCCGATCTGTCGGGCCAGGCGAGGTTGTGCCGGGTTCCGGTTCCAGCCCCCGCGCTGGATCTGGCTCAGGATGCGATCCGGCTCGTATCGCTCTCGCGGCGCGGCCTGGAACAGGTTCAGGAAGGTTTCGACGAACGCATCGTCCGCGGGCGTGCGAAGGCCGCCGGCCACGTCCATCAGGAATCCGCGGGTCTGCCTCGAATCGCGGGCTGCCGCCATGCTGCGGAGCAGTCCGGGTCGTTCCTCCGGTGTCGCTGTGTCCAGCAACGGCGCCAGCACGTCGATTCCGACCGCGGGAGTTCGCGAGGCGCCGGCCGCGATGCGCTCGCGGTCGGGAAACGGCCGTCCGAGCGCCTCGGCCAGACGCATGCGCAGCAGGTCCAGTGACAAGCGGTCGTCACCGGTGAACCCGCCGGCCAGCCCCTCGATCCGCTCCAGCAGCACGTCCCGGTCGGCCGGGGCCAGGTGATTCCACACGACACGGATGCACTGTTCCAGGCCCCGCGCCATCGCCCGGCCGTTCTTTTCACGGGCAAGAGCGTCCAGCCACAGGCTCAGCCATCGCTGCAGGGACTGCGGGGCCTCCAGCACCGCGGATGCCGCCACGAACACGGCGCAGACATCACTGGCCTGCGCCGCCGGAGGCGGACCGGCGGCGTGCAGGGCCCGCCGGGCGTCCTCGGTGCGGCCGGACACGATGAGAACGGGCACAAGCTGCCGGGCCAAAGCCGCGTCAAGCGTGCCGTCGTGAAGCAGGGAGTCGAGCGGCTGCCGCCCGGTACGGACGGCATGGACGACCAGGGGGGTCGGCGGCGCGGCACGATCGCCGACGATCTCCTGAAGCGCCGTGCCCCGTTCGTAGAGTCCCCAGTCGACGCGGGTGCGCACAACCTCCGCGGCCAGCCGGGCATCGTTGGGATAGCGAGCCAGAAGCGTGCGATCCATCGCGTCGGCCCGTTCCGGCTCATGCAGGCAGAACGCCGCGTGCCGGATGAACGCCGTAAGCCGGTGCAGCCGCAGGTTGCCGTCGAGCGTGCCGGCGAATGCTCTGTCCGCCTCCAGCGACTGCACCTCTTCGTTCAGATGCGTCGTCAGGTCTGCCAGCAGCTTCTCGCGAAGCTCCGGCGAGCGCGCGGCATTCAGCAGGCCGCCGCCGGCGCTGGCGAAGTATTGCGAGATCTCGTCCAGGTTCGCGGCCCGCCAGCGGCGCCGGCCGAACGGCTCGTCCGCGTCCGCCGCCAATCCGACCTCGTCCCGGCGCACCGTCCGGGGCAGACGGCGGAGCATCAGGTCCGCCGCCCGTCCGTACTGCTCGAACGCCCGGTCATACGCAGCAAGCTGTTCGCACAAGCCGCCCGACCGGATCAGCAGCGGAACGTTGTCCGGCTGAGCCACCAGCAACTCGCGGATGATGCGGTCCGCGTCGGTCGCACGGTTGGCGTTCTCGAAGTACGTCGCCACCTTCTGCTGCACGATCGAGAAGTCGGCCGCCACCCGCGCCCGGGCAAACACCCGTTCCGCTTCGGCCGGCCGGTCGGACTTGATCAGCGCCTCGCCGAGATCCAGGTACACCTGCGGCGGCATCTGCTGGTCCAGGGCCAGAATGGACCGGCCGAACCGGATCATTCGCTCCGTCTGGTTGGCGGCGCCGGCGGCATCCATCAACTCGCGGAGCAGCGGGGCGCGGCGCTCACCCGCCACAACAACCGACTGCTCCAGCACGCGGTCCCGTTCCGCCGGACGGTTCATCGCGTCCTGCACGTCCGCCGCCAGTTGATACAGGAACACCGGGTCCGGCCGAGCTGCGATCCGCGACACCACGCGCCGGTACGCGGTCTGCATCGCCGCGGGCGGCGCGTCCAGATTCAGCAGACCGTCCACGGCCACCGCAAACAGATCGTCTTCGGTCGCCTCCTCCACCAGGGTCTGGAAACGAGCGACGGCCTGGTCCGTCCGGCCCGCGCCCTTCATGGCGTTGCCCCACATCAGGTGGGCCTCGATCCGGTCCGGGTATCGATCCAGCAGGCGGGCGTAGGCCGCCGCCGCCTCGTCGTGCAGGCCCAGCATATCCAGCACGCCTGCGGCGAACTCGTCGGCCAAGGCCGGATCCTCGGCGTGTTTCTCAAGCGCCTCCAGGGCGGCACGGGCCTCGTGCGGCTGCCGGCGCTCCAGGGCCACCACCGCGATCTGCTGGAGGTATTCCTCCGCGTTGGCCGGGTCCAGTTCCGCCAGCCGCCGCAGGACGCGATTGCAGCGGCCGAACTGCTCGCAGTTCAGGTACACGCGGGCCAGCCGCTTGAGCACGTCCACGGACTCGCCCTCCCCGTTTCCGCGGGGCGCGTATTCCTGGAGAATCTCGGCCGCCGAAACAGGATCGTTGGCGGTCGTGTAAATGTCGATGAGCAGCGAGAGCGCTCGCTCATCCGCCGGCGCGCCCTCGGGGGCGGCGGCCAGCCGTTCCTCCAGCTCGATGGCCAGATCGGCCAGCAGACCGCCGCGCGAGGCCAGGTCGAGCACGCGTTCCTGGGCCTGCCGGCGGCGGGCCGGCACCTGCGTGGTCTCCCACATCTCCTTCCAGAGCGCCAGGGCCTCGTCGAAGCGATTGTTCTGCTCGAGCAGCCACGCGATGCGCAACAGGATGTCCTCGCTCTTTGTGGCCTCGTGGATGCGGCGGAACAACCGGAGTGCCTCTTCCCTGTCGCCGTACCGCTCGAAAGCTTCCGCCACCGGCAGCAGGGCGCCCGGATCGCCGTCGATGTTCCGGGCCAACTCACGCAGACGGCGCATGGCCGCGTCGGTCTGGCCGCGCTCGCGGGTGAGATCAACCTCAAACAGGATGGCCCGCATGCCGGTCGCATTTCCAGCGGCCCCGGCCTTTCGTGCGGCGGACAGCGCCACCTCGTCCAGACCCAGCCGCCGGGCCCCGTCAGCCAGGGCCATCAGGTCCTGCGACGGGTCAAAGCGGGCCACGCCGTCGACGAAAATCTGTTCCGCGTCCTCAAGCCGGCCGTCCAGCAGCAGCAGCCGAGCCAGCCCGACCCGCCACTCCACCTGCCGCGGCTCGCGGTCCATCAGGGCGCGATAGGCCGCCGCGGCGTCCCGGGTTCGACCCGCTGCCACGGCCGTCGCCACGATGCCGCGCTGGAAATCCGGCGACTCCAGCAGTGCGCGATGCTCGGCCGACCAGTCATTCCGTTGCAGCAGCCGCAGCGATTCGTCCGCGCGGCCCAGCTCCTGCAGAAGGGGCACCAGCGCTTCCAGTTGCTCCACGGGCAGATCAGTCTGGGCAAGCCAGCCGTCGGCCAGGGCCGCCAGCCGGTCCGCAGCGCGGGCCGCGGCCACGATCCGCTCCAGGGCATAACGCCGATCGCGGGCGAGCGGAGCGAGTGAATAGGCCCGCTCGAATTCCTCCCCTGCCTCCACCGGCCGATCCAGCCGCAGCAAAAACAGCCCGCGAAACACGTGAGCGTGGAAGCGGGACCGGTCGTCTCCCTGGACCGGCAACAGGTCCAGTGCCGTTTGGTTGTCACCACTGAGACCGGCCACGTGAGCGCACATTGCCGCCAGCGCCGGCGCGTCTGCCGCCGCTCGCCGCAGATGCTCCGCCGCCGCGACGGGCTTGCCCTGGTCGTACAGGATCTGGGCCGCCCGCACGCGCACGGCCAGGCGGTGAACGGGGTCCGTCTCCAGTGACTCCGCCCGATCCAGCGAAGTCAGCGCGGCCGCGTCGTTGGCAAGGAGTTCCTCCACCCGGCCCAAGTTCGCCCACAACGCGGCGGAGTCCGGCCGCGCCTCGACCGCCGCACGAAGGGTCTCCCGGGCCTTCGCGAGTTCCCCCGTCTCCAGCAGACTCTGCGCCGCGACGACCGCCGGATCGAGCGTCTCCCGGGCCTGCGAAGCCGACGGCAAGGCCGTGCAGAGCAGTACCGCCACGACGGCACCGATTCGACTGACCCTGCGCTGGGGCCAGCGCCGCACCAGCACGTTCAGAAGCACCAGCAGCACCACCGCCAGGCACAGCGCCGGCTGCAATTCGACGGACTTCGTCGCTTCTCTCACCGCCGGCTCGGCGGCACGCTGTTGCGCCCGGTCAGACCAGCCGGCGATGGCCGCCAGCCGATCGAGATCCGCCCCCGCGGAAGTCACCTCCCGCACCGGCGGCACCACCAGCGCCGCCGTGCCGCCCCGCTCGCCGCCGGCCGTGCGGACCGAGACCGTATAGGTTCCCGGGGCGAGCCCGGCCAGACGCGTGTTCCAGCGGTTCGGACCGATCGGGTCGAGCACCCGGGTCTGGGATTGGCCGGATGCGTCCGTCACGGTCAGTTCCAGGGCGGCCAGGCTCTCCGCGAACGACGGGCGGGCGTCTTCCATCCGCAACTCCACCGCACCCGGACGACGGATCGGGGTGATTCGCAACGCGCGCTCCGGCGCCGGGCGGGCCAGCGTCCGCACCAGGCCGCACATCAAGGTGCCGTAGCCCGGCCAGTCGGACAGATCACGCGACCACTCGCCGCCGATGTGTGTCGCGCATGCCGCGACGGTGCCGAGCCCGTAATGCCACAGGGCCAGCACCGGATGCCCCAGGCTCGACTCGATCAGCACGTCCGCCGTGGGCCGGGCCTGCGTCTCCACGTAGCCGGCCAGCTCCGGCGCGTCGGCAAGGTCCACGCCGCTCACGATGGGATGTCGCGACCGGACGGCCAGCCCGGCGGGCTGCTCAATGAACGGGCTGAGCAGCGACGACTCCGGCTGCTTCACGATGATCTCCGGCATGTTGAACCGGTCCGGCGCCGCGTAGAATCGCCCGCGGCCCCACTGGGCCAGGCTGGCCAGGAATGCCGAGTGCCCGCCCGGCCCCACCATCACCGTCGAAAGCGTAATGCCATGGTCTGACATCTGCCGGATCAGGGGTTCGAACGCTCCCGGCTCCACACCGCCGTCCGTCAGCACCAGCACGTGCCGGGTGCGGGTCTGCACGTTCTGCAACGCGTAGTAGGCTTCCTCGATGGCGGGCAGAATCACCGTGCCGCCGCCGGAGCTGAGCCGGTTCAGGGCCCGCTGCAGGTCAATGGCGTTCGACGCCGGTTGAATCGGCGCCGCCCATCGCTTCGATCCGTAGAACTCGACGATGCCCACCTTGTCGTGCGGCTTGAGCCGGGCGATGGCCAGCCGGGCGATTTCCTTGGCCTGGTTCACCCGCGGTCCGCCCATGCTGCCGGACGTGTCGATGATAACCACCAGCGTCGTGCTCGGGTCACGCCGCTGCACTTCCTGCGAAAACCGCACGGGCAGAACGTCCGCCAGCGGCGTGCGGGCGTAGCCGCCCGGCCCGAAGGAACGGCGCCCGCCGCCGACGAACAGACCCAGCCCGTCCGTCACCGCCGCGACAATTTGCTGTTGCGCCGCCGTGGGCAACGCGTCGGCCGGCATGTCCGCCAGCACGAGAACGTCGATGCCGTCCAGCGTCTTCGGGTCCGCCAGCGCCGACGGCGCCGCCGCCTGGACCACCGCGGACGTTCCCAGCCATGCCGATAAGGCCGTGGTCGCCGGGGCGCCGTCTGCATCCTCCGAGACCGCCACTCGCAACGGGCGCTCCACGAACACCGCGGCCGGCAACTCGTTGTTGTCGGCCGACCCGTCCCCCTCGACCTCAACCCGCACCGTGTAGCTCGCCAAACCCTCCCGCGTCATCGGGCAGGCCTGCGTGATCGTCTGCCGGCCCGCCGTCCGCTCGATGGCGGTCCGAGTCTGCGTTCCGTCGAGTTGCGATTCGATTACCAACTCCGCCGGCCCGGAGGAAGTGGAATCCACCGTCGCTTCCAGCGTGGCCGTCGCGCCGGCGCCCACGCGGGGCGGCAGGACCGCGGAGACCAGCACGACCTCGCGGTCTGCGGCGACTTCGCACGACACGGTCTCCACCTGGATGCCGCGCTGAGCCAGTTTCCACGCCTCGGCTTCGGCGTCGCCGCCGGTCTCCAGCCCGTCGCTGTACACGACAACGCGGCCCCGTCCGTCGCGCGGGATCAGGCCACCGGCCAGTTGAAGCGCGTCGGCCAGGGCGGAGCCAGGTTCGTCCGGCATTGCCGCTCGCACTCGGTCCGTGACATCCAGGACGGACGGGGGCTCGGACCGGGCCGTGCGGTCGAAGACCACCAGCTCGAAATCCTCGTCCGGGCCTCGGCCGTCACGCAGGGACCGCGCCGCCTCGATCGCCCGCGTGAGTGCCGAGTCACTGACACTTGCGGAGGAATCCAGGACCGCCACCACCGTCCGACGGCCGTCCGGTCGATCCAGCAGCGGACGAGCCAGCGCCAGCACCAGCAGCACGAAGGCCAGCAGGCGCAGCGCCGTCACCGCGCCCCAGCGTCCGGCCGACGTCGACCGCCCGCCGCGCACGTGCAACACGACCAGCGGAATCGCCAGGAGAAGCAGCCACAATGCCGTGGGGTGCCCAAAGAGCATCGCTTATGGAATCCTCCCGCGCGCGTGCAGCGCCGCCTCAACCAGGAACGCCACAAATGCCAGGCCCAGCAACGCCGCCGTCAATGACGGCCACCACGACCGGCGCACCTCGCCCTTCGGTGACTCAGCAATCGCAGGTGCCACTGCGGAAGCCGTTCGCGAGCCGGGCATCGTCGTCACCGCGTCGCCCAGCGCCCACAACGGGTCTTCCACGGCCCGCTCCGCCGGGACCGTCACCGGATCGTCATCCCAGCCGGCCAGCGTGCGGAGCGTCTGCACCAGCATCACGGCCAGCGCCGGGCGGGCCGGCACATCGCTTCCGTCGCCCCAAAGGGCATCCGACAGCAGCAGTTGCGGTCGCGGCCCCCCCACGGAAGCCACCAGCACCCCCTCGCCCGCCTGCAGCAGAATTCGTGCGTCCGCAGTGGGCGCGATTCCGCGTCCATTCCCGCATACCGCGTTTTCGAAATCGTGATCGCTCCCGCGGATGGGTGTGCCCCCCGTGATGGGCGGCCCGTCACCGACGCGCAGTTCCACGCTGCATTCGGTGTCCGTCCACTGAACGGACGGGGTTGCCGTCAGGGCGGCCCGCAGCGCGTCCGGCACGGCGTCGTCCCCACACACGCGAATCGGCGTACGTAACGGCACACGGAACGTGGCCGTATCGTCCGCCGGCCGACCGTCGGGCGGGCTCAGCCGCGCAATCAGCGCATCGCCGTCGGCCGGCAGGTCCGGCACCACGAAATCCGCCATTTCGCCTGGCGTTACCAACCGGGTTTCCTCGAGGAGGGGCGCGCCGCCGCCGCGGTCGACGCGAAGCGTCACATCCCGGGCCGTCGGACCCCAACTCCCGACGCGAATCTGCACCGATCCTCGCAACGGGTCACCCGCCGCGGGCTCAAACGTCATCCACACGATGCCGGCGTTCTCTTTCGGTACGGGAACGGCCACCCCACGCCAGGACACCGCGGAATGGTCCATTCCTTCATCATCCGGATCGCCGATCCAGACGGCCTCCGCGTGATCCCGCCCGCGCAGCAGGGATTCCGCCAGCCGCTTCGCACCCGCTCGGTCGGCCGGGCGGTTCGAGGGAACCACCTCCGCCAGCTTGCGTTTCACCAGCGGTGTCGGATCGGCGAACGACTGGATCACCCGCGGCCACGGGTCGGCCACGACGACGGCCAGGCGGTCTCCTCCGGCCAATCGTTCAACCTCGTGCAGCGCTGCCGTGGTCGCCGCATTCCAGCGATCCTCCGCGCCGTGCATCGCCATGCCCGCGTCCAGCACGACAACTTGATGGAGCCGGTCTCTCGGGTCGCCCGACCACGCCGGCCGCGCCGCGGCGAGACAGAGCAAGGTGCAGATCGCCGCCAGCAGGGCGTAGGTCAGCGGGTGCCGGAACCGCTCGAACAGCACGCGGGCCCGCGTGCGCTCGGCCGCGTGGGCCCAGAACAGCACGGTCACCACGCGCAGCTCCCGCGGACGCACCCGCAGCCGGTGCAGCAGGGCCAGTGCCGCCGCGGCCGCCGCCGCCAGCGCCAATGCCCACAAGATCGGTATGCCGGAGAATGTCATCGCACGGTCACCTCACGTCACCAGCACACCGCCCGCGAACAATTCGTCGAGCTGATCCAGGATGGGCCGGTCCGCGTCAATCCGGGCGTGGACCGCCTGCCGCCGGGCGGCAAACCGCGAGAGTTCGTCTGTAAACGCCGCGTACGCCTGCCGATACCGCCCCACGCTTTCCCGCGTGATGGAAACATCCACCGCCCCGCCCGATTCACAGTCCAGCAGGCGCAGTTCGCCGTTCAGGGCGGGCTCCGCGTCGGAGGACCGGATTACCTGTACCAGTGCCAGACGGTGTCGCAGATGGCCCAGCGCCTCCGTGACGCCGACGGCGCCGGCTGGATCGAAGAAATCCGAAACCACCGCCGCCAGCCCCGGCCGCTGGCGCCGGGCCGCGAACCGGGTCGCCGCACGGACCACGTTTGTCGGGCCGGCCGGCCCGAGCCGCTCCAGGTATGTCAGTACCCGCCGCAGCCCCGCCCGCCCGGTGTTGACGGACAGCGGCGGCAGCAGGTCCGCCCCGAACGGCTGAAGGGTCACGCGGTCGTGCTGCTGCAGGGCCACCGCGGCGAGAATGGCCGTCGCCAGCCGGGCCGCATCCGCCCGCGGCGGCGCCTCGAAGAACATCGAATCGCTGACATCCAGAAGAATGGCAACCGGCAGGTCTTCCGGCTGCTCAAACAGCCGCAGAAACAGCCGCCCGCTGCGCCGGTAGAGGTTCCAGTCCAGCCGGCGCACGTCGTCGCCCGGCACGTACGCCCGGAAATCGCGGAACTCCATCCCCGACCCGAGATCAGCCGACCGATGCTCCGCGTGGCGACCGCCCCGCGGCGTCTGCCGGGTGACGATGCGCAACCGCTCGATCGCGCGGACAAACTCTTCGCTGAACAGCCGGGCCACGGGTTACCTCGACAGCTCGCTCACGGAACTGACCGCCGCCCGGACCAGGTCATCCGGATGCACACGGTCCGCCTGGGCCTCAAAGTTCAGCAGCAGCCGGTGCCGAAGCACGGGCAACGCGACCGCCCGGACATCCTCGCACGATACGGCGAACCGTCCACCCATCAGCGCCCGCACCTTGCCCATCAGCATCAGCCCCTGCGCGCCGCGCGGGCTCGAGCCCAGGGCCACCGCCCGGCTGATCGCGGCCGGTGCGTGCGCCGAGCCGGGCTGCGTGGCCATCACCAGCCGAATCGCGTACGCCCGGACCTGCTCCGTCACCTCCACGCTTCGCACGATCCGCCGCATGGCGAGGATCTCGTCGCCCGTCGACACCGGCTCCACCGTGGGCAGGTCCGTGCCCGTCGTCCGCAGCAGAATGTCGTGGTATTCGCGTTCGGCCGGGTAATCGACCAGCAGCTTCACCAGGAATCGGTCCAACTGGGCCTCCGGCAGCGGATACGTCCCCTCCTGCTCGATCGGGTTCTGCGTGGCCATCACGATGAACGGCTCCGGCAACGGCATGGTGCGCCGGGCCACCGAGATCTGCCGCTCCTGCATGGCCTCCAGCATGGCCGACTGCGTCTTGGGCGTCGCCCGGTTGATCTCGTCGGCCAGGATGAAGTTCGCCACCACCGGGCCCGGCTCGAAGGCCAGCTCGTGCCCGCCGCCTTCCTTCTCGCGCAGCACCATGGTGCCCACCACGTCCGCCGGCATCAGGTCCGGCGTGAACTGGATGCGCGAGAAGTCCAGTTGCAGGGCCGAGGCCAGCGTCCGGGCCAGCAACGTCTTGCCCAGGCCCGGCACGCCCTCCAGCAGCACGTGCCCGTCGGACAGCAGCACCGACAGCACGTTCTCCACCAGCTCGTCGTGCCCGACGAACACCTTGTGTACCTCGCGCTTGAGGCGATCGAATACCTCGCGGAACCGCGCCGCCTGGGCCGACGCGTCTGCCGACGCCGCAGGCCGAACCTTGGGCTGCTCACTCATGGATTCAATGACTCCTCCGTTTGGGATGCTCCGCCCTCCGGCGGCGTATCGGGCTGTTCTTCTACGGTCTCCTGCGCGTCTGCGGAATGCAGCGCGATCAGGTAATTGCGAACGGCCTCCGCCAGGTTCGGCGGAATGGCCACGGGCGAAACCGGCCGCTCCGGCCCCACGCGCGGCAACACCGCACCCGCCTGGGCCGGCTCGCCGGGCATCGGCGTCGGCTCCACCCGCTCGTGCGTGATCTTCGTCGTCCCCGGACCCAGCCGACCCCGCACGAAGTCCGGGACCGGAATGCCCAGCACCAGCGAGGCCGTCCCCCGCGATTTCTTCGGCGGCGTCGGCCCGCCCCGGCCCGTGCCCGGCGGGCCCTGCTCGCCGCTGATGCCCAGGTCTCGCGACGGCGATTCGTTCCGATCCTTCAGCGACGGCTGGATGCCGCTGCGCTGACGACTCTCCTCCGCCTCGTCTTCCACGTCCTCGTCGGAAGCCTCTTCGTCTTCCTTGCCCTCGGCCGTCTGGGCGCGTTGCGACCAACTGTGCTGGACGGCGGCCATACTTCCGCCCCCGGAGGAACCCTTCCCGACGCCGGCCCCCGAGTCCGCCTCCTCTTTCGACCTCCGCTCGGCGATTCGCGATTCCTTCGGCGGGCGGGGCGTGCCGGACTTCGGCGAATCCTTCTCTTGCGTTCCCGCGGTTGCCGCCGACTGCGTGTTCTCGCCGCCCGTCTGGGCCGATCGCTCCGAGGTCGCCGCCTTCGCTACGGTCCCGCCGCCGGTACGACCGGCCGCCGGCGTGTGCGAGCCGCGTGCAGGCGCTGCGGCCATCGGCTCTGCCCGCACGCCCCGTTCACCCTGGCCGCGGTCGGTCACGCGGTCTCGAATCGGTTGCTCCGGGCGGTCCGCGTCCGGCGAGCCCGCCTCTCGACCCGGCGCGCGAGGCGTATCGGCAGCCGCCGCCAACCCGCCAGCATGAGCCGGCTCCTGCCCGGGCCGTGCCGGACCCACCCACGCGGCGACCAGGACCAGCAGGCCGATCGCCGCCGCCCGACCCGCCAACCGAGACCAATCCGTCGGCGCGACCTCCAGATACGGCGCCCCATCGTGAATTCGCTTCAGCGAAGCGATTCCGTCCTGTATCGCGGCGAGCCCGAACTCCGTGGCCGCACCACCGTCGGCCAGCGCCAGCCCGATCGCCACTCGGTTGTGTTCACCGGCGCCCAGGTCCAGTCGCTCGGCCGCTTCGCGCCAGCAGGGCTCTTCTGCCTTCGCTCGGACCCAGGCTACCGCAACGGGCGCCAGGACCACGAGCACCAGCAAAACCGCCGCCGCTGCAATGCCCAACGGCACCGGCTGCCCGAGCAACCACGCCAGCAGCCGCAGCACCAGCACAAACGCCGCAACCCACACGGCCGCTCGGACGCCTCGCTCTGCGGCACAGCGCACCCGCCGGCGAACGGCCGCCGCATGGACGCGGCGGCGCGTGGCCGTCAGCAGGCCCTCGAACTCCGCGCAGAGATGTCTCGACTCCACTGGCTGGTTCATGGCTCTTGTGGTGCGGCAGACACGTCAACCGTCACCGCCGCGTAAACCTTCCTCGACGAACGATCCTGGAGAAACGCCACCACGTTGCAGGCCGACGGATCCACGAATGTCGGCCGGACCTGGTACTTCACGTTCTTGGCTTCTTCATCCCGCTTCAATGCCGTCTCCAGCGCCTCTGCCAATTCGGCCAACCGGATTTTTACCGGAAAGCGCCGCGTTCCGCCGGTTTCCGGGACCGCCAGGCCCTCGGCCGGCGTGGCCGCCGCCCGGGCTACCTGGTAGTGCATCAGCACGCCGTTGGCCGACGGGGCCATCACAAGCCGCTCGCACAGCAGCACGTGCAGACGCAGGTCCGCACCGGCCTGCGGCCCGGTCAGCTCGATCATCCCGGTGATGGCGCCGCCCGATACGGTTGCACGCCCCGCCACCTGCCAGGGCGACTCAATCGCCGTCTCCGGCAAGGCCGCGGTCCGATACGCCCGGTACACCGCATCGATGTCCCTGGCCGACCCGCCGGCCCCGACCGAAGTCTCCCCATCGAAGATCGCGGCCGGCGCCTCCGTCACCCCATAGAACCGGGCCCGGGCCTCCGAGACGTCTGTGACCAGAGGGTCGGTGGCCGGTGCGGCCAGGTGATACTGCACGAACGACACGCCCGCATCCCCGAAGTACTCCGCCAGACCGCGGAATGCCAATTCCGGCGCGGTGGTATCCGGCAGGTCGACGCAACTGAACAATTCCACCAGCCGCACGTGGCCGGTCGGCTTCTCCCGGGCATCGGCCTCGAACCGGTCCGCCGGATGGAACTCCAGCGTCCGGCCCTCGAGCAGCTCCTCCGCATCGCTCATGCTGAACGACGCCCGGAACGCGGCATCGCGGTTCAGCCGATCCAGACCCAACAGCGCGCCCGGCGGCACCTCGTCATCCGTCAGCACCGCCTGCGCGAAGCGCGACCACGCCCGCATCGGCCGGCCGGACCGCTCATAGAACTCGCCCATCCAGAAGTTCACCTGCGGGTCCTTCGGCATCCCGAAGGCCGCCGAGAGCAGGTGCCGCCGCGCCTGCTTCAGATCGTCCCGTTGCAGGGCCACGTATCCCAATCGGGCGTGCAGCAGATGCGACGCTCGCGCGTTGATGTCCAGCGGGGCGTACTCCAGCCCGACTTCCAGCACGTACGAAGCCAGGGCCAGCCGGTCGTCACGTTCGCCGTTCAGCAGAGCGTCGGCCAGCTCCACCATCGTTTCCGCTCGACGCTCCGCCCGCGCCGCGTTCGCCCGATGCCGCACGGCCCGGCGGATCGCCTGTTCATCCGGCGGGTACGCGTCCAGACGCAGCGTCAGCAACTCAATCGCCGCCTCGCCCGCCAGCCGTGACGCGGGGTGCTTCTCGACGAACTGCTCGATGGCGCCCGCGTCCTCCTCCACGCGAGCCTTGAAGTACTCCCGCTCCTGCGTGGGGAATACCGGCTCTCGCACGGGCTCAAATGCCATCCGACGGTTGGCCGGGTCAATGGTCACCTGAAAGTGACTCAGCAGGCCCGTGCCCAGCATGACGTCCGGGTGCGGCGCCGGAATCTGCGTCAGGTCTTCCGGCCGCAGGGCCACGTATCGGGCGATGTTGATCGGCCCTGCGTTGAGTGTTTCCAGGTCGCCGCCCGGGGCGCCGGCCAGGTCCGCCACCGTGCCGTCGATCAGCGTATCGTGCCGGCCCGTGCTGAATCGGACCCGCAGCTTGAACCCCTCCCCGTCGTCCGGCACCACGGCCGACAGCCAGTGCCCGTGCCCCTGCTCCTCGTAGGCCAGCGTGATCCGTTTCTCATTGCCCAGCCCGACGCCCGCCGACGACCAGTCACCCCCCGGGTCGATCGCCGGCAGCAGCCGCAGCACGCCGGCGGCGAGGTCCAGTTGCGGCGTGTACCCTTTGAACGCCGGCATCCCGACGATGGCGACGGCCGGAAGCTCGCCCAGTTCCGCCGCGTGATCCCGGGTCAACGCTTCCAGCTCCGTCAGCCCGACGGCCACGGCCTGCAGGTTCGGCATCACCAGGTCCCCGAACCGCAGTTCGACGGTGCGGGCCACGTCCACGCCCAGCAGCTTGGCCGTCCGGTCGTGGACCAGCACCGCCGCCCGCGACCCCAAGTCAAACGTGACGTTGGCCGGTATGGACCGATCCCCGCAGGCAATGACGCACCGGGCGCAGGGTCTGCCGTCGATAAGCCGCAAGGCGATCTCGGTCCCTTCGCCCGCCAGGGACGCAGAGGGGCAAACGCCGAGAATCCCTGCCATCAGAGCCAGGGGCCATCGCCTCACCTGCACCCACCAAGCGGCTAGTCGTGGTCTTCGCCGATGTCGCATCCGCAGTCTCACCACCTGAGTATGCGTCCTCCGCCCGCGGGCAAATCGGGTCGCGGGTCCGACACTCCGAGCCCATGCTATCCCCAAGGCGGCGTGCTCGCGAGCGATGGCGTTGTGGATTCTCGGTCTGGGCACGCTGAATTCAGTCAGGTTGAATAATATTGCCTTGCAGTGCGACTCGGACCCGATAATCGTAGCCAATCCAAGAGCGGACATGCCGCATAAACCATTTCTCATGACCAAATTAGGCTTTCGTCTGGAATGCGAGTTCGTCTATAATGGCGATCATAGCGGTGAAGGAGGCGGTCGCGCGGGTCGCGGTCGCACGTATGCTGGGGCGGGCTGCTTGTCCGCATTCGTCGTGCAGGCACTCGGGGCCGTTGCGCAGAAGTGAAGCCGCGGGTGAAGCACCCATGTTCGCACGGTTCTGGTCATCGCGCGGTGAGCGAGCGAACACAGCAGGCAGATAGGAAGGAGCATCCGATCATGGTACGGAGCCGAGTGGTTTGGGCCGCGTTGGCCGGCATTGTGGGTCTGTCGGGCGGGGCCGTTCGGGGTGACGTGGCGATCGTGATTCCCCATGCGTACACCATCGGGAACAACTACTTCTCCTGCTTCGACTACAACCCCCTGCGGAACCCCAATGAGTTCATCACGACCGGTTACGGCTCGGGCAAGGACCTCCGCTGGAGTCACGTGCTGGACGACACGGTGGAGCCGTGGGGCCTCGTCGGTGGCGTGCTGATGAACTCGTCTCAGATCGAGTTCTTCGGCCGCGACGGGTACGCGTCCTACTCGCTGTCGTACAACGCGTGGGGCATGAAGTTCAACCCGTTGAACGAGAAGTACTTCATCGGATGCATCTCGAATCTGAGGGATCCGTTCAGCGGCGGTATCCGCGTCGAGACGGAGCGTGATCTCATTCTGTTTGATCCCGATCTTCCGAATGGGTCCCCCATCCGCCCGAGCGGCGTGACGGTGTCCAACAGCGGCGGCAACTACCTGCTCGTAGACTCACAGATTTCCGGCAGCAGCGGCTTTTTGCAGACAGGGGTTTGCGTCGGGGATCAGCTCACGCTGTATCCACTGTTCTACACGGCGGAAATCTATTCCGGCACCTACACGATAACGGAGATCGTCAACGACAACACCGTGCGGCTTGACCGCGACCCGCTGTGGCCGGGCTCGCCGGCACAGAGCAACGACCTGACCTACATCCTCAAGATGCAGCCGTGGCTGACGCTGCAGACGTTCCGTCAGAACCTGAGCTACTACGCCGAGGACCTCACCCGAGGCCCCAAGGCACACAACCCGGGTGGTCTCTCGCCGGACGGGCTGACCTACTACATCGGCGACATCATCACAGGTCACCTTCTTGCGGTGGACACGCAACAGAGGGAAACATTCTCCGTCTTCGTGTCGCAAGACAGAATGGCCAGCTATGTCCAGTCGCTTGTGGATTCCGGACGGCGTTTCCCCATCCATCCCGACACCGATGCGATCTACCTGGATGGCTATATCGGCAACTGGTCCGATCAATCCGTGGACACAACGGTGAACAAGGACAACACGTCGCCCACGTGGGATGGAAGTGCCAAATCCATCTCCGTCACCTTCGACGATGCGTCGGCGGTCTTCCGGCTGCACGCAACATACCGGGTCGACAATGGCGAGCTGCCGCGCGACGCGACGCACTACACCTACCTGGAGTTCTACATTCATGGAGGAACGACAGGCGGCCAGTCGATGACGCTGAACCTGTACGACGACCTTGGAAACCCGGGCGCGGCGGTAGTGGTTCCTGCCCCGCCTGCGGGCGCCTGGGCGTTCGTTCAGGTGCCGGTGAGTTCGTTCGGTATCTCAACGATCGGCGATTTCGTCCTCACGAACACGGCCGGCGATGCGCAGGACGAGTTCTTCGTCGACCAGATCGAATTGGTGTGGGTTGACCCGCTGCCCCCCGGAGTCTACACCTACGACCCGGAGCAGAGCGGCATCGCCAGCGCACAAGTCGCCTCCGATGCGCAGGGGCGGATTTGGTTCAGCGAAGGCGAAAGCGACGACCTGTTGTGGACGGAGGACGGACTCGCCCTGCATCCCTTCCTGACCAGCGAGGAAATTGTCGCGGAGTACGTCGCCACCGGGGCCCTGGACCTGACGGGCTATTACGGCGCCTCGAACAAGGTGCAGTTCCTCGGGTTGGCGATCGACCCGATGGGCACGGTGTACTGGGCCGACAATCAGACGCGGTCCGTCTGGAAGGCGCCGGCCAACGACCCGGCCGATCACATCATCGAGATCGCCACGAAGCCTGAGATTATGGCAGCCCTGGGCCTGGGCCAGAGCCCGCGCGGGTTGAACAACTTCGTTATCCGAGGCCACGAGCTGCTGACGTTCAACTTCGTCGAGTCGAACACGGTGTACAAGGTGGACCTCAACACCCAGGACTACGGGGACCTGAACGCCGACTTCGCCGCAGACCTGGCGGACTATGCCATGCTCCAGCGGTGCTTCGGCGCGGATCTGAGCCAGGCACCCGAGGAAGGCGAGGAAGACTGCTCTCGCTGTGACGTGGATTACGACGAAGACGTGGATTGGGAAGACTACAGATCGTTTGCGAAGTTCTTGCTGGGACCGGGTCGCTAAGACGGATGTTGAATGCGCATCCCGGCTGGAGGCAGGCGGACCCGGGGGGCCACGGCGGAGGCGTCCAGAGGAAATGCGATTGGTCTATCGGCCAGGGAGAAACTTCAGATGAGTCACCTACGCAGCCGCACAGCCCATGGGGCGTTCACCCTGATTGAGTTGCTTGTGGTCGTGTCGATCATTGCCTTGCTGATCGCGATTCTACTGCCGTCACTGCGATCTGCACGCGACCAGGCCAAGAAAGTCAAGTGCATGGCCAACCTGCGAGCCATCGGCCTGGGCCTGGTGACGTACGCCGACTCCAACTGCCAGGAGCTTCCCGACTACCTGGGCATGGGAGCCTACACCTTTCGGATCGCCCCCGGACGGCAGCTCGACCCGGGCGAACCACCGGAAGCCTGGGGCGTGCAGGGTATGTTGGAGGCGGGCTCGTCGCCTCAGGTGATGCCGAACGGCATGGCTCGGTATCGCAAGGGGTCCAAACCAGTTTACCTGGCGGCCGACAGCCAAGTCTGGATCTGCCCGGCCAACCCGGGACTGCCTACACGCCAGCACGAGTGGAAAAACTACGGCAACACGTACCTGTACCGGCAGAACAGCAGTGCGGTGCTGTCTCCAACCAACAAAGACCCGAATCCGCTCGTCTACAATCTGGATTGGCTGAACCGAAAACACACCGCTGCGGTGAAAAACCCGCTGGTGTGGGACAACTACTTCAAATACCCCGGTGAAAGGGCCTGCATGGGCCCCTTTGAGGGCGATGGGTATTCTGTGCCACAGGACGACCGCATACCGCCACACCGGATGATCGGAGGCAAGAAAAAGGGGTCGGCCAAGTACTGGATCGGGTACTACGCGGCCGGGCATTGCCAGATCAACGTGAAGAATCAGGACGATTAGCCGGCACATCGTCCCGCAACAAACCAGCTCTGTGCCCCGATCCGGCTCCGGAAGGTCCGTTCGCGGAACCGACGTGCCGGCCTGCCGCTCGTCGTTGCAGGGAGGACGTTGGTCACCGCCATCAGGCAGGACACTCCCATGCTTGCCACGCGTCAGCCTATGCCAGGAAGACCACCAATTCGATCAGGACGACGAGCAGAACGACCAGCATTGCGGTCCGGACACCTGCCCAGACACGCAGACGCGGCTTTGGCTCCGGCACTCTGTCGAGCCACGTGGATGCCTGGACGTGGTGCTGTCGCGCGGATTGGTATAAGCATCCCCAGACGATGAGACTGCCTGCGACGAAGAGCACGGAGTAGCTCGTCGGGTAGATCTCGCGGGTGAGTCGATGCCCGGAGGCTCTCGGTCCCATCCGTGTCAGCACGTATCGTCCTGTGTCCACGACGTCCTGGCTATCCTCTGCGCCCGGCGGCACGGGGGACGGCGTGATCACGAACTCCTCGGGGGGTTCGAGCACTTCCTGCGTCAACCAGGAAAGCTCGGCCGGCTCCCAAACACGGGTCTCGGGCGTCCAGACCAGTGCCGTCATCATCCAGAAGCTGGCCCCCTGCTGAAGCGGCTCGAACTTGTCCCCCACCGCAAACACGAAGAGGGCAAGCAGAACGATGAATCGCCCGGCCTCCCGCTGGGCGGCATCAACACGACCACGATGATACGCAAACTCAGATTCGGCGGACATGACGACGGCCTCCGTCCTGGAATGGCATGGATCAACCGAGGTTCAGCCGGCGATTGTTGCCTCCTGGCCGGCCAGTGCTGCCCGATCCTGTATACCGCATGGACCGTCCCCCCGGCAAGTCCGACTCCGGACCTGCCCGATCCCGCGTGACAGGAATGGTCGAGGAAACCGGGTTTGCGGATCTCGCGGCCATCGCATCCGCCTGGCTTCTTGAAGCCATGGTCGTCACGTCGCCTCCACGACGAGTTCCCTCCTCTGTCTCGGGCGGATCCGGGCTCGTATTGGGAACGCCTTACCGGTATAATGGCTGTATCGCGCCGATCAGCGTGGAATCGGGCGGTCTGGCTCATCGGGTCGGCCGTGCCCGCGTCGGCCGATAATTGAGCACTTTTGATCCGCGGAGCCGCCGGGATGTCTCCCCGAGACGATGCGTGGAAGACGTGTCTGCGCATATCTCAGCTCCGTCGACCAGACGGTTCCACGTCGGCGTGCTGGCCATCGGGGCGCGGAGTGTAAAGGAGCAGAGCGATGAGACGAGGATTCTACGCGGCATTGGTGGTCGGCCTCTGTGCGGGCTCGGTGTCGGCGAACGACGTGATCGTCTGGGCCCATCAGAACGACATCCACACCGCGGCCGGAGCGCCCGGCACGCTCGTACGACCCGACTCGCTCGCCTACAACCCGGTCTCCGGCACGCTGGCGATCGCCTGCGGAGGATCTGGTGGCGTGGTTCTCGAGTGGGAGCGCGCGGCCAACACCGGCACGGTGCTCGTGCCCCGCGTGAACTGGGGTCAGACGGCAGCTCCCTCGCCCATCGCGTGCGGGTACTCGGCGGCTCGGGGAACGTACCTGATCGCGGAAATGGGCGACGACGTTGTCCTGGAAGTCACGCCGGGCGCAGCCGGACAGACGCCGTCCGTGCTGCTCGTACCGTACGCCCCAACGTTTCCCGCCGGCGGGCTGCCCTCCGACAGCGCCTACGCCTACTACAAGAACCAGTGGACCGGATTGCAGCAGACGGTCAACCGCATCGATCTCACGGTGAGTCCGGCCGTCGAAGAGGAATACGTCCCCTACGCCGCCTTCCAGGCCGTCGGGGGCACGGGTCCCGCTTCCGAAATGGTCCTGAACTCCGCCGGCGAGTTGATCGTGGTCGTCCGGGCCAACACCGGCTTTGACGCAAACCGCGGCATGTATCGCTGGGACGAAACGGCGGCCGCGCTGGTGCCGATCGCTCGAGGCGACGCGATCATGGCGCACACCGGCCAGACTCACGTCGGCCTGTACGGGCTCGGCATCGACGCCATGGACAACATGTACTCGTACGAAATCTACTCAGCCTCGATTATCAAGATAGATCGCCGCGGACGTGTCAGCACGCTGACGACGAACGACGAAATCCGCCAGGCACTGGGCGATCCGGCCCTGTCTCTCTCACCGGCATACTTCGAGATGGTCAACAACTGGCTGGTCTTCGAAACCGGGAACACGAGCGGGCACGTGCTGGCGATACGGGCCCCAATCGCACCGGACATGGTCACCATCCCGGGAACCGACTATCAGGTCGACGGACCCACCTACACGTTCGACATCGGCAAATACGAAATCACCAACGCCCAGTACTGCACGTTTCTCAACGACGCCCAGTGGCGGCAGCAGACCGACCCCGGCGATCCCCGCTGCACGAACATGTGGTTCGACCCGTCGAACGGCGACGTGTACATGATGGACGTGACGGGATTCCCACCGGGGTCGGAATGGTACGACCGGACCCTGTACAAAACGTCCGACGTCCCGGACTCCAAGATCACGTACAACCCCCTCGCGCCGATCGGAAGCCGCTTCGTCGTCATGACCGGCTTCGAGCACCACCCCGTGGGCACGGTGAGCTGGTTCGGCGCGGCGAAATTCTGCAACTGGCTGACCATCGACCACGGCCTCCCGGCCGCCGAGGTCTGCTATCACGAGGGCGGCAGCAAGGAGCAGTGGTACCCCATCACCGCCTCGAACTGGGCGGTCAACGGCCTGACGGACGTGGAGCGGCTCGACCTCGTGCGCAACTACCGCGGGTTCCGCCTGCCCATGGACGGCTACAACTACGACAACGGCGGACCCGGCGTCGCGCATTCGTGGAACATGGATGCGGCTCCCTACAATGAATGGTACAAGGCGGCCGCCTTCGACCCCGACGCCCCGGATACCGTGCGAAACGGCCCCGGCGACTACGAAACCATTCAGCCCGACCACTGGATTTTCGGATGCGGCGCCGACACCATCGATCCGGCCGACGCGAACCTCGGCAACCATGGGTTCCCGTACCCCTTCCACGAGACCCGGCCCGTCGGCTTCTATGACGGAGTGAACACCCTCGCCGACAGCACACCGACGCGAGACACCCGCAACCGCTACGGCCTGTACGACATGTGCGGCAACGTGGCGGAATGGATGACGGACACCGCGCTGGAAAGCCCGTGGGGCTCGACCTATCGCGTGGTTCGCGGAGGACGCTGGATCAGCAGCGATCCCAAGTGGGCGACCAACACCCTCCGCGTCATCACGAGCGCCCGGTACTACGCGGAGAACAACATCGGTTTCCGGCTGGCCCGCTCCCCCGGCTACGGCGATTTCAACGCCGACAGCCTGATCGACGAAGCCGACTACCTGTTCTGGGTGGCCGCCCTCACCGGCCCGGTGGACACCGTGGCCCCCGGCAACGGCCACGAGGCCTGCGACTACGACGCCGACACCCACGTGGACCTGCGCGACTTCGCCGTTCTTCAGCAGCGGTTTGCCCGCCCGTAGGCGGAGCGTGCATCCGTGATCGCCACATTCCTACGGTCTCGGGGCAGACGAGCGGTGGGACGCCCACACGCGACCCCGCGCCCCCCCGTCCGCGGCAATAGCCGCCTGCCCTGGCAGGAAATCCCACAGAGCGGCTTTTGCATATGTGGTGTCACTTTATCGCTCGTGCAGTGCCTTGGTTTTTCGTTCCAAGTGGGCATTATGCACGAGCGCCACACCAGGTCCGATACCTCCGTTCCGTAAGACCCGCAACGACATCAAGAGACGATACAGAATTGACTCAACCCCCTGCATTCCAGTAGACTACACAATCGGGGGTGCAAGTTGTCACATCGAGGCGCGGCCTGCCTGTTTCTGCAGGTTTTCCCGCGTGGCCCGGTGTCGGAGAGAGAGTCGCAAGCGTCGACTGGGAGCTGAGAGAGTCGGAAACAGCGAACCAGAAGCGGCCACCGTACGCGCGGCTCGTCATCATTCCTCCGGCGTCGGAGGAGGCCGGCGATCAGGTCGCCAGAAACAAGCAGGAGTGTGGAAACATGAAGAATGCAACAAGAGTGCTGGCTGCACTGGCGGTGGCGTGCCTGATCACCGCACCGGCCATGGGCGTGGGGTATTACGAGCTGGTACCGTGGTCCACTGTCCAGGCCGGGGGCACTGGAACCTCGCACTGGACGCACGTGATTGACGGGCAGACTTCGTATCACACGGTGAATCTCAACTCCGCCCCGCACATCAGCAAAGTCGTCAACCTGAACGGGGCACAAAGCTCCAGCGTGCTCGTTACGGCCGCGGCCTGGGCAGCCGCCTCCGGACAGACGTCGATGGCCAACGCCCACGGGTTCGGCATTTCCAACGGGACGGACCTCATGTGGACGGACACCGGATCGGACGGGGTGTGGAAAGCCAGCCTGAGCGACGGGTCCATTACGGCCTACGTTACGAAGGCGCAGGTACAGGCTCACACGGGGCTGACCAACGCGGCATCGCTTTCGCCAAACGAGATTGACCAGAACGGCGAGATGGTATGGTACGAGGGCGAGTCAGACAGCATACTGGTCACCACCGGGCTGGGCACGCTGACCACCCTGGTCAGCGCGGCAGCGCTGACCGCTGCCCAGGGTAATTCGTCTGTCAGCGGCGGAATGACCTACGATGGCAACGGCAACCTCTACTGGGGCAACGCCACCACGGATAACATCTTCGCGCGGGCCGGCGATGGGACGCTCTACGAGGTTCTGAGCACCGCTGAGATTTCGGCCGTCACGGGCGCGGCGACCGCCGGGTTTGGCGATCTCCTCGCGGCACCCGATGGGCTGATCTACTTCTACGAGTCGACGGCCGACCACATCATGCGGTTCGACCCGGCAGATGCAGCAAACACGCTGATGATCTACGTGAGCGAGGCCGAGTTGAACGCCGGCCCCATGGCCGGCGACAATGTCCAGTCGTTCGGCTGGTATGACGGCAACCTGACTTGGACCACGTTCGGTTCCAAGGGTCTGTACGTCGTGCCCGAGCCGGCCACGCTGGCCCTGCTGGGGCTGGGCGGCCTGGCGCTGATCCGCCGTCGGCGCTAAGCCCAACGGCCGAGCGGCGTTGTTCGGATGAGGAATGAGGACGCTGCGTCGGTTCGGCCGGGCCGGGCCGACGCAGCGTTGCTTGTGGATGATCCGGAGGGAGCCTTCGTGCCGACAGCCTGGAGACTCCGCATGCGAGAAATCAGCCGGCAGAAGCGCATGCGGCGGATCACGGCGGCCCTCGCAACGATCGTGTTCAGCGCCGCAATGTTCCCCGCCACGGCGGCAATGACCTGGTCGTTTCCTCAGGCACTCAACACCACCGCGGCGACCGACGGCAACCGGCACGACTACTCGCCCTGGCTGGCCACGGACGGGGCGGGCACGTGGGTGGCGGTGTGGAATTCCCGCAACCTCGCGGGCGGACCGTTCGGCGACGACATGGACATCTTCTTCGCCCGCAGCGTGGACGACGGAGAGACATGGACGGCTCCCGCGGCCGTGGATCCGGCGGCGACATCCGACGCCCTCCACGATTCGGATCCCATGGTTCACACCGATGGCACCGGGCACTGGCTCATCGCCTGGCGACAGTGGGACCAGGCGGCCGACAGTGACATCGACCTGCTCTACGTGGTCAGCATTGACGGACTGAACTGGAGCGCGCCGGCCTGGTTCAACAGCGACTGGGCAACCGACATTCGCCGTGACCACGACGGCATGCCGGCGATTGCGTCCGATGCCAACGGCACCTGGGTGGCCGTATGGTACAAGGTTGTGGACTCCCCGCCGGGCGCGGAGGGCAGCGAGGGCGACATTCACGTTTCGCGCAGCACGGACCACGGTCTGACCTGGTCCGCCCCGGAGCTGCTGCACCCGAGCATGGACACGGATGCCGGCCATGACGTCACGCCCGACATTGCCACCGATGGCGCCGGCCACTGGGTGGTCACCTGGCAGTCTGACAACCGCATTGGTACGAACGGAGTTGCAGATACGGACATTCACTATTCACGCAGCGTGGATGCGGGGCTGACCTGGAGCCCGCCGGCGGCGGTGAACACGGATGCCTCCACGGATGAGTTGAAGGATGCCTACAATGATCTGGCGACCGACGGCACCACCTGGGTGGTGACCTGGACCCGCGAATGGGTCACCGGCGGCGACGAGGACATCCTGATCGCTCGCAGCACGGATGCCGGGGCCACCTGGTCCGGGCCGGACATCCTGAACCCGTACCACGACACGGACGGCATGGCCGACGATCTGAGTCCGCGCGTGGCGAGGGACGGGCACGGGGGCTGGGTCGTTGCCTGGTACGCCGTGGATCACGTGGGCTTTCCCTGGGGGCCGGATCGGGACCTGGTGTTCATGCGAAGTGACGACGGGGCAGTGACCTGGTCCGCTCCTGCGGCACTCAATGCGAGCGCATCCGTGGACCTCTACGCCAGGGACTACACGCCGGGCATCTGGGCCACCGACCGGGGACGCTGGATATCCGCCTGGCGGTCTGACTACGACCTCGGCGGGACGATCGGCGCGGATTTCGACATTCTGTTTGCCGGTTCGTGCGTGCCGACGCTGGCCGGCGATCACGAATGTGACGGGGAGGTCGACCTGCTCGACTTCCGGGCGTTTCAGGTGTGCTTCTCAAGCGGTTTTCCGGTCGGGGCCGACTGCGCCGCTTTTGACGCGGATGGCGACGACGACTTGACTGTGAACGACTATCTGGCATTCGAGGCCGGCCTGACCGGCCCGAACTGATACCGCGGGGTGCGAGAAGGAGGATTGCGATGAACACACGGCAAGGTGCGGTTGTGGGTGTCGGCGTTGTGGCGGTGCTCGCTGCGGCGATGCCGATCCAGGCCGCCTGGGTGGTGCATGAGATCCCTGTGCTGCCGCACTGGACGGGCAGTGCGGAGGGCCGGGACATCAACAGCAACGGCGTGGTGTGCGGCCAGGGCAACTACGTGATCAACACTTCGAGCGCGCCCTTCCGGTACGACGGCACCACGGTGACGGAACTGCCGCTTCTGCCGGACGCGAACGCACCCATCGGCCTCACCACGGGGATCAACGCGTCCGGCGTGGTCTGCGGCTACTCGCGCAACGCAGGCGGAAGCTCCCGAGCGGTCATCTGGGTCGACACGACCGTCGTTCCCCTCCCGTATCCCCCGGGGGCCAACCCGGATGCGGACCTGCGGGCGTACGGCATCAACGACGCCGGCGTGGTGGTCGGCTACGGATGGGACACGACGGGGCAGCGAATCGCCTTCTACCACAAGGATGGCGTGTCCTACAACCTGGATGCCACGATCCGGGCAAACGGGCTCTTCGGACTGCAAGCCACCAACGGCGTGAACAACCGAAACGTGATCTGCGGCGTGGCCGACGACGACTGGGGCTATTCCGCGGCCTGGACCTACGACATCGAAAGTGACACGTTCACCGTGCTCGGACGGATCGGACCCGACAACTGCAGCGCCGTCGACATCAACAACGCCGGACAGACCGTGGGCCGCAGCCGGGTCGAGCTTGGCGGAACCATCCTGGCCGTCACGTTTGACGGCGCGTGGTACGTCGTGGACCCCACGGCCGTCGGAACGCAATGGGGAGAGGCGATCAACGAGCGCGGCCGGATGGTGGGCAACATCGGCACGAGCGCGGCCCGCCTAAGCTGGTACAGCGACGGGCACGGCGACGGCCACATGAAGATCATCGACTTGCCCGGCTGGACCCGCGAGACCGTACAGGGCATCAATGACCGTGACCGTATCGTCGGGTTTGGCCGGACCGATGCGTCAGGCGACAACACGCGGGCGTTCATCCTCCGCCCGCCGCCCGGCGACGGCAATCACGACGGCGAAGTGGACCTGGACGACTACCCGTTCTTCGCCGACTGCATGGCCGGTCCGAACGAAACGCCGGCGCCGGTCCTTCCCGGCCGATCCGCCGCGGACTGCCTGCACGATTTCGATTTCGACGCCGACGATGACGTGGACCTGGCCGACTTCGCGGCGTTCAGCGCGCTGATGTAGGCACCCTGGCACCCCGTTCCATCGGTTTCCCGACGCGCTGCCTGCTCTTGCGCGGACGCGAAGTCGCCGCGTCCAAGGCCGCCGGCGACCGCAAACGTCAGGCCCTGCGAAGGGCGATGGCGAGGTTCGCGGCGTCCATCCGAACGTCGGCCTGGCCGGTGGCGTCGGGAAGCCCATCCGCGACGACCTCCACAGCCAGCGTCTCGCGGGCGATGTAGTCGCGGAAGGCGGCAATGGCCGCCGACATCTCCTTCGCATCCGAGCGCAACGAAAGCACAATGCGGTCCTCGATGTTGAGGTTCGCGTCCTTGCGCAGGTTCTGCACGTTGCGGACCACGTCGCGGGCGATCCCCTCCTGCCGCAACTCGGTGGTGATCCGCTTGTCCAGAAGCACCGTCGTCTGCTGGTCCTCGACACCCACCCAGTCCTTGCCGAAGTCCTTCTGCACGACCAGCTCCGAAGGCTCCAACGCCACGCTCTCCGAGCCGGCATCCACCGAAACCGTCTCGCCGGCCGCCACGCGGGCCGCCGCCTCCGCGGCATCGACCCCGACCAGCCCCTTCAGAATATGCGGCACCAGCGACCCGTACTTGGCCCCGATCGCCCGCTTGTCCACGTCCAATCGGACCTGGCAAAGACCGGCGGAATCCTCCCGCACGCTGACCTTCTTGACGTTCAGCTCCTCCGCGATGTGCTCCTGGAACTGCCCGACGGCCAATCGCTCCCGCTCGACCGGCGTGGCCACCACCAGCTCGGCCAGCGGCTGCCGGACCTTCAGCTTGGAGGCCGTGCGGGCCGACCGGGCCAGCGACACAATCCGCAGCACGGCGTCCATGCGGTCGGACAGCTCGTCGTCAATCCGGGCGGCGTCCGCCTCCGGGTAATCGCACAGATGCACGCTCTCCGGCTGCCCGGCCACCTGCCCGCCGACGAGGTGGCGGTAGATGTGCTCCGTGATGAACGGCACGATGGGCGCCATCACTTTGCACAGCGTCACCAGCACCTCGTAGAGCGTCTGGTACGCAGCCAGCTTGTCCGTGTCTCCCTCGGCCACCCCCCGCCAGAACCGCCGGCGGTTGCGGCGGATGTACCACGTGCTCAGGTCGTCCAAAAACCGTTCGATCCGCTGGCAGGTGGGCGGCAGGCTGTACTGCTCGAAGTTCTCCCGGGCCGTACGGATCACCCGCTGGAGGTCCGACAGAATCCAGCGGTCAATGTCCTGGCGCCGGTCCAGCGGCACGGACGGCGTGTTCGGGTCGAACCCGTCGAGCCTCGCGTAGTTGCAGAAGAAGGCGTACGAGTTCCACAGCGTCAGAAGCACGCGACGGCGCACTTCGTCAGCCGGAGTGGAGGTCACCCGGCACAGGCGCTCACCGCCCACGGTGTGCGTCATCTCCGCCCCATCCTCAAGCGGGACGGTCACGTGCTCACCCGGGTGGCGCAGGCCGAACGGCAGGTCCACGGTCGGCGGCTGCGAGCAGTACATCCAGCGCATGGTGTCCACGCCAAGCTGCTCCGCTGCCTCCTCGAACCAGATGGCGGTTCCGTCGGACTTGTGCATCACCTGCCGGTTCTCGTCGAGCACCAGGGCATGGCCGAGCAGTGTCTTGAAGGGCGGGCGTTTTTCCGGCTTGCCCAGTTCCATCATGGTGCTCATGGCAAGGATGGAATAGAACCAGTTGCGGAACTGGCCGGGGAAGCACTCCGTGATCAGGTCGGCGGGAATCCACTGCGACCAGTACTCGCGGTCCGTGTTGTAGCGCGTGGTGGAATAGGCAACGATCCCCGCATCCAGCCACGGGTTGCCCACGTCCGGCACGCGCGAAGCCAGTTCCCCACACTTCGAGCAGCGGATCTTGATCCAGTCCACGTACGGCCGGTGGGGGCTGTGACCGTCGAACCTGTCCCACCCCTCGACCGCCCGCTCCTTCAACTCGTCGCGCCCGCCGATGACGTCGAAGTGGCCGCACGCGGGGCATTCCCAGATGGGCAGGGCCAGGCCCCAATAGCGCTTCTTCGAGATCATCCAGTCCCGCATGGTGCTCAGCCAGTCGAGCTCACGCTCGAGGCCGCGCATGGCCGGCGGCAGCCAGGTGACCTGTTTGGCAATTTCCTTGATCTCATCGCGCCAGGCCATCGAGATGTACCACTCATCCACCAGCCGGAAGACGAGCGGGTCGCCCGTGCGCCAGCAGTGCGGGTAGACGTGCGGATATGCCTCGGCCGCCACCAGCAGGCCCTTGGCCTTCAAATCCGCGACGACCGCCTGCGCCGTTTCTGCGTCGGCGGCCCTCATGCCGGTGAACGGGCCGAAACCCTCGACAAACCGCCCCTCCTCATCCAGCGGGGCGATGGCCGCAAGCCGGAAGTACAAACCCCAGGCGTGGTCCACGTCGCCGCAGCCCGGTGCGGAATGCACGATGCCCGTGCCCTCGCCCGCCACCACGTACGGCTCGCCCTTGGAATCCCGGCCGGGGTCGAAAACCACGTGCCCGTCCCGGCCGCTCGGCCAGTCGCGCTGGTCGGCGGGGATCAGGTCGAGCGGCTGGGCATACCCGCCCTTGTGCTGCTGCGCCGGCAGTTCGTCAAACGGGCCGTCGTACGACCAGCCGATCATCTCGCTGCCGGGCAGGGTGCCCTCGATCGTGTACCCCCCGTGCTCCTGGAAGATCTGGTGGATCGTCTTGAGCTTGGGGACGTCCTTCGGCCACGGTTGGCTTCCGAAGCCGTCCTTGTACTGCGATTCCAGGCGCTGGTAGTTCAGGTTGTCCTTCGCGAAGTAGTAGACCGCGCCGTCCTTCTTCGCCCGCAGCCGGACGTACTCCAGCTCGGAGCTGACGGCCGCTCCCGTGTTCGACGTGAGCGTCCACGGCGTGGTGGTCCAGATCAGCAGGTATTCCTTGTCCCGGCCGCGAATCGGGAACCGGACGAAGACCGATGTGTGCGTGACCAGGCGGCGTCCCTCGGCGATCTCCATGTGCGAATACGCGCAGCCGGCCTTGCCGGACCACGGCATGACGTCCGTGCCTTTGTACAGGTAGCCCAGCTCGTGGCACTTCTTGAGGAACGACCAGATCGTGTAGTTGTTCTCGTCCGTCATCGTGTAGTACGAGTCGGACCAGTCCATCCAATAGCCCAGACGGATGGACTGCTGCGTCTGGATCGCGGAGTACTTGCGGACGCGCTCCTTGCAGGCGTCGGTGAAGCGGTCCAGGCCGAACGTCTCGATGTCCTTTTTCGTCTGGAACCCCTGGTCGCGCTCGACCTCCACCTCCACCCAGAGCCCCTGGCAGTCGAACCCGTTCTGGTACCGCTGCTCGTGCCCGGTGGCGGCGAAGTACCGCTGGAACGCGTCCTTGTACGTCCGGCCCCAGGCATGGTGGACGCCCATGGGGTTGTTGGCCGTAATGGGCCCGTCGAGGAACGACCACTTCTTCCGGCCGCGGTTCTTCGCCCGCAACTTCTCGAACGCCTGGGACTCGTCCCAGAATTTCAGCACAGACCGTTCCAGGGCCGGGAAGTCGACCTTCGGGCTGACACTCTCAAACGCCATGACGATTCCTCGGTGCCGGTCGCCGGTCGGCCGGGCTGTGGGCGGGCCAGGTCCGCCCCGCCCCCCACCGGCCCGCGCAACGTCCGCGTCCAGCACGATTTCCACATCAAACGAGCTCCACACTATACCGAGGCGAGGCCGGAAAGTGAACGGCCGGGCGAAACGGGCAGCGGCGAGGGGAAAGCGGAGAAAGAGGCACGTAGGCACGAAGGCACGAAGGCACGAAGGCACGTAGGCACGAAGGGAAGGTCGCCGGCCTGCGCCGGCGGTGATGTTTGCGGAAAACGCAAGAACGGGAAGCAGGTTTCGGCCGCGGGCCGGCGCGCGGATAGCCCGGCCTTCTCGTTGTGGGACTGGCCTTCTCGCCACGGCGAGTCGCCTGCGGAGACCAGCCGGTCCCATGGAAGGGCGTGTGGCGGATGCGCGGGCGATTCGCTATGCTCCACCAGGCCAGAGTCGCCGGTGGAGGCGACGACGGGGGTGGGCGTGTCGGTGGCGGAGCATGACGACCGTTTTGGGCATTGAGACGTCCTGCGATGAGACCGCCGCGGCCGTGGTCGTGGACGGGCGCGACGTGCGCAGCAACGTCGTCGCGTCCCAGGTGGACCTGCACGGCAAGTTCGGCGGCGTGGTGCCGGAGATCGCGTCCCGGGCACACATCGAATGCCTCGACCGCGTCATCCGCGAGGCCATGGAAACCGCCGCGGCCGGGCCGGACGACATCGACGTCATCGCAGTCACCCGGCGGCCGGGGCTCGTCGGATCGCTGCTCATCGGCCTGACGACGGCCAAAACGCTGAGCTGGGTCTGGGGCAGGCCGCTGGTGTACGTGGACCACGTGCTGGCGCACGCGTGCAGCCCGGCCATCGGGCTGGAGCCGCCGCCCTGGCCGGCGGTGGGTCTGATCGTCTCCGGCGGGCATTCGTCGCTGTATGAAATCCGCGGGTTTGACGCCATCGAGCGCCTGGGAGTCACGACGGACGACGCCGCCGGCGAGGCGTTTGACAAGGTGGCCACCATTCTGGGGCTGGGCTACCCCGGGGGGCCGGCGATCGAGCGGGCGGCCCGCAACGGCAACCCCAAGGCCATCGCGTTCCCGCGCACCCTGCTGGGGCCCGACTCGCTGGACTTCTCGTTCTCCGGCGTCAAGACTGCCGTTCTGTACCATGTTCACGGACCCGGCCGGACGGAAGGCGGGCTCGAACGTTTGACCGAGCAGGACGTCGCGGACATCGCGGCCAGTTTCCAGGCGGCGGTGGTGGACGTGCTGGTTCGCAAGACGATGCGCGCGGTGGATCAGCGAGGCACGAATGCGGTGGTGCTGGGCGGAGGCGTAGCCGCCAACAAGGCGCTGCGCCAGTCGCTGGCCGACGCCTGCGCAGAGCGCCGCGTTGCCTTCCACGCGGCCCCGATGGCGTATTGCGGGGACAACGGCGCGATGATCGCGGCACTGGGATACCACCAGTACGTGCGCGGGGAGCGGGCGGACCTGGCGGCCGATGCGCAGGCGAACTGACCAAGTGCCCCGCATCTTGCCCGGTATTCGGTCCACGCATACACTTGTTCAGTGCCAATGAACGAAAACACGCTACGAGACCTGCTCGGATCGTTCGGACGCGGCGAGGTGGGCCTGGACGACGTGGTCACACGCCTGCGGACCCTGCCGTTTGAGGATCTGGGGTTCGCGAAGGTGGACCATCACCGGGCGATTCGCTGCGGCTTCCCCGAGGTGATCTACTGCGAAGGGAAGACCATCGAGCAGGTCAGGGCCATCGCCTCCAAGCGGCTGGAATCTGGCGGCAACCTCCTGGGAACACGGGCAACCCTGGAGATGTACGAAGCGGTCGCGGCGCGGTTTCCGGCCGCCCAGTATCACGAAACCGCCCGGGTTATCACCGTTCGCCAGCAGGAGCCCCGCTGGTCGGCGGGCACTGTGGCCATCATCGCGGCGGGCACCAGCGACCTGCCCGTGGCAGAGGAAGCCCGGGTTACGGCCGAGATCATGGATCAGCGCACACAGATGATCATTGACGTGGGGGTTGCCGGCCTCCACAGGCTGCTCGCTCATGCCGAAGATCTGCAGTCGGCCAACGTGGCGGTGGTGGTGGCCGGCATGGAAGGCGCGTTGCCGAGTGTCGTGGGCGGGCTGGTGGATTGCCCGGTGATTGCGGTGCCCACCAGCGTCGGATACGGGGCCAGTTTCCACGGTCTGGCGGCCCTGCTGGGAATGCTGAACAGTTGCGCCTCCGGGGTGTCGGTGGTGAACATCGACAACGGGTTTGCCGGCGGGTATATCGCTGCCCTGATCAACCGCCGCGTGGGCAGTCGGCCGGCTGCTCGCTGAGGTACGGTAGGGCGAGTCTGCGCCATGCCCGAAGACATTCAGTACATCACGAAGATCCCGGCCCTGCCGACTCGGCCCGACGACGCTCACAAGGGCGACGTCGGCCGGCTGGTCATCATCGGCGGGCGGCTGGACGCGGTGGGCATGGTCGGGGCGCCGGCACTTGCCGCCAATGCGGCCCTTCGAGCGGGCAGCGGCCTGGTACAGATCGTCACGGCCCCCGCCGCCCAGCCCATCATCGGCCTGCTGGCCCCCTGCGCGACGACGCGATCGCTGCCAACCGAACCCTCACAGTCCCTGGCAGTACTGGCGGTGCAGTTTGGCACCGACGTGGTGGCGATCGGCCCCGGGCTCGACCCAACCGTTCAGCCGGAGCAACTGGACAACCTGGTATCCGAATTCTCCGGTGGCATCGTCATCGACGCGGACGGCCTGAACCTGCTGGCCCGCATGGGGCGGTGGAATGCGGCATGGCCGCATCAAGTCGTACTGACACCGCACCCGGGGGAGATGCGCCGTCTGCTGGACGGGTGGGGCGTGGAGGCCGACCCGCAAAACCGCCAGGACATGGCCGTCCGCATGGCCCGGGCCTGCGGGGCGGTGGTCGTGCTGAAAGGGGCCGGCACGGTCGTGACGGATGGCCATCGGGTGTACGTCAACCTGACCGGGAACTCGGGGATGGCCACGGCCGGTTCGGGGGACGTGCTGACGGGGATCATCTCATCATTTATGGGTCAGCAGCTTCTTCCGTTCGACGCGGCAGTACTGGGAACCTACGTACACGGTCTGGCCGGGGATATCGTAGCGGAGGAAGTCGGGCGTCTGTCACTTCTGGCGACCGACCTGGTCGAGTTTCTGCCCGATGCCCTCTGTGACGTGGCTGCAGATTTGGGCGAGTGAGGGCGAGCGCGGGCGATCCGGCGGGGGTTAGGAGGCCCATCCGGCCCTGGCGGCCCTGTTTTCGGCGTTGGGATGCGGTGGAGCCGGTCGGTCCGGACGAGACCGTCTCGTCGCGCCTGTAACCTGGGTTGCGGCCGTCGGTTGGCGACGATATATGTCCTAAACCATTTCGGAGTTGTAATCCGATAAGGGAGGGAGTATGTGGTGTTGTGTTGGCGCGGCACCGCGGCGCGGTACTTGGCAGCAGTCCGCGGCCTGTCTGAACGTGGTTTGTCACGAATCCTGATTCGAGCCGGCAAGCAGGCTTCCGGTGTGATTTCGATTGGCGCGGTCCGTCGGAGCCTGACGAGCAGCAATCACTTCGCTCTGTCCGGAGGCAACGTATGACTTTGCAGCATGGACTAGGACATCAGATTGGGCTTGCCCTCGGTGTGTTACTGGTTGGCGTTGTGTCGATGCCGGCACTCGGGCAGAACGCCCCGCCGACGGCGGTCCCGGAACCCGTGGAGCCCGAACCGGCCCCGTCGACGGCGGTCCCGGAACCCGTGGAGCCCGAACCGGCCCCCCCGCCGCCCGCACCCGCCGAGCCGGCGGCGGCCCCGAAGGAGGCCCCGCCCTACGACATCTGGACGACCAAGAAGCTGTTGGGCGATCCCGGCGGTCTGCGTTCCGCGCTGTCGGACGTGGGTATTGTTTTTGACCCGATCCTGGGCGTGGCATTCGCGATCAATACGCATGGCGGAGCGAACACGCACCGCGCACACGACATTACGGGGCAGATGTTCCACAACATCACCCTCGATTTCGACAAGATGTTCGGGCTCAAGGGCAGCTCGTTCTTCTTCCGCGGAATCCAGGGCTGGAATAGCGGCATCCGCCCGGACGTTGGTTCGCTGAGCCAGCCCTTCTTCGTGATCGGTCACCCGGGCGACAAGGCCATTGAGATTGACAAGTGGTGGTGGCGGCAGCGGTTGTTCGACGACCGGCTGGAGTTCCGGCTCGGCAAGCTGCTGGCGTCGGACCTGATCGATCGCAACGAGGTCGCGGACAACTTTCTGAGCAAGTTCAGCAACCAGGCGTTCTTCCTGAACCAGACCATTCCGGACGCCAAGAGCCTCGGTGCGTTTGTGCGGGTCTGGCCGGTGGACTGGCTGTACGCCCAGGTGGCGGCCGTGGACCCGGATAACGACAAGGACCACCATCGGCACGGAACCAGCGGGTTTGAGACCGCATTTCACGGCACGGCGCATTTTCGCACGTACTTTGAGTTCGGCATCCTGCCGAACAAGCTGCCGATGGACTGGGCCAAGCGGATCTACCCGGGCAACTATCGGTTCGGCTTGTGGTACGATCCGGCGTCCAAGCGGGTGTTCATTGACGACCTGGGCGGCCTACGTGCGGTGCAGCGGCAGAGCGGCGACGTGGGCTGGTATTTCAACTTCGACCAGATGGTGTGGAAGGAGGACCCTTCCGAGCCGACGGACAAGCAGGGCCTGAGCGTCTTTGCCCGGTACGGATTCGCCCATCCGGAGGTGAACCGGACCAACCATTTCTGGTCGACGGGCGCCGCGTACACCGGCCTGATTCCCAGCCGGGACAAGGATACGCTGGGCTTCGGGGTGGCCCAGAGCATTCTCTCCAAGACGCAGCGTCACAATGTGAACGCCCTGGCGGACCGCGAGACCGTTTACGAGCTGTACTACGCAATCGTCGTCACGCCGTGGTGCGTGATCACACCCGACCTGCAGGTCATCACGAATCCGGGCGGCAACAAGAACGCCCGCGACAGCCTGGTGGCCGGCGTCCGGGTTCGAATCGACTTCTGACACCAGTGGATACCCTGAACGCGGAGACTCTGATTATGACAGGAAGCCGTATGTTGCGGAAGCTGAAGATGGGCGTTCTGACCACGGTTTTGGCAGGCGGGACCCTGTTCAACTCGTGGTGCACCTACCAGGACATCCAGAAGAACCTCGTGGCCGGCGCCCTGACGTACGTCAAGAACGGCTCACAGGCGTTCTTCGACACGTGGGTCCCGATGAAGGACGTCTGGGCCGACGTGTTCCAGAGGAACTAGGACGACCCGGTGGGCGACTCGCGACGGGGCACACCGAATGATCGGTCTGCCCCGCCGCGCGCTCACCCTTCGTTCGCCGCGCCGTTCCGCCTCGCCGTCTCCCGTTGCCGTGGTTCTCGGACGTGAGGCGGCCAAATCTGCCCGCGCATCACCGTTTCGTCGTTTGCGTCCCCCGCAGTTATATTTGACGCTTGTTCCACACGATCGCCGTGTGGAGCAACGGGGGGATGCGAAGCGCCATCACGGTCCTATTCGGACTTCTCCTGCTGGCCGGGTGCCAGGGGGCGACACCATTTTTCCGGACCGGCCTGATGCTCTCGCCGGAGGCCCAGGCCCTCGCCGGCGACCGGGCGGCCCCGGCCGTGGAGGCCCGCTACGGGGGCATTCTCCGGGACGCGGACGCGGAGGCCCGGCTTCTGGCGATCGCCGCGCGTCTGGCCGAGCCGACGCCCGCCCTGCGTATGCCCTATCAGATCCGGCTTCTGCAAAGCACGCGGCTGAACGCCTGCTCCTTGCCGGGCGGCCGCATTTATCTGACTCTCGGGTTGTACCGGCAGCTCGGCGATGATGCCCAGATCGCCGCGGTGCTGGCCCACGAAATGGCCCATATCGTCGGGAAGGACCACTTCAAATCCCCGTGCGGAACCCCCCACGACGCTCTGGTGCGGGAGAAGAATGCGGACGCCGCGGCGCTTCGCTTTCTCCACCGAGCGGGAATCGAGCCGTCTTCGCTTGTGACCGTGCTGCACGCCATTCGTCACGTGCAGCCGCCCGGCTGGTCCGATAGCCGCATCGCGGAGGTCCGGCGCGGACTGAGTGACCTGTCGAGTGACACGCGGTTGGCCCGACGCGGCCCATAACCCACGCATCTCTTCTGCGATGCACGCGCCTTCGGTGTTGACTTGTTCCGCAGACTCTCTCTATCATAGTGCGATGGGAGGGACCTGCTGCGGGCGCATCCTCTGGCGCAGCAGAGAGCACGGTGCCGTATGTCTGCGGCGCCGGCCCGGGAGAAGTCTTCGAGGGTGCACGTCTCGAGGGAGGAAACTTCAATGAAGAAGATGCTGGTCAAGTCTGTCGTGTCGTTGGCCCTGCTGATCATCGGCATGTTTGTTGCCGCCTGCGCGCCGGAAGCGACGTCGCAGGACCTCGCCGGTCAGGAGCACCCCCGGCACCAGACCGGGCTGGAGAGCCAGGTCGCCGACTATTGAGATCGCGGGTCGACGGGCGGGGGGTTTCCACGCGACGTCGTTCGGACGGCGGCCGGTCCGGCTGACTGTGCCGCGTCAGGATGCACGGCGTGTCGGACGCTGACGCTCGCCACGGCCAAACAAATCGCGTCCACGTTCGAACGGCATTGGCGTCGAACGTGGACGCGATTTCACAGGGTCGGCACGGTCTTCAAGACGTGCGGATTCACTCAGCGCCCGGCACGGCCGGTTCCGCCTGCTTCGGGGCCTCCGCCGCCGGGGTCGGGGCGACCGGCTTCACCTCAATGCGAATCATCCGCTCGGGCTTGTGATAACGCCGGAAGGCCTCGCGAACGGCGTCCGCCGTGGCCTTCTCGTACGCCTCCAGGTCCTCCTTCGTGTCCTGGAGCGAACGACCGTGGAGGTCCAGCTTCCCCAGCACGCCGAGCCAGTACGACGGCTCCCTGCGCCGTTTGTCCAGGTCGTTGGCAATCTGCCTCCGGGCCGTCTGCATCTCCTCTTCGGACGGTCCTTTGTCGGAAAACTCGCCGAAGATGGAGAGCGTGGCGGTTGCCAGTTCGCTCGTCTTCTCCGGCGTCGTCGGCGCGGCCGCGTAGAACAACCCCGCGTCCCTGTAGACCGAGGACGGACTGCTGGTCGCTCCGATGGAGTAGACGAGTTGCCGCTCCTCCCGAATCTCCTTGATCAGCCGGCTGGTCAGAATCTGGCCGGCGAGTTCCAGGTCCCGGGCATCCTGAACGTTCTTCTCCTCGCAACCGAAGAATCCCGTTAGCACGAAGGCGGTCGGGGTGAGCGTTTCCACGGACGACTGCCGTTCGTGCGGCCCCGGGCTTCGCTGGAGGACCCGCCGGGCGTCCAGCCCCTTGGCCTGCCGCGGTCGGGCGGGAAGGGACCCGAGATACCGCGCCATCAGGTCGCGGGCCGGTTCCCAGGGCAGTTCGCCCACGACGGCCACCTCGATGGGCGATTCCTTGCAGAGGCGGTCAAACCACTGTTGCGCTGCGTTCAGCGAAAGGGCCCGGATCTGCTCGGGCGTCAGGATCTCCAGCCGCGGGTCACCGCCGCCCAGCACCTGCCGGATGGAGCGCACCAGGTGAAACTGCGGCTGGGTTTCTCCCTTCTGAAGCTCCTCGATTGTGGACTGACGCCAAACGTCAAGCGCGGACGGCTCCAGGCGGCCGTCGGTCAGCAAGGCGTACGCCAGTTGCAGCCCCGTGTCGATGTCTGCCGGCGACCCGGACAGCTTGATCGCCAGAACGTCGCTCTGGGCCTGCCCCCCGAGCCGGAACTGCTTGCCTGTGATCAGGTCGCGGATGTCTGTGGAGGCGAGCCGGCGCGTGGCGGGCTGATTGAGGACCTGCGCCGCCGCGTCCGTGATGCCGCGGTTGGCCGCGGTCTCCTCGATTTCGCCGCCCGCCAGGCTGATCGTGATGAGCACCTGGTCCTTCTTGTAGTCCATGAAGCGGTGGTGCAGGCGAACGCCGTTCTCCAGCCAGGCCGAGGTGATGCCCAGGTCCGCGTCGACGGTCTGGTCGACGATCTTGCCGGGCTCCGGCAGCTCGGCCAGCAGGGTGTCCGGTCGCTCTTCATCCACGACCGGCGTGGTCTTGCGCGCGAGGGCGGCCCGGGCGCCGGCCAGCAAGGCGTCTTCCGAAGGCAGCGTCAGGTCGTCGCGGCGGGGGAGGGTCAGGATGTACGCGAAGCGCCCGGGCGCGAAATTGGCGGCAAAGGCCTTGCTGACGTCTTCCAGCGAAATCGCAGGCAGATGCTTCTCGATCAGGTCGAGCCTCTGGCGGGCGGACAGGATCGTGTTTCCTTCTGCCACGGCCCCGTTGTACCGCATGAGAAACGCGCGGGCGTTGGTCGTGGGTTCCCGCTCCACGGCCAGCTTGGCGCCGGACAGGATTTCCTTGCGGGCCAGTTCCAGCTCCCGGGGTGTAAAGCCGTGTTCCACCGCCCGCTGGACGGCCATCACGAGCTGGTCGAGCATCTTTTCCCAGGCTTTCGGCTCGCCATTGACGGAGCCCACCACCCCGGTCGCATGCGCGAAGAAGCTGAAGACGTTCACCTGGCCTTCGCGGTAGGCCGCTTCCCCTTTCTGGACGTCCTCCTCCAGGCGGCGGTTCACGATCCAGGCCCCGATCCGTTCCACCAGATCGCGCCGGAAGGCGCTTTCGGTGGTGACCGGTCCGCGGCCCGGGTCCACTCGCACCATCTCGACTTCCGCCGTGGCAATCTCCGGGTCGGACACGACGAGGGCCCGGGTCTCGGTGAACGGCGCGATCTCCGCCTGCCGCTGCTTCGGCAGCGGGGCCTCGGGCTTGTACGAACCGAAGTGCTTGCGGATCAGTGGAATCTGGGCCTGCGGATCCGCATCCCCCACGACGATCAGCGTCATGTGCTCCGGCCGGTACCACGTGCGGTAATAGGATTCGAACTGCTCCTTCGTGAACTTCTCGATCTGTTCGACCAGTCCCAGCGGCAGACGAGCGGCAAACCGCGATCCGGGCATCAGCTTGGGGAACAGCTCATCTTGGATGCGCTGTTCGGGGCTCTTGCGGGCGGTGACCTCTTCCAGGATGACGCCCCTTTCCTTCTCAACCTCCTCCTTCAGCAGCAACAGGCGGAACGCCTGGTCCGACAGGCACAGCATCGCCTTGTCGATGGTCGCCTCCTCGGTGTCCGGCGTGTACAACTGGTAGGCCGTCTGGTTGAAGCTCGTAAAGGCGTTGATGTCCCCGCCGAACTTCATCCCGATGCTCTCGAAGTACTCCACTACCTTGCCGGGCGGAAAGTTCTCGGAGCCGTTGAAGGCCAGGTGCTCCAGGTAATGCGCCAGGCCGCGCTGGTCATCATCCTCGTTGAGCGAGCCGGTTCCCACGTGCAGCAACAGCGCCACTTTCCCCGGCGGGTTGGCATGCTGCCGGATGATGTAGCGCAGGCCGTTGTCCAACTGCCCGCATACGAGGCCGGGGTCGCGGGTCAGCGGGACGTCTTCCGCTGCAACCGCGGCCGCAACAAAGGCCGAAATTCCCAGACATAGACCGATTCGCCAGGCGCGGATCATGCAAGCACTCCTCTCGATTTCACAAGACTCCGGGTGGACCGTAAACCACCAGTGTACAAGAAGGGTATCCCTCGCGCGTCCTGCTCGCGTGTAAGAAGTCGTCCGGATCAGTCGCGAAGTGGTTACGCGGTCCGGATGTGTGCCGTTCGGCCGACGATGGCTTGTTCGTGCTGGAGCAGAAACCCCTTGCGCCACAGCCCGCCGCCGTAGCCGTGCAGCGCTCCGACCGCGTTGACCACGCGATGGCACGGCAGGACGACGGCCATGCGGTTGGCCCCGTTGGCCGCGCCCACCGCGCGAGACGCGCCGGGACGTCCGATCCGCCGGGCCAGCTCGCCGTATGAGATTGTCTGTCCGTAGCGAATTCCCTTGAGCCCGTGCCAGACGGCTTGTTGGAAGTCGGTGCCGCGCACGTCGAGAGAAACGGAGAAGTCACGCAGCGTGCCCGAGAAATACGCCGCCAGCTCCTTCGTTGCACGGTCCAGATGCACGTTCGTCCCGTCCCGCCGTGTCACGTCGTAGCGTCGGGCGAGTGATTCGACGTCGGCCTTCACGCCGCCGTCGTCAAACGCGATCAGGCACAGGCCGACATCGGTGGCCGCTACGTGCAGCGTCCCGATCGGGCTGGCGACGGTGGTTGCGTACAGCGATGGCATGGTGGCGTCCTCCGCAGGATGATGGCCGGGTCACGGTTGCGAGCGCCCCGCCCGCACGGCTTGCACGAAAGCGATCGCCCGATCCGCGTCCACCGGCTCGTCGCACCGCCGGCCGGGTTTCAGGCTGGACCCCACGATTACACCATCCGCGCGTTGCAGCAGGTCGGTGACAGTCTCTATTGTGGCGCCGCTGCCGACGAGAAGGGGTCGGTCGGGCACTACCGCCCGCACGCGGCTCAGGTCGTTCAGGTCGACGCCGCGTCCGGTGGTGGGCCCGGACACGATGAGCATGTCCGCCTGGCCGCGGTAGGCCGCTTCCTCGGCGGCCAGGCCGATGTCCGGCTGGCTCAGCGGCGTGGCATGCTTGACGTGTATGTCAGCCAGAATGCCGATGTCGTGCCCCAGGCGCTGGCGCAGCCGAAGCGTGTCGGCGGCCTTGCCCTCGATGATGCCCTGATCCGTGGCCGCCACGCCCACATGCACGTTCACCCGGATGAATGCCGCCCCGATCGCGGCGGCAATGGCCAGCGCTGCCGCGGCGTCGTTTCGGAGTACGTTCAGGCCGACGGGCACGCCGGCCGATTGGAGCACCTCCCGAGCCACGACGGCCATCGACGAAATCGTGATGGGATCCACCCGGTCCGCGGCGAACGGAGCGTCGCCGAAGTTTTCCACGATGACCGCCCCGAACCCCGCACCGGCCAGCACCCGGGCGTCGGCCACCGCCCGCTGAATGATCACGTCCAGGGGCAGCCGGTTCTGCGGGCTGCCCGGCAGGGCCGGCAGATGCACCATGCCGATCAGAATGGGTCGAGGCAGGTCAATCATGGCGAACTCGCTTCTCCGGTCGCTCGGGAGCATAGCCCCTGGCCGGAGGGTGTCAATCCAACCCCGGCGGCACGGTCGGCGGCGGAATCCCCAGGCGCCCGGTCGTCGAGTATAATCCGTCGCGGATGACTGTTGCTGCGGACCCATCCTTCCCCTTCGACCGGCGCGGTCGTATTGCGGCGCCTCTTCTTTGCGCCATCGTGGCCATCGCCTGCTATGCCAACGTGCTGGGGAACGACTTCGCCGGAGACGACGGGCCGATCATCGTGAGAAACCCGGTCGTGACGGAACCGGGGCAGTGGATGCAGATCTGGCGCACGCACTACTGGCAGCATTGGGGCACCGAATACACCCACCCGGACCTTCTGTATCGGCCCGTCACGATTCTGTCCTATCGAATCAACCGCGTGCTGCTGGGGCCGCAGCCGTTGGGCTTTCACCTGGTGAACGTGCTGCTTCACGCGCTGGTGACCGCCCTGGTGGTGCGGCTGGCCTGGCGGATGACGCGGCTGCCGATCTGCGCGGTGGTCGCGGGTCTGGTGTTTGCGGTGCTGCCCATTCACACGGAGGCGGTGGCGAACGTGGTCGGGCGGGCGGAACTGCTGGCCACGTTGTTCGTCCTGCTGGCTCTGTACGCCTTCGAGCCGCGGCTTATCGGCGGGCCGGCCGGTCGTGCGGCGAAGTGGGTTGCCGGCGGCGTGGCCGTCTTCCTGGCCCTGGGGTCCAAGGAGACCGGTGCGGCGGCGGTCGTGCTGGTTCCGTTGTTTGACTTGTATTGGCCGCGAGAGCAGGCGAGAGGCACCGGCCGTCGCGTTCCGCGTTTCGGCGTTCTGTTGGCGGCCGCCCTGGCGCTGGCCGCGTACCTTCCCTTACGCTTCTTGGCGCTCGGCGGCCAGCTTCACCAGCCTTTGACGGTCAGCAAGACGGCGAACGTGATGGTGGATGCGACGCCCTGGGAGCACGTGTGCGGCACGTTGCAGCTCTGGGGCATGTATTGGGCTCGTACGTTCTGGCCACGGCGGCTGACCATCGATGCGACGATCAACGAAGTGCAGTTGGCCGATTCTCTGCTTCAACCGCACGCAGCCCTCGGGATTCTGGTGACGCTGGGCATCCTCTGGGCGGTGGTCTGGGCGTGGCGCCGACAGTCCCGCGAACCCGCCTTCTGGGCCGCGGCCCTGCTGATCAGCTATCTGCCGGTCTCCAACGCGCTGATCCTGATCAAGACGTTCCTCGCGGAACGGGCGTGGTATCTGCCATCGGTCTGGGGGGTCATGCTGTGTGTCTGGGTTGTCTGCGTGCCCGCGCTCCGCCTGCACGGCCAGGGGGACGAACGTCCGACCTGGGTCCGATCCGTCGCCGGCGTGCTGTGCGGCGTGATCGTCCTGCTGGGCGGGGGACGCTGCCTTCTGCGGAATGCCGAATGGCGCAATGACGAGACGCTCGTCCAGGCGACGTACCGCGATTGCCCCCGAAGCGTCAATGCGATGCTGAGTTACGGAGCGTGGCTGATCGAGAAGGGCCGGGTCGATGAGGGAATCGCGCTGATCTGGAAGGTCATCCTGATTGATCCGGGTTTCATCGAAGCGCATCGCGTCCTGGGCGAGGCATTGGTGCGGGTGGGCAATCTGCCCCGCGCGCTGCATCACCTGGTAATCGCCGACACGCAGATTCCGGGGCACACTCCCACGCAGGCCCTGCTGGCCCGCGTACGATCGGCCCTTGAAGATTCCTGGGCAGCGCAAATCGAGGATCGGGAGGCGCAGTATCGTCAGAACCCGGATGATCCGGACGCCCTGTTCGCCCTGGCGGACGCGCTGGCCCAGGCCGGCCGTCCGGCGGAGGAGATTGCGCGGCTGGAGGCCTCTCGGCCACGGTTCCAGGACCAGCCGCGCTTTCTGCATCGCCTGGCGGCGGCCTACGCGATGGCGGCCCGACGCGATGAAGCGGTTGCCTGCTATCGGGAGTTGCGGGCACTTGATCCGGAAGACCCAGTGGCGGCCGTGGAACTGGCCATGCTGCTTCTGGAGTACCAGACCCCGGAGGGACTGGACGAGGCCGACCGGCTTACGGCCGAGGCGATGCAGCGCAGTCCCAATCAGGTGCCGGTGTTGATTGCCCGCGCCGAAGTCCTGGCGCTGCGCGGCCGCCGACGGGACGCGGCAATCCTCTACCGCACCCTGGCGTCGGGCATTCCGGAGACCGACCCGCTGCACGAGCGCTGCCGGCTTCGGGCGGAGTTCCTGGAACGATAGTCCGCCTTCATCGTGCCCCGGCCGGCGGTCACAGACCGCCCCAGGCGGGAACCCAGCGGATCGCGGCCTGGAGGAAGATGAGCGCATACAGGCCGGCCACCAGGTCGTCTCCCACGACACCCCAGCCTCCCGGCCAGCGCCGCTCGATCCAGTTGGCCGGCGGGACCTTGACGATATCCAGCGCTCGCTCCAGGAGGAACCCGCCCAGCACCAACGGCCAGGTCGGCGGCACACCGATCATCGCCACGAAGAAGCCCGCCAGCTCGTCGAGCACCAGTTTGCGGGAGTCCTTCTCACCCAGAATGCGGTCGCCTGCGCCATGTACCCAGACCGCAACCAGCGCGAACACGGTCGTTACCGCCACGTATGCCCACACCGGCAGGAACCTCTGCATGAGTAGGTAGAGCGGGATTCCCGCCACGGCCACAGCCACCGTGCCCGAGGCCGGGGCGTGGCCCAGCGGACCGATGGAGCCGATTCGCAAGAGCCATTTCTGTCTCCGTGTGGGTGCGTCATTCATGGGCCGCGTCCTGCGCCTGGAAACGTAGCGCTTTGCCGCATAAACGGCCGATGCACGTGCGGGGCCCCGCCGGCTGCCTTGCCGCAGTTGGGCAGGCGGAATACTATGCTCGGCCGGGCTTGCCAACAAGGACCGATGAGCAAAGGTATGCAATCACGCTTTCTGGACGCGCTGGCCGAACGGGTGTTGATCTTCGACGGTGCCATGGGCACCAGCATCCACGCTCTGGAGTTGCCGCTGGCCGACTACCAGGGGCTGGAGAATTGCAGCGAAATTCTGGTCCGGACCCGGCCGGATGCGATTCGCCGGATTCACGAGTCTTTCCTGGCCGTCGGATGCGACGCCGTCGAGACAAACACATTCGGCGGCAGCGGGGTGACCCTGCGTGAGTTCGGGCTCTCGGAACAAGCCCGCGAGCTGAACCGGCTGGCGGCGGAGATTGCCCGTCAGGCTTGTGACGTGTTCAGCACACCGGACCACCCGCGCTTTGTGATCGGCTCCATCGGCCCGGGCACGAAGCTCATCACGCTGGGGCAGATTGACTGGGATCGTCTCCACGAGGGCCTGGCGGAGCAGGTGCGGGGCCTTCTGGACGGCGGGGTGGACGCCCTGATGGTTGAGACCTGCCAGGACCTCCTGCAGGCCAAGTGCGCCGTCGTGGCGGCCCAGGACGTGATGATAGAGTACGGCCGCGAAGTGCCCATCATCTGCTCCTTCACCGTGGAGACCACCGGGACGCTGCTGGTGGGCACCGAGCCCGCGGCCGCGGTGACGGCGCTCGAAGCGTACGACGCGGTGAAGGTCATCGGCATCAACTGCGCCACGGGCCCCCAGGAAATGACCGAACACGTCCGGGTCGTGGCGGGCATGACCGATCGGTTCGTGGCCGTGCTCCCGAACGCCGGTTTGCCCCAGGTGGTCGACGGCCGGACGCATTACGCCCTCACGCCGGACGAGCTGGCCCGCTGGCTGGAGGAGTTCGTGCGGGACGACGGCGTGAACCTTGTCGGCGGCTGCTGCGGCACCACGCCGGCGCATATGGCGAAAGTGGTTCAGTCCATCGGGCGCCGGGCCCCCAAGGAACGCTCGCCCAAAGCAGAGCCGTCGGTCACGAGTCTCTACCAGGCAGTGTCCATCCGTCAGGAGAACTCCGTGTTGTCCGTGGGCGAGCGAACGAACGCCAACGGCTCGAAGAAGTTCCGTGAGCTGCTGGCCGCCGGCGACGTGGACGGCATGGTGCAGATGGGGCGCGAGCAGCTCCGGCACGGCAGCCACTTGCTGGACGTCTGCACGGCCTACGTCGGGCGAGACGAGACGGCGGACATGGAAAAGGTCATCGGGCGCTTTCGCACGGACGTGCCGGCCCCCCTCATGATCGACAGCACCGAGCCGCCCGTCCTGGAGACCGCCCTGAAGCTGGCCGGCGGCAAATGCGTCATCAACTCCGTGAATCTCGAGGACGGCGAGGAGAAGTTCGACCGGGTCTGTCGCCTGGCTCGCCGGTACGGCGCGGCGCTGGTCGCCCTGACCATCGACGAAGAAGGCATGGCCAAGACCGCCCAGCGCAAGCTGGACGTCGCCCGCCGCATCTGCACGCTGGCCACGCAGCGCCACGGCATTCGCCCATCGGACCTGATCTTCGACCCGTTGACCTTCACCATCTGCACGGGAAATGCGGACGACCGTCGCCTGGGACTGGAAACACTCGAGGCGCTGTGGCGGATCAAAGCCGATCTGCCCGGCGTGCACACGCTGCTGGGCGTATCGAACGTGAGCTTCGGACTCAAGCCCGCCGCCCGACGGGTACTCAACAGCGTATTTTTGCACCATGCGTACGAGGCCGGGCTGGATGCGGCCATTCTGCACGCCGGCGGGATCATGCCGCTCTTTAAGATCGACGAGCGGCAGCGGCAGCTCGCGGAAGACCTGATTCACGATCGCCGCGGCGACGGGTACGACCCGCTGATGGAGTACGTGAACCTCTTCCCGGATGAGTCGGCCACCCGGCCCGAGAAGACCGAGGCGCCCAAGAGCGTCGAGGAGCGACTCAAGCACCGCATCATCCACGGGAACCGCGTCGGCCTGGAGGACGACCTGCTCGAGTGCATGGGCACCACGCCGGCCCTGGACATCATCAACGACATTCTGCTCGACGGCATGAAGACCGTGGGAGACCTGTTCGGCGCCGGGCAGATGCAACTGCCGTTCGTCCTGCAGTCCGCCGAGACCATGAAGGCCGCCGTGGCGTTCCTGGAGCCCTACATGGACCGCGCTGCGGAGTCGGAACGCGGTTCCATCGTGCTGGCCACCGTGCGGGGCGACGTGCATGACATCGGCAAGAACCTGGTCGACATCATCCTGACCAACAACGGGTACGTGGTGTACAACCTGGGCGTCAAACAGCCGGTGAACAGCATGCTGGAGGCGTTCGAAACACACCACGCCGACGCCATCGGCATGAGCGGACTGCTGGTCAAGTCGGCGGTCGTCATGGGGGAGAACCTCGACGTGCTGCGCGAGCGGGGCGTTCGCGTGCCCGTCATCCTCGGCGGCGCCGCCCTCACCCGGAAGTACGTGGAGGAGGACCTGCGCCCTCGCTACGAAGGACCGCTCTTCTACGCCAAGGACGCCTTCGACGGCCTGGAACTCATGAACAGGATCGTGGCCGAAGAGATCGCCCCCGCCGCCAGGCCCGGCCGCCCGCCGGCCCGCGTCACGCCGGAGGCGGAGGGGCCCATGCCCGCCCGCTCCGGGATTGCCCGCGACGTGCCCATCCCCACGCCGCCGTTCTGGGGCCGACGGGTGGTGGAGCGGGTTGAGGTGCGGGCGGTGGTGCCGTACCTCAACCGAAAGATGCTCTTCCAGGTCCAGTGGCAGTACAAGCGGGCCGGCCGGCCGAAGGAGGAGTACGACCGGTTCGTGACGCAGGAGGTCGAACCGATCTTTCACGACCTGCTGTCCCAATGTGAGCAGGAAGGCATCATCCGGTGCCAGGCCGTCTACGGCTATTGGCCGTGCCAGTCCGACGGGGACCTCCTGCTGGTCTATGACCCGAACGACCACGCCCAGTGCCTGGCCGAGTTCGAGTTCCCCCGGCAGCGGAAGAAGCCGTACTGGTGCCTGAGTGACTTCTTCCGCCCGGTGGACAGCGGCGAAATGGACGTGGTGGCCTTCCACATTGTGACGGCCGGTCGGCGGGTGACCGAGGTGGCGCACGAGTGGCTGAAGGCGAACCGGTATCGTGACTATCTGCACCTGCACGGGCTGGGCGTGGAGACGGCCGAAGCGTTCGCGGAGTACCTCCACAAGCAGATCCGCATGGAACTGGGCATTGCCGGGCACGACGCCCGCGAGATTGAACGGCTTTTCCAGCAGGGCTACCAGGGCAGCCGCTACAGCTTCGGTTACCCCGCCTGCCCCCGCCTGGAGGACCAGGTAAAGATCTGGCCGCTGCTCCATCCGGAACAGATCGGCCTGACCCTCTCCGAGGAGTTCCAGATGGACCCGGAACAGAGCACCACCGCCCTGATCTGTCACCACCCGGAAGCCAAGTACTTTAACGTCCGTTGACCCGGAGCCGGCACAGCACCCGGCGACGCAGCGGCCGCGTCTTTTTCTGTCGCGACGGTTTCCCGCCACTTGCCGGCCGCGTAGAATGCGATCCTGCGGGACCGGCCATTGCTGCGGGACCGGTCACTACTGTGGGATCGGTCACTACTGTGGGACCGGCTTTCCAGCCGGTCTCTGCGGTGGGACCGGC
>CAZPHH010000008.1:0-17364 GCA_964586145.1 uncultured Phycisphaeraceae bacterium | reverse complement strand
GTGGGACCGGCTTTCCAGCCGGTCTCTGCGGTGGGACCGGCGATTACTGTGGGACCGGCCCTTGTTGTGGGACCGGCTTTCCAGCCGGTCAGCGGCCGCGCGCCCGCTCGGTTTCCCTGAGGAGACTGTTCAAAGGAGATTGTGCATGCTTTCGCGTTTGCTTTGCGGTTTGAGCCTGACTTACGTTCTGGTCATGGGTTCCGGCTGTAATTCGACCAGTGGTGGTGGCGGCGGGGGTGGCGGCAACACCCGTCCGGACCTGACGGCGTACCAACTGGACGGCAGCCATCCGGAGATGGAGGCGGACATTACGGCCCTGACCGCGGCCTACAACGCGGCCCTGGTCTGTGTCGGTGATGACGACATCACCTTCACCGACCAGCAGAACCTCGACGGATTGAAGGCCTCGTACGCCGGCGACGCGGCCGGTTTCCCGGCATACGTGACAGCGTCTCGCCGGCTCATCGAGGATGGTTCCGAGGAGATCTGCACCTATGATCTGGGCGAGGATCCCACCCTGGACGCACTCATTGCCAGTATCACCGCGGACCGCAATCGCGGTCGCGAATGCCGGGGGGACGACCCCGTCATCACGGACGAGAACTCGCTGGACTACCTCAAGCATGGGTACCTCGCTCAGATTCTGTCGTACGAGAACATGACGGACGCAGCCCAAACCCTGGCCCGCAGCACCGCCACGCTCGCGGACGAGGCGTGCAGCGAACAGTAGGGCGTACCGCCCAATCTTGCCGAGGCCCGACGCGGCGCCCCGGCCGAGGTTCGTCGCCTCGACGCCCGGGCGCCGGATCAGGCGTGAATCACACTGCGCAGAAGCGTGATCTGCGCCTCTTCGCGGAGCGTCTTGAGGAAACGCGACACTTCCACTTCCCGGAGACCGCCTTCTGCGACTTCGATGCCGATCGGCTCCCGCAAGGCCCGGCGGCGTGCCACGTCGACCAGTGTCGGCGGGCGTCCGGCGGGCGAACCGGGCAAGCACCGCAACCCCTACCCACGTGACGTCGGCAGGGGTCTGAAATCCCCGACACAAAACAGGCGCCGCGCACGCATCGCTGGAAATCCCCCACCTCGCCGCGTGAAAGACCCATCACGCGTGCGTCCCAACGCACGCAGAACTCGCTGCCTGGGAACAACGCTACCGCCCCCATTCCGACATGATTTCGCTTGACAGACGCGGGGTCAGCCCATACCCTGCCAGTGTTACGATATAAAAAATCGTAACACGACGATTCCCTCCGGGCGTGCGCCCGGCAACCCAAAAGGAGGTTTTGGAAAATGCGACGGTGGAGTCAGGCAGGGCCTGTGTTGTTACTCCTTGTGAATACAGCACTTGCAGAGGATCCGGACTGGCCGACTCTTCCGGTGACGCCACATTCGGACCTCCAGGCCGTGGATGCGAACGGGACGGGCACGTTCCCCATGACCGACCCCATCCGTGTGCAGGGCGTTCTCCTGAACCGGCCGCAGGACATGCTCGACCCGACGGCCGGCACCCCCGTCTACATGGGTGGTACGTGGCAGGTCTTTCTCCAGGCCGATGCCACCGGCGACTTCGGCGGCACGGCGCTCTGGATGGGGCAGTACATTGGCCGGATGAGCGGCAACCACCCCGCCGGCAGCTACAACGATGCAGAGTGGGTGGCTGAGTTGGACCGGATCACGATCGACGACGCGACGGGACGGCGAATGCGACCCGGCGACCGCGTAGAGGTCCGGGCCCGCGCGCCGGGTCTCTTCTTCCGCGGCAAGACCAACATCAACGAGCAGCACATCAAGGCCCCTGAGCAGGATTTTGACGCGGTTCTGCTGGGACCCGCCGTGGGACTGCCCGCTCCGACCGCCATCACCCTTTCGGACGTGAAGGACGCGGCGGATGAGTTCCTGTTTGATTCGACTCGTCAGACGGGGGCCGAGCGGTACCAGGCTTCGCTGGTCGAGATCTCCGGCGTGAGCTTCGTCAACCCGGCCGGCTGGGGCCCTGGCGCTTCCCTGACGCTGACGGACGGTGCGGGTCGCACCCTGCCAGTGCTGCTGGGCCGCTCGCGCGGCTTCGTGGCGCATCCGGCACTGGCCGGGCCGTTCTCCATCGTGGGCATCTTCGATCAGGAGGACACGGACGGTTCGGATGGCTGGCGGGCGGGTTACCGGCTTTGGGTTATGGGGTTCAACGGCCAGGAGTTCATCGTGCCGATACAACCGGGTGACACCGACGGGGACGGGGACGTGGACTTGCGGGACCTCGCATGGCTGCAATCGTGCTATGCGGGCGCCGGGGCCCCGCCTGCCGACGCCTGGTGTGACGATTTCGACCTGGATTTCGACGGAGACGTGGATGAAGACGACCTGGTGGAAGTGTTGACGTGTCTCGGAGGACCGGACAGCCCGGTGGCGTGCCCGTGAAGCATCGGTCCAGGCAGGCGTTCACGCTGGTCGAGTTGCTGGTGGTGTCCAGCATCCTCGCGCTGTTGCTGGCGATACTGATGCCGGGACTGCAGGCGGCGCGCATGCGGTCGCGGATGGTGGCCGTGCATTCGGACCTGCGGCAGATCACGCTGGCCCTGGATGCGTATGCGCTGACGTGGCAGGATCGCGTGCCGCCCACGCGCGTGGCTTGCGGCACGGACGTGAACTACCAGTTGCCGATCGAGCTGGCGACAGAGCGGTTTCTGCCTCCGGGCGCCAGCGCCATTCCGCAGGCGGACCTGCGCGACCGCTTCGACTCGCGGCGGACGTATCGATACGTCGCGCCGGGGGCGATCTACCAGAACGGCACGCTCTTCGACCGGCCCGACCAGCCCTGGAAGCCGCGCTCGAAAGTCTGGGTGCCGGACGATTTTCCTGTGTGCGCCGACGAGGCCGGACGGTTCTACCACAACTTCGCGGACGAGCCGGCCAGCCCGGTGACCTATGCCGTCTGGAGCGTGGGGCCCAGGCCGCTGGCGGTGAAGTTCCCGCGTCAGGTGGCCTCGGACGTGGTGGACGAGAGTCGGTTTCCGCTGCCGCGGTCGTACTGGATGACCCGCAGCCTGGACGACGGGCTGATTGCACACTTCCGGGCCCGCAACGGCCTGGTGCATCAGAGCCCCTGAAGACGAACAAGAGGGGCTCTCCCGCGAACGACGCATGAGAGCACTGCGCCCGGGGCGGCGCCAACCGCGGTTCGATCCGCCTGCTGAGCCGGCTGTGTGCGTGCGGCGTGGGCCGCGCCCATTCCCAAACGTGTCCGCGGACCCGGGTGGGCAGATACAGTCTCCCCGTTCGTCACCCAACGCGAAAAAAACGCGGAATCGTCCGGATAAAGCCTCCACACCTCCGTGGCCGTGTAGCGATTGTGCGACAAGACGCCGACCTCCTGGCATTGACTCCATTTTGCGTCAGTGAGGGTGCGGTCGTTGCCTACCCAGCGCGAGCATGCTAAAGCGTCCTTGGCCAGTTGGACGATATCCTGTAGAACACCGCGTTCTCCTGCGGTGGGGACCCCAGCCCCATCCGTTCCGCGGAAGCAGGCGATTGTGCCTTGCGGCAGGAGACGGCGGCACCGGCGTGCAGGTGTCGCGCTGGCGGGTACAGCGTACTGTGTAGGGCAACCCGCCGGGTGTTCGGGCCGATGATTCTGTGTATCAGCGCGAAGGCGACATAGTCGTGGCCGGTCGTCCGCATGTGCGGCGTATCGGGTTCGCGCATAGCTTCGTGGTAGGAGAGTAATCCGATGTGTATCTTCACCTTCCTGGCTGCCATTCTTGCGATCTTTGGCATCGGCGGCACGCAGCTCTAGCGAGCGGCCTGCCGTAGGAAAGGCGAAGCCCACCGGGTGGCGTACAGCGCCGGCCGGTGGGCTTCTCCGTTTTTGGAGCGTTTGACGCTGCGCCGGGCGAACCCTGCAGCCCCGTTGCCCCGAAAAGCGAACTCGGCCATTCCAGCGACCTCGGGCCTGTTTTCAGTACTGCCACGCCCGCCGAGGCTCAGCCTTCCTTGCGTGGTCCGATCCGATCCGTATCCTGAGGTCTGTTTGGAGGTTGCGAGAATGGATACTGCGGCGCAGGTGGTGATCGGGCTGGGGGAGGTCCTGTGGGATTGCTTCCCGGATTCCCGGCGTCCGGGCGGGGCACCGGCCAACGTGGCCTATCAGGCCGCTCAACTCGGCCATCACGGCATCGTGGTGTCGCGGGTGGGGGACGACGTGTTGGGGCGGGAACTCCGTAAATACCTGGATGAACGAGGTCTCGATACGCAGCACATCCAGACGGACCCCGATCGGCCGACCGGCAGAGTCACCGTCAACACCGCCAATCCGGACCGACCCACGTTCGTGATCCACGAGGACGTGGCCTGGGATTCCATCGCATTTGACGAGGAGTTGGAGCAGGTTTTTGCCGGGGCCTCGGCGGTCTGTTTCGGGACCCTGGCCCAGCGCAGCGAGATCAGCCGCCAGACCATCCACCGTTGCCTGGCGGCGGCTCGCACCGCTCTGGTCGTGTACGATGTGAACCTGCGCCAGCTCTGGTATCGGCGCGAGTGGATCGAGCAGTCGCTTCATGCCGCAGCGGTGGTCAAGCTCAACTGCGATGAGGTCGGCGTTCTGGCCAGTCTGCTTCAGATCGGCACGTCAGAGCCGCACGGATTCGCGGCGGCCCTTCAGCGGGGTTTCGGGGTCCAGATCGTCTGCATCACGCGGTCCGAACACGGATGCCTGGTGGTCGGGCCGGACGAGGTGGTGGACACGCCGGGCCGGGATGTCGAGGTGGTGGACGCCGTGGGGGCCGGCGACGCGTTCACGGCGGCATTCATCTCCGGCATCCTCCGCCAGTGGCCGCTGAGCGCGGCGACCGTGTTTGCCAACGAGGTCGGGACGTTGATGGTCACCCGTCCGGGTGCGATGCCGGCCATCGCGGACGAGCTGGCGGAACTGGTCGCCCGGTTCAAGCCAGGATCAGCGGAGTGACCGCTTGCCATCGTCCGGTGCCACCTGGGGCAGGATCACTTCGCCCCTCCCATTCAAGCATGTGAATTCTGGTCGTCTCGGCCGCCTTCTCTCGTTTCTTGCGGGTGATCGGCATCTCGGTTAAGGTGAGTACTGGCGGAACGTTAAGCGCGGCAGCGGCTTCGCCTGGCAAGCGGGGGCCGGTCTCGCGCGGTTTCGTATCTGGTGGATGTTCACACAGGCAAGCTGGACGCCGGGAGGACCGACATGCCCAGCGACGAAGGGCGATACATCGTGCTGATCAGCCCGCACGGGCTGATTCGCGGGACCAATCTGGAACTGGGTCGGGATGCCGACACCGGGGGCCAGACGAAGTACGTGGTGGAACTCGCCCAGGCCCTGGTTGAGCATCCGGACGTGGCCCAGGTGGACCTGATTACCCGGCTGATCGAAGACCCACGGGTGGACGCCGGGTATGCGGAGCCCTTCGAGGACCTGGCCTCCGGCGCCCAGATCGTCCGGATCGAGTGCGGGCCGGCTCACTACATACCGAAGGAGTCCCTCTGGCCCCACCTGGACGGCTTCGTGGACAACATCGTCCAGTACTTCCGATCGCAGGATCGTGTTCCGGACCTGCTGCACGCGCACTACGCGGATGCCGGATTCGTCTGCTCGCGGCTGGGGGCGCTGCTGCACCTGCCGATGGCGTTTACGGGCCACTCGCTGGGCCGGGTCAAACGGCAACGTCTTCTCGACGGAGGCATGAAGGCCGAGACGATTGAAAAACGCTACAGGATCGCACGGCGCATCGAGGCGGAAGAGACCGCCCTGGATCACGCGGGGTTCGTCGTGGCCAGCACCCGGCAGGAGGTGGATGATCAGTACGCCCTGTACGACAACTACCAGCCGAACCGGATGGTGGTCATTCCACCGGGCGTGGATCTGAGCCGGTTTCGTCCGCCTTCCCGGCGTGACGCTCGGGAGGTGCCGATACTCAAACAAATCGTGCCGTTCCTGATGAATCCGGACAAGCCGATGATTCTGGCCCTGTCCCGTCCCGATCCGCGCAAGAACATTCCGACACTGGTCCGGGCGTATGGGGAGAACCCGCGCCTGCAGGAAGCGGCCAACCTGGTGGTGGTGGCCGGCACTCGAGACGACCTGCGGGAGATGGACAAGGGCACGCGCGAGGTGCTGCAGGAAATCCTCTACCTCGTCGATCTCCACAACCTCTATGGCCGGATCGCGTATCCGAAGTACCACCAGGCGGACGACGTACCCGACCTGTACCGGCTGGCCGCGAGCACGCGCGGCGTCTTCATCAATCCGGCCTTGACGGAACCGTTCGGGCTGACATTGATCGAGGCCGCCGCCAGCGGACTGCCGATTGTGGCGACGGAGGACGGCGGCCCGCGGGACATCCTGCAGGCGTGCCAGAACGGCGTGTTGATTGACCCGCTGGACGCCTCCGCCATGGGCGAGGCGCTGTTGAAGGCCGTTACGGACCCGGACCAATGGAAGCGGTGGTCCCGGGCGGGGATCAAGGGCGCCCACAACACGTTTTCGTGGTCGGCGCACGTGAATCGGTACATGAAAGCGGCCCGGCCCACCGTGGCGCAGGTCGAGCGACGGCGGGCCTTCTACAGCAAGAAAAGCCGGCTGATCACCGCCGACCGCATCGTGGTGTCCGACATCGACAACACGCTGATCGGCGACCGCAGAGGATTGCAGGCGCTGCTGCAACGGGTGCGGGAAGCGGGCGACCGCGTGGCGTTCGGGATTGCCACCGGCCGCAGCCTCGAACTGACGCAGGACGTGCTGAAGGAATGGAAGATTCCGACGCCGCAACTGCTGATCACCGGCGTCGGCAGCGCCATTCACTACGGATCGCGCCTGGTGGAGGACACGGGCTGGACGGAGCACCTCAGCTATCGCTGGAACCCGGACGGGCTTCGGAAGGCGATGAAGGGGATGGCCGGGCTGAGGCTCCAGCCGCCGGAAGGGCAGGGGCCGTACAAGATCAGCTACTTCACGAGTCGGAACAACCCGCCGAAGGTGCGCGACATCGTGCGAAAACTCCGTCGATCCAACCTGCACGCCCGCGTGATCTATTCCCACGGGGCCTACCTGGATCTGCTTCCCATCCGGGCGTCCAAGGGCATGGCCCTGCGGTACTTCGCCTACAAATGGGGCTTTCCGCTGGAGCACTGCCTGGTGGCGGGCGACTCCGGGAATGACGAGGAGATGCTGACCGGAAACGCGCTGGCCGTGGTGGTGGGCAATCACGACGAGGAGCTGGACCCCCTGCGCGGCGAGCCGCGCATTTACTTTGCGGGAGGGCACTATGCCTGGGGCATCGTGGAAGGAATCGACCACTACAACTTCTTCGGGGACATCCGAATCCCCGAGCCGGTTGAGTGCGAGAATGAGTGACCATCTGGCCGAGTTCCTTGCGTCGCACCGGGAGCAGGCGTATTCGCTGTTCCAGCATTTCAACTCGCTGGGCCGCCCGTTCCTGCTTCGATCCGACCTGACGGACGGGCTGCGGGCGTACTGCGCTGCCAACGGCGACGGAGATTTGGCCGATTCACCGCTCGGTCGCACCATCGGCGCGGCGCAGGAGGCCGTGCTGGACCCGCCCTGGGTGGTGCTGGCGGTTCGGCCGGCGATCGGCCGCTGGCAGTACCTGCGGTTTCACGCGGAGTCTGCGGACGTGGAGGAGATTCCCGTATCGGAGTTTCTCGCGTTCAAGGAGCGGCGGGTCCGCGGCGGGGCGTCGGACGACTGGCCGCTGGAGATTGATCTGACGCCGTTCAACCGCGGGTTTCCCCGGCTGCGCGAGTCACGCTCCGTGGGGCAGGGAATGCAGTTTCTCAATCGCCGGCTCTCCAGCGAAATGTTCCAGAACCTGGACTCGGGCGACCAGACGCTGCTGGAGTTCCTGCGCGTGCATCACGTGCGGGGCATGCAGCTCATGCTGAACCGGCGGGTGCGGGACGTGACGGAGTTGCGGCGGGCCGTGCGCAAGGCGGAGGAGTTCCTGGCGGCCCAGCCCCAGGACGCCGGCTGGGACGACGTCAGCGAGCGCATGGCCGGGCTGGGTTTCGAGCCGGGCTGGGGCAAGACGGTCGCCCGCATGCGCAACATGCTGCGGCTGCTCTCGGACATTCTGGAGGCGCCGTCGCCGCAGGTGTTCGAGGAGTTCGTTTCTCGAATCCCGATGATCTTCAGCATCGTGGTCCTCTCGCCGCACGGATACTTCGGCCAGGCCAACGTGCTGGGCAAGCCGGACACGGGTGGGCAGGTGGTGTACATCCTCGACCAGGTCCGGGCCCTGGAGAAGGAGATGCACCATCGGATGGAAGAGCAGGGCATCGAGGTCGAGCCGCGCATCCTGGTGGTGACCCGGCTGATTCCCGAGGCCGGCAACACCACGTGCAACCAGCGGCTCGAGCACATCACCGGCACCACCCACGCCCGGATCCTCCGCGTGCCGTTTCGGGACCGCGTCGGGGAAATCGTGCCTCACTGGATCAGCCGCTTCGAGATCTGGCCCTACCTGGAGCAATTTGCCATCGAAGCCGAGAAGGAAGTCCTGGCGGAACTGGGCGGCCGGCCCGCGCTGCTCATCGGCAACTACTCCGACGGCAACCTGGTGGCCTCGCTCATGTCGCGTCGGATGCAGGTCACCCAGTGCAATATCGCGCACGCCCTGGAGAAAACGAAGTACCTCTACTCCGACCTGTACTGGCGGGAGAACGACGACCGCTATCACTTCTCGTGCCAGTTCACGGCCGATCTGATCGCCATGAACACGGCGGACTTCATCGTCACCAGCACGTACCAGGAGATCGCCGGCACGCCCGACAGCGTGGGCCAGTACGAGAGCTACTCGTCCTTCACCATGCCGGGACTCTATCGGGTGGTGAACGGCGTCGACGTGTATGATCCCAAGTTCAACGTGGTCTCGCCGGGCGCGGACCCGGACATCTACTTCGCCTATACGCAGAAGAAGCGGCGGACCAAGCGGATGCGCAGCGAAGCGGAGGCGGTGATCTTTGGCGACGGCAACGGCTCCCCTACGCGGGGCCGTTTCGAGGATTCGGGCAAACCCATCGTGTTCACCATGGCCCGGCTGGATCGGATCAAGAACATCAACGGCCTGGTGGATTGGTACGGCCGGTGTCCGCGGCTGCGGGAACGGGCCAATCTGTTGATCGTCGGCGGACACATCGACCCGAACCTCTCGCTCGACAACGAGGAGCGCGACCAGATCCTGACCCTGCACAGGCTCATCGACGAACATCGGCTGGAAGGGCAGATTCGCTGGGTGGGCTTTCAGTCCAACCGACGGCTCGTGGGCGCCCTCTACCGGCGGGTGGCGGACACCCGGGGCGTCTTCGTCCAGCCGGCGCTGTTCGAGGCCTTCGGCCTGAGCGTGATCGAGGCCATGACCTCCGGGCTGCCCACCTTCGCCACCCGGTACGGCGGGCCGCTCGAGATCATCGAGGACGACGTGTCGGGGTCCCACATTGACCCGAACCACGGCGATCAGGCGGCCCAAAAGATCGCGGACTTCCTGGATCGGGCCGCCGCCGACCCCAAGGAATGGGAACGAATCTCCAGCGGAGCCATGAAGCGGATCGAAACCCGCTACACCTGGCAGCTCTACGGGCAACGGATGATGACGCTGGCCCGCATCTACGGCTTCTGGAAGTACGTGACAAACCTGGAGCGACAGGAGACGCGCCGGTACTTGGAAATGCTCTACGCCCTGCAGTTCCGTGGCTTGGCCGACGGCGTGCCGCACTGAGGCAGGCGGGCGATCCGCCTACTGCCGGACGCCGGGAGGAGGAATCGTGCCGCCCGGGTCCGACGGAGCGATGCGGACGGCCGCGTGCGCAAGCCGGACCTCGCCCGCCTCCACGCGAGCGGCCAGGCGTACACACTCCTCATACAGAGCATCGAGCATTTCGGCCTCACAGACGGTGCGGACCGGTTCGCCCTGGACGCAGATCACACCCCTGCCCTTGCCCGCGAAAACGGCCACGTCGGCCCCTTCGGCCTCGCCCGGGCCGTTCACCACGCAGCCCATGACGGCCACCTTCAATGGAGTGCGGATATCCGCCAGCTTGCGACGTACGTCCTGCACCAGCTTCAGCAGATCCACCTCGATCCGGCCGCAGGTCGGGCAGGCGATCAGCTCCGGTTCGGTGCGGCGGCGCAGGCCCAGGCAGCAGAGCAACTCCTTCGCGTCCTCCACCTCGTACACGGGGTCGGCGGCGTAGGAAATGCGCACCGTGTCGCCGATTCCCTCGGCCAGAAGTGTGCCTAAGGCTGCGATGGAGCGGATGCGTCCGGTCTCCGGCGGGCCGGCGTGCGTCACGCCCAGATGCAGCGGGTAGTCGAACCGCTCGGCGGCTGCCCGGTACGCGTCGATCACGATGGTGGGGTCGATGCTCTTGGCCGCCAGCACCACGTCGTGAAAGTCGTTCTCGCGGAAGATGTCGAGGTACGATTCCAGCGTGTCGATCATCAACTGGATCAGCCGGCCGTGCGGGTCCTCGGCCAGGGCCGCCTTCTGCGCCGATCGCCGCTGCTTGTCCGCCCGCTCGACCACGCTGCCTTCGTTCACACCGACCCGGATGGGTACGCCCCGTTCCTTGCAGGCCGCGATCACCTCGTCCACCTGCCCGCGGTCCTGGATGTTCCCCGGGTTCAGCCGGATCTTGTGGACGCCCGCCTCGATCGCCTCCAGCGCCCGGCGATAGTGGAAATGCACGTCCGCGACGATGGGCACCGGCGAGTCGGCCAGAAGGCTCTTCAACGCGGCGGTGTCTTCCTTCTGGGGGACGGCCACCCGGACCAGGTCTGCCCCGGCCGCCGCCAGGGCGCGAATTTGTCGGGCAGTGGCCGGGATATCGTGGGTATGGGTGCTGGTCATGGACTGAATGGCGACGGGATGGCCGCCGCCGATCCAGACGTTCCCCACGCGAACGGTCCGGGTGATACGTCGGGTGATCATGGCCCCCTCAGTTAGCGCCGGCGGTGCAAAAAAGGGCAGTTGCCGAATGCTAAGACGCCCCCGGCGGAGTGTCAAACAATCGCCACTGGGGCTTGACGATGGGCGTGTCCGGTGGTTCACTACGCCGACTCGGTACGGGGGTACGGGGCATTGCATCGGCGATGGCGTGGGCCGAGCCTTTCTGAGCATCGAGTGCAGTCACGGTCAGCATGGTACCCGACCCCAAGGTGAACGTTTCAGTCACGCTTTAGGAGGATGAGTTACATGCGCAACACGTTTGGAACATGGACGAGTATGGCGATGCTGGCCGTGCTCATGGCGACAATGGTCGGCTGCGGCAGCAAGGAACGGGCCGTGGTGACCATTCAGTACACGCTGAACGCGTCGAAGGGACTGCCGGCCGGGTTGGAGTCGGTGGACATTGCGCCGGCCGAGCTGGGGCCCGCGACTGATGCAAAGTGGTCAGACATGACGGCCGATCTGCTGCAGGCGCTGATTGAGCAGTCGAAGGACCAGTATGGGGTACGGTTGCGTGTGGCGGCTCGCGAGGAGACGCGGAAGGTGATGCAGGAGGCGGACCTGAGCGCGGCCGGTCTGACGCAGGCCGTCGCCAGTGGCGCCCCTCCGCAGCTCATGGGCATTCAGGCCGTCATCACGAGCAAGGTGAACATCAAGGAGGAAGTGGCTCACGGCAAGAAGACGTCCATGTCCAGCATGGGCGGCTTCGCGCACGGCTGGCGCTATGGCGGTGGCGGCGGTGGTGCCATGGACACCCGTGAGGTGGATAAGGTGAAGAAGAACGTGGAGGCCCAGGCCACCTTCCAGTTGGTGGATATCAAAACGGGTGAAACGTGGGCGCTGCACGGCGACAAGCTGACCTCGACGGAGGAGACGGACCCGAGTTTCTTTTTCGGCAGCGGCGAGGGCGAAGCGGGCCTGACCCCGACGGATCGGATCGCGGGCACGCTGATCGAACGGGTGGCCCGGGAGTTTATCGCGATGCTCATGCCGTGCCAGGTGACGATCGAGGTCGAGGTGGAGTCCAGCAAGAACGAGGCGTGTGCCCGGGGCGTCGCCCTGATGCGGGCGGACGAGTACGCCGAGGCGCTGTCGAGCCTGAAGGCGGCGATTGCCGAGGACGCGGACGACCACAAGGCACTCTTTGCGGCCGGCGTGGCGTGTGAAGCGATGGGGCAGTACGAGGAGGCCTTGGGGTACTACAAGAAGGCGGTCGTGTTGGCGGATGAGCCCCAGTACATTGCGGCGAAGAAGCGGCTGGACGCCAACCTGCCGCGTATTCGGAGGGCAAGCTAACCGCGGCGGGGCTGTGGTGTCTTATGGGTGACGGCCAAAGATACGGGCGAGGCGGGTCTCGCCCGGAACTTGCCGTCGCCCTCGATGCGGGTAAACACAAACCAGATACACAGGAGGAGTTTCGCATGGTACGCATGTTGAGGAGTGCGTTGCTGCTGGGCATCGCCGTCGGCCTGGCCTGGCCGCTGACGGCGCAGGCGCAGGCGGTTTCGGACGCGCAGAACAAGTTGCTGGCCAAGCGGGCGGCGGAGGCCGACGCCTATCGCAAGCTGGCCGAGACCATCCAGGGCCTGCGGATCACGTCGGACACGCTGGTGCGTGACTTCGTGACGGAAAGCGACGTGATTCGGGCGGAACTGGACACGTTCATTCGCGGCACCCGGTTTGGAATGCCGCGCTGGTACGACGACCTGTCGTGCGAGATCGACGCGGAGATCACGGTGGCGACCCTGATCACGCACCTGAAGGAGCTTCATACGCGTCACTACCAGGGCGACCGCATCAAGGGCACGGACTTCGAGCAGATCCGGCAGGAGATCAAGAAGGACGTGATCAAGGTGACGGGCATGGGGGCGCCGCGGCCGGACGTTCCGCCGCTGTCCCTCGAACTCGCGCAGGGTCTCGAGGCGGTGGACATGGCCACCCTGCCCACCCCGCCGCTGCCGCCGTTGTGGAAGGAAATCGGACCGCAGGGTCGCCTGATGGCCAAGCGGGCGGCCGAGCTGGACGCCATGCGGAAGCTGCTGGAGCGCATCAAGGGCCTGCGGATCACGTCGGACACCCAGGTGCGGGACTTCGTGACGGAATGGGACGTAATCAGCACGCAGGCCGCCGGCTATCTGAAGGGGGCAAAGCAATCCCGGCCCGAGTACTACCACAGCAATGAGCCGATCGTGGAGGTGACCTACTCGATTCCGGTGGAGCAGGTGATCACCACCATCAAGGAGATTCACACGCGGCACTACCAGGGCGACCGCGTGACCGGCACGGACATCGTGAACGTCAAGCAGCACATCAAGGGTGACACCTTCGAGGCCACCGGCATGGGCGTGGCGCCGCCGCAGTTCATCCGGGTGGTCGAGAAGGAGCAGGCCGTTTCGTATCCGGACTGGACCACGACCAAGATCACCGCGGTGGGCGAAGGAACGGACCCGGACTTTGACAGCCCCCTCGGTAAGCTGAAGGCGGCGCGGGCGGCGGAACTGGACGCGAAGCGCCGCCTGGTCGAGCAGGTGCATGGGATGCGGATCACGTCGGACACGCTGGTCAGGGACTTCGTAACCGAGTACGACGAGATCAGCGCCCAGGTCAACACCGTGCTGGCCGGCTCCATGGTGGACAGGACCGAATTTGGCGACGGCGTGTGCCGGGTGACCGTAAGCATTCCGGGCATGGAAGTGTGGCGGGTGGTGCATGGCCAGATGCTGCTTGTGAGGCGGCAGTAGTCGGGCGGCGCCCCAAAAGAGAGGAGCATTGGAATATGAAACGCTGGATGGCAGCGATGATGATGGCGGCCTGCATGATGGTCGTGACGAACGTGTCCGGCTGCGGCGATGACATCCGCACCGTCAAGAAGAGCGAAACGGTGCATGAATCACCGATGCAGGAGCCGCAGAACGAGACCATCATGCTTGTGGAGTAAAGTCAGGCTTCGCCAGGGCAAGGGCCGGCGCGGCGTCGGTCCTCCCGGTACGTTCGCATCCGCGGGGCGCCGGTTCGCCGGCGTTCCGCGGATTCTTCTTTCACGCCGGCGCACGGAACACGGCCTCGCCGTGGGCAGTCGCACGGTCGACCGGACTTCAGTTCTACTCCGTCGTCGGCGAGGTGAAGGCTGAAGCGGGCGTGCCCGGCTCCTGTGCGAGGTCGCGGGAGATGCGCATGGCGCACCAGTCGCGGCCGCACATGCCGCAGTAGTCGGCCTCCTCGGGCAAGGCGCCATCACGCAGGCCGCGGGCGGTGTCACCGTCGAAGGCCAGCTCAAACTGCCGCGGCCAGTCGAGGGCGGCCCGGGCCCGGGCCATGGCGTCATCGTGCTCGTGAAGGGCCGGCAGCCCGCGGGCAAGGTCCGCCGCGTGCGCGGCGATCTTGTGGGCCACACACCCCATCCGAACATCGTCGCGGGTCGGCAGGCCCAGGTGCTCGCGCGGGGTCACGTAGCACAGGAAAGCAGCCCCGTGAAACGCGGCCGCCGTCGCGCCGATGGCCGAGGTGATGTGGTCGTAGCCGGGAAAGATGTCCGTAACCACCGGCCCCAGGACGTAGAACGGGGCGCAGTCACATAACTCCTGTTGCACCAACATGTTAAGCTCGATTTCGTGGTACGGAATGTGGCCGGGGCCCTCGACCATCGCCTGCACGCCGGCCTCGCGGGCCCGCTGCACCAGCTCGCCCAGCGTGCGCAGCTCCGCCATCTGCGCTTCGTCGGTCGCGTCGGCCAGGCATCCGGGGCGCAGGCCGTCACCCAGGGAATAGGTCACATCGTACTGCCGGAGAATCGCGCTGATGTCGTCGAACAGCTCGTAGATCGGGTTCTCCCGGTTGTGGTACGTCATCCACCTCGCCAGCAGCGAACCCCCCCGCGAGACGATGCCCGCCGTTCGCTTCGCGACCAGCGGAAGGTGTCCTTTGAGCAACCCGGCATGCAGGGTCATGAAGTCGACACCCTGCCGCGCATGACGCTCGATCGTCTCCAGGATGATGGCCGGCGTCAGCGCTTCCACGGGCCGGTTCACGATCATCTCGTAGATGGGGACGGTCCCGAGCGGCACCGTGGCGTGCGCGAGGAGGTGCTGCCGGATATCGTTCAGGTCACCGCCGGTGGACAGGTCCATGACGGCGTCCGCCCCGTAGCGAACGGCCCACTCGAGCTTCTCCAGCTCGCCCTCCTTCGAGGAGGCGACCGGCGAGGCCCCGAGGTTCGCGTTGACCTTCGTACGAATCGGCCGGCCGATCCCGATGGGGTCCAACTGCCCGTTGGGGGGCAGGTGATTCACATTGGCGGGTATGACCACCCGGCCGCGGCCGACCTGATCGCGGATGAAGGTGGACGTAACGTTCTCCCGCTCCGCCACCCGCTGCATGGCGGGTGTGATGGTGCGTTGGCGGGCGCTCTCCAGTTGGGTCATGGCGGACTCTCCACCGGTGGACGATCGGGGGTTTGGGCCGACTGCGAGGGGTAGGCTCGACGGGCGCGCCGCACATTGCGACGCTCGGGTCGCCTCCCTACGCAGGTCGCTGCAAGCGGACCGGCCGACCCGGCAAACGGCCGGACACAACCGGGGCCGCCCGGCCCTGATCAGGTTCAAAGGCTCTGATCTCAGCCCGCCTGTGGACGGGCACACCCGGCGACCCCGCGCTTGTACTGCCGCGGGGATGGCCTGTCAACGCGGAGGCGGTACTATCGTCCGCCATGGCCCACACACGCCGAATTCGCGATTTCCTGGGCCTCCAGCCCGGTATGGTCGGCCTGCTGGGGATGGTCGTCCTTGTCGGCATGGGCGAGCGACTGGCCGAGCGGTTCCTGCCAGTCTACCTGATTGCCCTGGGGGGTTCGGCCATCTCCGTCGGGCTGCTGAACGGCCTGGATAACCTGCTGTCGGCGTTGTACTCGTTTCCCGGTGGCTACCTGTCGGACCGGCTGGGCGTCAAGCGGGCGCTGCTCGTCTTCAACCTGATGGCCATGGCCGGGTTTGTCGTAGTCATCCTCGTTCCGGTGTGGCAGGCCGTGATTGCCGGGTCGGTGCTGTTCCTTTCGTGGACGGCCATTTCGCTGCCCGCAACCATGTCCCTGGTGGCGCAGGTGCTGCCCAAAACCAAGCGGACAATGGGCGTCACGATGCATTCGCTCGTCCGGCGGTTCCCGATGGCGGCCGGACCGATCGTGGGCGGGCTGTGCATCGACGCCTGGGGCGCTCGCACCGGCGTGCGGCTGGCGTTTGTCGCGGCGCTGGCCATGGCCGGGCTGGCTCTCGTGCTTCAGCAGGTGTTGATTCCGAAGGACCGCGCGGCGGCCACCCCAGGCGCCCGAGAGCCGGCCGCCCATCCGCTCCGGATGCTCCGGCAGATGCCGGCCGCCCTGCGTCAACTGCTGGTGGCGGACATTCTGGTCCGGTTCTGCGAGCAGATTCCGTACGCCTTTGTGGTGATCTGGTGCATGAAGACGGTGGCGCACCCGGTGAGCGGAACGCAGTTCGGCGTGCTCACGGCCATCGAGATGGCCACGGCCGTGCTGATTTACATTCCCGTGGCGTGGCTTGCGGATCGTACGACGAAGAAGCCGTGGGTGGTGGTGACGTTCGGCTTCTTCACGCTGTTTCCGGTGGTGTTGTACTTCTGCCAGTCGTTCGGGTGGCTGGCGGTGGCGTTTGTGTTGCGGGGCCTCAAGGAGTTCGGCGAGCCGACGCGCAAGGCGCTGATCCTGGACCTGGCCCCGGAGGGTCGCCAGGCGGCCACGTTCGGCACGTACTATCTGGCCAGGGATACCGTCGTGTCCCTGGCCGCGTTCGGCGGCGCGTTCCTCTGGCAACTGGGTCCGGCCGTGAACTTCGGTGCCGCCTTCGCCTGCGGCTTGGCCGGCACGCTCTGGTTCGCGCTCCGCGGCCGGGACCTGGGGCGTTCGGCATTGGCATCCGCGCCACGAGAATGACCGGATGGAACGGCCGCTCAACAGGCGTGTGTGGCGGTGCTTCTCGAGCAGTGCCTCGTCACAAGAACACGCCGGGAACTCGCCGAACGAATTGCGAATTGCGAATGACGAATTGCGAATGGCGAACGAATGTCCAATGGCAAATGTCCAATGGCAAAGGGCGAAAGGAATTGCGGATTGCGAATGGCAAGCGGGGGGGGACTACGAACAGATGGGACCCGCTCCGCCCCCAAGGGCCGTAGGCCCGCCCGAGACCAGCCCGCCGTTTCAACGGCGGGTCCGTTCCGCCCCCCCACCCCAACCCCCCGGTCCTGTAGGGACCGGATGAATCCACGCCCTGCGCCCCAGCCCCGTTCACGGGGCTTCCATCGCCGCCCTCGCTCAGTCTGTAGGGTCCGCCTCGCGGACCATCCCTTCTAGTATCGAGTTTCTTGTTTCCAG
>CAZPHH010000007.1:73766-84637 GCA_964586145.1 uncultured Phycisphaeraceae bacterium | reverse complement strand
TGGCCCGATTTCCGCGAAATCGGCCAAACCCGAGACCCCATTCAACAACAACTAGTTAATCGCCAAACTCCAGAGACCGGCTAGAAAGCCGGTCCCACACAAGACAGCCGGTACCACAGAAGACAGCCGGTACCACACAAGACAGCCGTTCCCACAGACACTGGAGAACAAGAAACTCGAGACTGGAAACTAGAAGGGATGGTCCTCGAGGCGGACCCTACACGGCTTCCGCGGGCAAGGCCCGTGAACGGGCCTGAACACAACGTGCGAGACTCATCCTGTCCCTACGGGACGGAAAGAAGATTGGGGGTGTTGTGCGGCGAACCCGGCCTTGAAAGGCCGGGCTATCCTCACGCGGGCGGTCAGAGCAGGCCGTACTTCTGCATGCGGTAGCGGAGCTGGTCGCGGGAGAGGGTCAGTAACTTGGCGGCCTGGGTCTGGTTGCCGCCGGTGCGGTGGAGGGCCTGGCGAACGAGCTGCTCTTCCACCTTGTCCAGGTCCACGCCGCCGGCAGGCAGTTGCAGGCCGCGGATGGCCTCGCCCGACTGCTCCCGGACGCGGCCGAGCACGAAGTCATCCGCCTCCAGGACGTCCCGCTTGCACAGCAGCACCGCCCGCTCGATCGCGTTGCGCAGCTCGCGGATGTTGCCCGGCCACGAGTACGACGCCAGCTTCGCCTCCGCGTCCCGCGTGATGCCGGTGATCGTCTTGCGGAACTCCGCGGCGAACATCGCCACAAAGTGATGCGTCAGGAGCCGGATGTCATCGCCCCGGTCGCGCAGGGGGGGCAGCCGGACGGGAATGATGTTCAGCCGGTAGAACAGGTCCTCGCGAAACTTCCCGTCCTCCACCAGCTTGTGGATGTTGCGGTTCGTGGCGGCGATCACCCGCACGTCCACCGCGATGTCCGCCAGCCCGCCCACTCGCCGGAACTGCTTCTCTTCGAGGAAGCGGAGCAGCTTCGCCTGGAGCACCGGCGGCATGTCGCCCACCTCGTCCAGGAAGACGGTGCCGCCGTCCGCCATTTCCAGCAGGCCCTTCTTGGTGGCCTTCGCGTCCGTGAAGGCGCCGCGCTCGTGGCCGAACAGCTCGCTTTCCAGCAGCGTTTCGGCCATGGCCGTGCATGTGATGTTGACGAACGGGTGGTCCGCCCGGTCGGAGTTGTAGTGGATGGTTTTGGCGAGGAGGTCCTTGCCCGTTCCGCTTTCGCCGCAGATGAAGATGGTGGAGGCCCCGCTGGCGGCGATGTCGCGGACGGTCTGGAACAGCTCCTGCATGGGCCGGCAGGCGCCGATCACCCGGTCCATGCCGAACCGGGCCTGCATCTCCGCGCGGAAATCGCGCACGCGGCGCTGCAGCCGGGTCCGCTCCAGGCCGCGTTCGATCGTCATCATGAGCTCGTCCATCTTGAACGGCTTGCTGACGTAGTCGAACGCGCCCAGGCGCATGGCTTCCACCGCGTCCTCGACGTTGCTGAACGCGGTGATCATGATGACCACCAGGTCTCCGTCCAGCGGCTGCATTTCGGTCAGGACGTCGAGGCCGGAGATGTCGGGGAGCTTGTAGTCGAGGGTGACCAGGTCGTACGTTTGGCGGGCCAGTTTGGCCAGCCCGTCGCGCCCGGTGTCGGCCTCATCGACGAGGAATCCCTCCTCGAGGAGCTGCTGCCGCAGCGACCAGCGGATGAGTTTCTCGTCTTCGATAATCAGGGCCCGCGTTTTGCTCATAGACTGACCGGCAGCTCGATGACCACCCGGGTGCCCTTGCCCTCCCGGCTTTGCAAGCGGATGCGCCCGTCGTGCGCGTCCATTATACGCTTGCAGATGGGCAGGCCAAGGCCCGTGCCCCGGGCCTTGGTCGTGAAGAAGGGTTCAAAGGCGCGTTCGGCTTCGGCCCGGGTCATCCCGCCGCCCGTGTCGGCCACCTCCACCCGGGCCGCGCTGTTGTCCCGGGACAGGCGCACCGTGATTTCGCCTCGCTGGTTGCAGGCCTGGGCCGCGTTGAGCAGAACGTTGGTGATCACCTGCTGAAACTGCGACGGGTCGATGAGGGCCTCCACGTCGCAGTCCAGCCCTTCCCGATGCACTTCGATGCCGTCGAAGGCCGGCTCCTCCCGCAGCAGCGTGAGCGCTCGCTGCACGGCCGCTCCGACGCCATGCACCTGCCGCTCGGGCGGTTTCGGGCGTGCGTACACCAGCAGGTCGCGCACCGTCGCGTCCATGCGGTCGATCTGGGCCAGAATTTCGTCCACGACATCGCGGCGCGAGTCGTCCGGAGCCAGGTCGCCCGCAATCACCTGGATCGCCCCGCTGATGCCGGCCAGCGGATTCTTGATCTCATGGGCCAGGGCCGCCGCCAACTGCCCGATGTTGGCCAGGTGCTCCGACTCCCGAAGCCGCTCCTTGACTGTCTCGCGTTCGGCCTGCCGGACCCGCTCGGCGTATCCCTCGCGGAAGTTCTCCATGATGACGGCGGTTTCGATGTCGACGATCTTGTGGACGGATCGCACCTTGGCAAGCTTGTCGTCCGGATGCAGCGGCAGGTCCCAGACCGCGTCGACCAGCGCCCGCCGCACCAGGTGCATCGCGGCGACCATAAAGTGCTGAGGCAACCTCATGCGAGCATGCACCAGACCCACGCGTACCCGCCGCTGGTAGTACTCCTGGTCGTACGGCCCCTCCAGCAGGCCGACCAGCCAGTCGGCGATCGTCGACCGGACTCGCGTCTCGCTGGCCCCGCTCTCGCGAATGGCGGATCGCGCGGCCGGATGCGCCTGAAGCTTGTTGTAGAGCTGCTCGGCGATGTGGTCGATCCGGGCGTCCAGCGGCTCGGCCAGCAGCCGCAGGTTCGCCTCGTCGGCCGGGCTGAAATCAATCAGGCTCTTGAGTTCTTCAAACAGGGGCTCTGGCATGCCGTCCCTTCCCTGGTTTCGGATTTCGCGATCCAAGCACGATCGCTCCGGACACACGGAGCCGGTGTTCTCATAGCAACCCGGGTGCCAGCCGGAGCAGCGCCCCGGCAAATCCGGCCGTCCGGTCTGACGCAAAGCCCCGCGGGGCAGGAGGTCACGGCAAAACGTGCAGCGGCTCGTAGCGGGGCGGGCATCCACCGACTCTGGTTGCGCAAAATCACGCACGGAGCGCCGGAGGGAAAATGGGCCGGCCAAGCCGCCGTTCCGATCCACCCGCACCACGGCCGGGAGGTGAATGGTGAGGCAAGGTCCGCCCCGCGCCCGAATGGACAAACGAGAGCGTTTGCGGTATCAGCTATGGGAGACGATTCAGTTATGCAGCATTCGAGTCACACTTTATGTGTTCCCGGCAGCATGGATATGCCGTGCAGAAATGCGACAGCGCCGAGTGCGTTGAGACGTGAGGCCCATTTGACAGGACCGCATCCATGAGTGACGACTGGCGCGCCCGTTGCGGCGACAAGCTGATGCCCGTAGCTGACGCGATGAAGCAGATTCGGCGGGGGGACCACATCTTCGTAGGGGGCGGAGCGGGCACGCCCACCGCGCTGCTGTTCGGGCTGGTCGAGCAGAAGGAACGGCTGGCCGGACACGAGGTGGTCCACATTCTCACGTTGGGCCCGGCACCGCACATCGCCCCGGAGATGAAGGGCATCATCCGCCACAACGCGCTGTTCATCGGCGGAAACGTGCGTGAGGCCGTCCAGTCGGGACGGGCCGACTATACGCCGATCTTCCTGTCGGAGATTCCGGGCATGATGCGTTCCGGCCGCATCCCGGTGGATGTGGCCTTCATCACGGTAAGTCCGCCGGGCCCGCACGGGTTCTGCAGTCTGGGCGCGGATGTGGGCGTGAACCGGGCGGGCATCGGGGCGTGCCGCACGCTGATCGCGGAGGTGAACGTGCAGATGCCCCGAACGCACGGGAACACCTCGGTCCACATCGACCGCATCGACGCGATGGTGGAGACGGACCGTCCGCTGCCGGAGCTGTCGTTCGGCACGCCGGATGAAGACGCAGACCGGATCGGGCAGTTCGTCGCGGACCTGGTGGAGGACGGCTCGACGCTGCAGATGGGGATCGGGCAGATTCCGGACGCCGTGTTGCGTCACCTGGGAGACAAGCATGACCTGGGCATCCACACGGAGATGTTCAGCGACGGGGTCATCCCGCTGATTCAGAAGGGCGTGATCAACTGCCGGGCCAAGACGCTGCGCCGGGGCAAGGCGGTGGTCAGTTTCGTGATGGGCACGCGGAAGCTGTACTCCTTCGTGGCGGACAATCCGCTGATCGAATTCGAGCCGTGCGACTACACGAACGATCCCTTCGTCATCGCCCAGAACGACAAGATGGTGGCGATCAACACCGCCCTGGAGGTGGATCTGACCGGTCAGGTCTGCGCCGACTCCATTGGCTCGCGTTTTTACAGCGGCATCGGCGGGCAGGTGGATTTCATCCGGGGGGCGGCCCGCAGCCACGGCGGCAAGCCGATCATCGCATTGCCCTCCACGGCGCTGGACGGCGCCGCGTCGCGCATTGTGCCGCACCTGCGTGAAGGCGCCGGCGTGGTCACCACGCGCGGCGACGTGCATTACGTGGTGACGGAATACGGGGCCGCCCAGTTGCACGGAAAGACGATACGCGAACGGGCGCTGGCGCTGATTCACATTGCCCACCCGAAGTTCCGGCCATGGCTTCTGGCGGAGGCGAAGCGGAACAACTTCATCTATCGCGACCAGGCGGAGCTGCCCGTCTTCATCTCGCTCTACCCGGACCGGTTCGAGAAGCGCACCCACCTGCGCGACGGTACGCCCATCTTCCTGCGGCCCATCAAGCCGACGGATGAAGGCGCCCTCCGCGATCTGTTCTACTCGCTCAGCGAAGACAGCGTCCGCCAGCGATTCCTGACGCTGAAACGAACCGTCACGGAAATGCAGTTGCGGGAGCTGTGCAACCTGGACTACGACAAGCACATGGCCCTTCTGGCCTTCCTGCCCACGCCGGAGAGAGAGGAGGACATGCTGGCCGGCGTCGCTCGTTATTCGCTGGATCCGTCCAGCGGCTTCGCCGAGGTCTCGCTGGTCGTCCAGGACCGCTACCAGGGCCGTGGGATCGGGTCCTTGCTGACCGACCACCTGGTGCAGGTCGCTCGCCGTCAAGGAGTCCACGGTTTCACGGCCGACGTGCTGGCGGAGAACGTGCGCATGCTGCGGTTCTTCCGGGCCGGCGGCTTCCCGGTGGAGACGGCGTTGGCCGGCGGCATCTCGCACGTCCGCATCCCGTTCCACGAGTCTCTGGCCGGTGCCGAATCCGGACCGGCCGCTCCCAGCGCGAGTTCCACCGAGACGGAGCCTGAGCAATAGCGGCGATCGACCCGATCGACGCCAACCGCGGCCCTGGGTATAAAACGTCCGCCGACGTGCGGGCCGTCCGGATACCGTCCGCCTCGCATCACGGCAAAGCAATCGGGTTTCACCCCGCAGGCACGGGATCTGCAGAAACGGAAGGACCCATGGATCGTCCGCCTTTTGATCCCACCCGGATCGCCGGCCCGCCACCGGCGCTGAAATCCGGCCCGGATGCATGGTGGACGGTCTCGCAGCTTACGCAGCGCGTCAAGCGAGCCCTCACCGATCACCTGCCGCCCACGCTGCACGTCGTCGGTGAGATCAGCAACATCAAGCGGCACTCCAGCGGCCACGTGTACTTCACGCTCAAGGACGCCCACGCGGAGCTGGCGTGCGTCATGTGGCGGTCCGCGGCAGGCACGCTCAAGTTCAAACCGGAGAACGGGCTGGAAGTCATTGCCACCGGGCACATCGACGTCTTCGAGCGGGCCGGGCGGTACCAGCTCTACGTCCGGAAGCTCGAGCCGAGAGGGTTGGGGGCTCTCGAGCTTGCGTTCCGCCAACTGTGCGAGAAGCTCCAGGCCGAAGGCCTGTTTGACCCCAAGCACAAGAAACCGCTGCCACGTTTTCCCCGCCGCATCGCGGTAGTCACCTCACCCACCGGGGCGGCCGTCCGGGACATCCTTCGGACCCTGCACCGCCGGTATCCCTGCGCGGAGGTGTGCGTGTTTCCGGTGGCCGTCCAGGGACCGGCCGCGGCAGGAGAAATCGCCCAGGCCATCCGGCGGATCGACGCGCACCACCGGCGGATCGGCGGTGTGGATGTGATCATCGTCGGCCGGGGCGGCGGCTCGCTGGAAGACCTTTGGGCCTTCAATGAGGAGCCGGTGGCCCGGGCCGTTTTCGCATGCCGCATTCCCGTGGTCAGCGCGGTCGGGCACGAGGTGGATGTGACCATCAGCGACTTGGTGGCGGACGTACGCGCCGCCACGCCCACCGCCGCGGCGGAGTTGGTCGCGCCGGACGTGACGGACGTGCTGCACACGATCCGTCAGTGGCATGTTCGCCTGACGCGGGGCATCGGTCACGCCGTTTCCCTGGCAGACGCCACGCTGCAAGCCTTGATTCAGCGCCCGCCGTTCCGCGAACCGCTCGATTTGGTCCGCCGCCGCGAACAGATCCTCGACGACCTGGCCGCCCGGTTGACCCGCCGTCTGGCCGATCGCCTGCACGGGGCCCATCGACGCGTGGCTCGCGGAGAGGTGGCCGTTCAGCGCATTCATCCGCGGTCGTTCGTGGCCGAGACGTCGCGCCGGCTGGCCAGCGCACACCACGCCCTTCGCTGGGTTCTGTCGCAAGTCCTCAGCCGGTGTGAGCGGGACCTGGCCCGTCGGGTCCAGGCACTCATCGCGACCCGCCCGGACCGGCGCCTTCCTCTGCTGGCCGACCGAGTGGAGCGATTTGAGTGGCGGGCGGCGGACGCCCTGGCCCATCGAAGCCAATTGGCCGGCGCCCGCGTCCGATCGCTGGAGGAGCGGTTGCAGGCGACCAGCCACCGGGCTACGCTGGCCCGCGGGTTCACGATCACCCGGCTCCGAAAGGGCCGCCGCCTGGTGCGGGACCCTTCGGATGCCGGCCCGGGCGACCGCCTCCTGACGGAGACCGCGGGCGGCGAAATCGAAAGCACCGTGGTGGACAGAAACCAGATGGAATTGTTCGAGTAGCCTCGCCTCGGCCGCCGCACCGGGCGGACCGAACAGGGGCGCCGAGTACCGACCATGGCCAAGAAACCGCCGACATTCGAGGAATCGCTCAAAAGACTCGAAGACATCGCCCGGGAAATCGAGGAGGGGAAGATCGGCCTCGAAGAGTCGATCGTTCGATACGAAGAGGGAATGAAGCTCGTCCAGCAATGCCGGGCCATCCTGGCCGGCGCCGAGCAGAAGATCAGGCAGCTCCAGCCATCCCCGGACGGCGGCCTCGAATCAGTCCCGTTTGAACCGGGCGAGCGTGGAGCGGATGCGGAAGACGACGCGACGGACACTCCGTATTGATTCACCCCCGCTGCCCGTTATGATCGCCCCCATGAACGAAACCGCCGAACCCCCGGGCCCCGAAGCCCCACCCGAACCGCCGCGCGAACCGGAGGTCACCAACGCCTCCATCGTGGAGGCGGTGCTCTTCTCCGCCGACGGTCCCCTGCCGCCGGCCCGGATCGCCCAGGTGCTCGGCGCGGGCACGGCCGGCGACGTTCGCCGGCACGTGGAGGGCCTCAACGAGTCGTACCAGCAGCGCGGGGCGGCGTTTCGGATCGAACAGGTCGCCGGCGGCTACCAGATGCTGACCCTGCCCGTCTACCACCGCTGGCTCTCCAAGCTCAGCTCCACCCGCGGTGAAGCGCGGCTAAGCCAGGCGGCCCTGGAGACGCTCGCCGTCGTCGCCTACAAGCAGCCGGTGATCCGCGCGGACATCGAGTCCATTCGTGGGGTGGCCGTCGGCGAGGTGCTGAACCGCCTGCGCGAGCTGAACCTGGTGAAGGTCGTCGGGCGGGCCGAGGTGATCGGCCGGCCCATGCTCTACGGGACCACCAGGAAGTTCCTCGAGGTATTCGGGCTGGCCTCCCTCGACGCCCTGCCGTCGGTGGAGGCCCTGACCCCGCCCGAACGCCAACGACCCGCGCCGGCGCCCGAGGCCCCGCCCGAAGACAAGTCCGATGACGCTCCGCCGGCCGAGAGCCCCATCCCGGACGCGCCGGATGCGTCATAGAGCCGGACGTGACCGCTGGCCCCATCGCGGGACTTCGACCCCCGAATCGGATACAATGGACTCGGAGTTGCAGCGATGGCCGCAAACCTGACGCCGCAATATCTGCAAGCCGAGGAAGCCTACCGGGCCGCCCGCACACCAGAAGAGAAGCTCGCCGCGCTGGAGGAAATGTGGCGTGAGCTGCCCAAGCACAAATCGTCCGAAAAGCTCCAGGCCGAACTGAAGAAGAAGCTCTCCGCCACCCGCAAGGAAATCCAACAGGGGACCCGGAAGAGTTCAGGCAAAACCGACCCGTTCGCCATTCCGAAATCCGGGGCCGGCCAAGTGGTGCTCATCGGCACGCCCAACGTGGGCAAATCGTCGATTGTCGGCGGCCTGACCAAGGCGCACGTCACGATCGCGGAGTTCCCCTTCTCCACAGCACTGCCCGTGCCCGGCATGGTCCCCTTTGAAGACATCAAGATCGAGCTGGTCGACACGCCGCCGGTGACCGCCGAGCACGTGCCCACCGGCTTCCCCGGTCTGTGGCGCATGGCCGACGCCCTGATCGTGGTCGTGGACGCCGCCAGTGACTCCGTGCTGGAAGACGTGGAAACCTGCCTGAATCACCTGTCGAACCGCCAGATCGAGCTGGCCGATGGTCAGCGCAAGCGGCTGGACCAGGAAAGCGCCGTCCTGAAGACGCCCGGCTTCGTTCTGGCCAACAAGGCGGACCTGCCCGCCGCCGCGGACAACCTGGCTCTTCTGCGGGAGTTCCTCGACGGCAAGACGCGGATTGAGCCGATCTCAACCCGTGACGTGGACCAACTGGCACGCCTGCCCCGGCTGCTGTTTGACCTGGTCCACGTCATCCGCGTCTACGCCAAGCCGCCCGGCAAAAAGCCCGATCTGGACGACCCGTTCATTCTGCCGGCCGGCAGCGACGTGCATGCCCTGGCGCACAAGGTCTACCGGGGCCTGGAGCACCAGGTGCGCTCGGCCCGCCTCTGGGGTCACGGCGTGTTCGACGGGCAGAACGTCCACCTGGACCACGTGCTGCACGACAAGGACGTCGTCGAGCTGCACGTGTAGGCCCGCATTGTTGGACGAGCCGGCCCCGCCGCTTTACGATGCCGGCATGACCCGATACGCCGTCGCGTACGTGCCGGACCTCACCGTCGGGGCCAGGGTCGCCGCCGCCGCGCAGTCGCTCGCGGCGCCGCTCTACCTGGTCGGCTCGCTCCAGGCGGCGCAGGCCCGCTTTGACGCCGAGTTCGTCGGCCTGGTCATCGTGGATCTCAACGCGCCCGGCGACACGGCCCTGGACGTCATCCGGGCCGCGCGAATCCTGACCCCTCCGCCGCGAACGGTCGGATTCTGCTCTCACACCAGCACCGCCCGCATCCGCGCCGCCCGCGAAGCCGGCGCCGACGAGGTCATCGAAAACGCGGCGCTGGATTCCCACCTGGTCGCCATGTTCGACGCGCTGCTGGAGTAGATACACCCACCAAATGGATGGGAGAGCGGGTGGCCATCATCGGACAACAACAGGCCGAGCTTCCGCCGGCTTCTCAGAGCGGCGGAGAACAGTCGCTCGACCACCACCTGCCCCGGCGTCACCCGTCAATATGCCGGCGAAAGCCCCGTGCGGTTCTTCCGCTGGACGTTCCCGCCGACCACCTTCGGCGTCGACTTGCGGCGTGGAGAACGCATGGTTCCGACTCTCACCTGGCCGTGCGATCCGCGGACGACTCACTGGTTGAGTAGCGGGTGCTGCCCGGTCACTCCCAGGTACGCGCCGATTGCCGCGTTGCCCAACGACAGCACAAGCCCAATGACACACAGCACGATACCGGCGGTCGCCATGCCGGTGGGCCGCTGATTCCTGCTCATAATGCCCAGCACCAGGCCCGGCACGGTCACCCCCAGCCCGATCAAGGGGCAGAACCAGAGAATGAGTCCGAGTATGCCGAGCACCAGAGAGGCAATGGCCTTCCCATCCGACGACGGCGGAGGTGCTGATGGATACGGTCCGTAGGGCGAATCGGACGGCGGAACAGGTACCTGAGACATTCGCTGTGCTCCTCAAAAAGAAACCTCGCACTCGACGAACCACACACGATCACAAAAACCGTCCGCAGGGCACCCGCTCCCCGTTTCTCACGGACTGATGGTTGCGGGCGGGGGCACCGTGATGCGGAACGTCCGAATTTCGTACGGCTGGAACGCGGCGGTGAGCGTTCGGCCTTCCAACGACAGCGAGCCGGTCGCTTCCATATCCCGTTCCAGCAGGTCCACCTCCCGGGCGGACGTTGCGTCAAAGCCCAGGGTGATCGTTGCGCTGGCCGGCGTGCCCGCGCATTCGTACGCCCGGAGGATCACGTCGTCGTTGTCCTCCGATCGCTTCAGTGCGGTCACGATTACGTTGGCGGGCCCGGCCTCGCAGCCGGCCCACAGCCGGGGATGCGTGCCCGCATCCGCCCGCCAGTCCACCACCAGCACGCGCATTGGCTTGTTGAACTCCCAACCGGCCCGGACCACCGCAGCCTTGTCGAGCGGACCGGCATGCTGCAGGCGGGCGTATCGCATCTGGTGCGTGCCGATGTCCGGCGTCGGATCGGGTGAATACGAGCTACGCAGCAAAGTCAGCCGCACCACGCCGTCCTTCACGTCATACGCGTGCTTGCAGTCGTTCAGAATCGTGAGGCCGGCCTGGTCGCTCGAGATGTTGCACCACTTCAGGGCCACGTTCTCATGCCCGTCGTTCGGCCGGGCGATGTCGCCGAACGCGATGTCGTACGTCGCGG
>CAZPHH010000007.1:71987-73666 GCA_964586145.1 uncultured Phycisphaeraceae bacterium | reverse complement strand
AAACTCGCCGACGCTCCACGCGCTCATGCCGTGCGGACGCTCCTGCAGCACGACGAACTCCGGCGGATTCGCCACCGCCGGCGGGTCGGTGCCCTCCGAACCGGCGCCCGCACCACCCCGGGGCCTGCCCACGGTGAAGGCTTTGTACCCGCACCCCGGCACCGCCCGGGCCTCAAAGCACAGACGAACCGTCGCGACGTCGCCGTCCACGCGCCGTTCGATAATCTGCGTCGGCACGTTGCCCGACTCGTCGGCCACCACAACCGACTCCACGCCGGCCGGCAGGGTCAACGTCGCGTCAACCACTTCCGTCCGCTCCCACGCCAGCGGATTGAACACCACCAGATGCGGGCCGCGTCCGCTGAACTGAATCCCTCTCGCCAGCGTCCGGCACGACCGGTCCAGAATGCCCTCGCTCCGCTCCAGCAATTTCTCGTAGATTTCGTGGCTGTACAGGGCCGCCGCGTGAATGAACGAGCCCGGCAGTGTGTCGTGATGGTGGCTCCACAGAACGTCTCGCCACATCGCCTCAAACGACTCCCGCGGATAGGCCGGCCCTTGCAGACGGGCCATCGACGCGAACACCTCCGCCGTCTCCAGCAACGACTCGCTCTGCCGGTTGTAGCGCTTGATCCGGGCGTGCGTGGTGTAGCACCCTTCAAACACCGGGTTCAGTTCGTCGCGAATGGTCGGGATCGTCAAGTCCTTCGCCCCTTCCGCCAGCCGTGTGAAGAACGCCCCCGCCGTCGAGAACTTGACGGCAGGCAGCAGCCCGCGCTCCCGCAGCTTCCGGGCGGCCTCGATGTACTCGCGCGTCGGCCCGCCGCCGTGATTGCCCACGCCGTAGACCATCAGGTGGTCGTGCGCGTTCGTGTTCGCGATGAATCGGGCCAGCTCCCGCACCTTTTCGTCGTTCACCACGTCGTTGTACCAGCCGCCGGTGGCCGGCTCTTCGAAGGTGAGCACGCGCGACCCGTCCGGCCCCTCCCACCAGAACAGCGGCACACCCTTGCCCGCCCGGCAGAAGTAATAATAGTCCACGCCGGCCTTTTTCAGAATCTGCGGCATCGTCCAGGCGTGGCCGAACGTGTCCGGCTCCCACCCCACGTTGCAGATGCGCCCGAATTTGCTCTCGAAATACCGCTGGCCGTAGAGGAAGTGCCGCACGTGCGATTCCGGCGAAATCATGTTGTTGTCGCCCTCGCACCATCGGCCCCCCACAAGCTCCCACCGGCCGTCCTTCACCCGCTCCTGGATTCGGCGGAACAGGTCCGGGTGGTGCTCCTCCGTGGCCAGGTACAGGGCCGCGCTGCTCTGGGAAAACGTGAAGTCGGGGAACTCGTCCATAAACTGCAGCGCCTGGCCGAAGGTCTGCGGGATGATCTGGTCCACGGTTTCGTCCCAGGTCCAAAGCCACTGCAAGTCGATGTGGGCGTGCCCCACCAGGTGGCCCGTGAACTGCTGCATCACCGAGTGGGCGTGCGACAGCTCGTGCCGGGCCCGGTGCAGCGACTCGTAATACGGCTCGGGCCGGCCGGCGTCGAACGCCTGCGTGTCTTCCATGCCGGCCACCTCGTCCACCTGGGCGGCCAGCTTGTCGTCCTTCAGATGCCGGGCCAGGGTCCGCGCAATGTCCAGCTCCGCCCGGAACTCGTCGCGTGCGGTCCGCATCTCGTTGA
>CAZPHH010000007.1:2740-71887 GCA_964586145.1 uncultured Phycisphaeraceae bacterium | reverse complement strand
GCCAGCGGGGACAGGTCGAACGACCGGTGGTACCAATGGTCCCGGGCCGGCTCCAGCTCCGAATCACCGTGAAGGTAGAGGCCTTGGCCATCGGTGAGCCGGTGGTCGCGCAGCCACGGCCGGCGGTCCAGGTCGGCCGGCAGGTCTTTCCGCTTAAAATCTGCATCGACGCCGCCCTTGAGCATGGGGTTGCCCCCGGGCAGATAGATGTCGTATTCCAGGTGGTCGCCTTTCTGGATCGTGTACGCCTGGTCTGAGATTTGCGCGTACAGGAAGAAGTTCCCCTCGCCCTCCACAATGTTCTCCGCCGCAATGGCCAGGCAGAGATCATTCTTCTCCACCGTGTGCCCCACGCCCGCCGTCTGCACCGCCGCCGCCAGAAACATGACCCAGACCATACGAACTCCTCTCCGCATTTGAACAACCGATTCCAACCGCGGTGAGAATCTACCAAACGCGGCCCCGGCCGTCACGCGTGAGATGCCGGTCCATGCGGCATCCACCGTGCGTCATCGCTTTTGGGGCAAGACCTCCGGCGTCGTTGGGCAGACGGCGTCGTTCTTCCATCCGAAATCCGTTACCTGCGGCCCGCACCCCCCTCCTATCCGTTCCGTGCGATGAGGCCCGAAGCGGCTCCAGAGCGTTCGGTATTCGAGGTCCGTGCCTGCGGAGGGATTGAGCAAGGGGAGCACACGGGGTTTCACGAGACGGATTCGGGGGCTATCGAGGTAGCAAGTCAATGGGGGTCGCGTAGGGGCACCGACCGTCTAGGGCGGCGAGCCCGCACGGTCCATGCTTCGGAGGCGAACCTCCGGGTGTCTGTGAACCGCTCCTCCCCGCCGGCCAGGCTCGTGAGGGCAGAGCCGGATCGCGGTGCTCCGTGGCGTCGGGAGGACACGAGACCCCTAACCCGGCTCTACAGGCCGAGGGCCTCGCAGGTCAGCCCAATGCTCATCGGCGGTGACGGGAGCGTATCCAGCTGCCAGCCCGGCCCTCGGAACTGAACCCCCTTCCAGAAGTCGTAGGAATCGTCCGGCCACTTCGGATAGTGGGGGCTGAGATCCGCGGGAGGCTGCTCGCAACCGCGCATCCGGATGACGGCCGCATGGCCGTCCGTGAAGCAAGCCGTGAACAGCCAGTTCTGACCGTGCCAGCCTTTCACGATGGCATTCGGAGCATCGTCGTAATTTCCCGAGTTGTCCTCCCCCACCTTGAGGTCGTAGGCATACAGGCTGTTCGCCTCCTGATACAGCAGTGTGTTGGCCGTGTTCCGTATGCGCGACAGCGGACGCAGGTATGGCGTGAGGGTCTGGATATAGCCCTGGCATTGGCCGCCTGCACTCCAATAAATGACGAACGCCGTACCCGCATAACTGCTGCCGAAATGGTCGTAGGCGCTCAGTGTGCTGGTCACAAACCCGCTGGTGGAGTCGGGCCAGTACGAATCCCAGTTCCGCGTCGTGTACCCCGTGTCGGCCGGACATTTGAAGATGCTGAAGTCCAGGTTCTGGTCGTTCCTCGCGCCCGTCAGATCTCCCGGGGCCACCTTGTTCAGGTTCCTAAACATCGTGTAGTTCAGCGGGCGCGTCGATGCGCCACGCCGTCCCTGCGTCCCCCATTCCGAGAGCTCATTCTCGAATGGCTTCGCGGAACCGAACTTGCCGCGGCCACTCTTGCCCCCCCAGCCGAAACTGGCGTTGACGATCGCACGGTTGTTCTCCATCCTGCCGAAATGCTGCCAGCACGGCATGACCACGTTCGTCTGGTCGTCGGCCGAGTACGTCCCGGAGGCCTTGGCCAAGCCGCCCAGGTTCGCCATGCACGACGCCTGTTTGGCCTGCTCTCGCGCGCTCCTGAGCGACGGAATGAGAATGGAAATCAACAGCGCGATGATCGACACCACCACCAGCAGCTCAATCAACGTGAAGCTCTTGACTCGCCTGAGCTTGTTCCGATCCAGAAGTGTCTTGAACATGAAGAGACCTCCCCGCGCCGTCCACCAGACACCCGCAGTTGGGCCGTTCCCAGGTCTGAGTCCGGCCGTACGACAGGGCTCCGCTGACACGTCGCCTCTTGGCAAAGACGCCAACCAACCGATACCATGTCACCTGGCGGCGGCAGTGCGTATTCGCCGCACTCCCCCCGGCCCCGGAGCCGATGCGTCCTCGGGCCGGTCTGCATCAGGACAGGCGCAAGATTGGGGCGAACCCGGACAAAAGAAGGTGCAGACAAATCGCGGACGTGCAGCAGCGCTGGATTCTACACGGAAGATATCCTGCGGAGCGGACCGTGAGCGATTCTCCCATCACACGTTTGCTGAACGACGTTGACGCGGGGATCCCGGGGGCACGGGATCGCCTGTTTGAAAGGGTGAAGGACGAGTTGCGGGCAATGGCCCGGGGCTACACCGCCAACGAATCCGACAAGCGTGCTCCCGGCGCCACTTCCCTGGTGGGCGAAGCGTACGTGCGGCTGGCGAATAAGGCGTTCGTCAACCGCCGGCACCTGTTTGCCGCATACGCGAGGGTCATGCAGGAGCTCCTGGTGGACTCGGCGCGCAAGCGAAGAGCCGCCAAGCGCGGGGGAGGACAGCCCGAACAGTCCCTGCCGGCCACTCACGCCCTTCCATCGGAGAAAGACAGCCTGGACGCGCTCGAGGTGACCGACCTGCTGGCGGGGCTGCGGCAGGCAAACCCGCGAGCGGCGGACGTGGTGGAACTCCGTTTCTTCGGGGGTCTGAGCGAGGCCGACATCGCCGAAGTGCTCGGCGTGGCCCCGCGGACCGTGCGGCGTGACTGGCTGACGGCCAGGGAATGGCTCCGAGGCCGGTTGACCTCCGGTTGAGTCCTCGTAGCGAGGCCCGCCACGCGCAACCCCCAGACAGTTTTCGTCAGGAGAAGGGTTTGTGCAGAATCATAGGTCAGGGTAGAATCAGCCTCGTCATTTCGCCGGATGACGATCATGACAGAAAAGAGATGACGCAACGGCGCGACCCGTTGAGAGCTCGGCGCTCACGGACATGCACATGGGGAACAACCGCCTGGCGGGCAGCGTGCAACCTTCGCGAAAGCCCGGATTCAACCATACTGCCGGAGTGAGCAAGGCTCATGGCTGGGCCAACAGACGATCCGAAGCAGGACACGCGTGCGTGGCGCGTGGAGGAACTCCTCGCCGAGGTTGAGCGACAGAGAGCCGAAGCAACGCCGAGCAGTGCGGCGCACGTCGTCGAGCAGTTTGTCGCACGCCTGCCGGAACCCGTTCTCTCCCTCCATGATCCGCCGGCGGCCGACGCCCCGTCCCCAGAAGCCCCGCACTCCCCTCGGGATTCACAACCGGAGGGGCGAGCCAGCCTGGAAGCACCCGGCGCGCAACCAATCGACGCGACGTCGCCGTCGTTCGGTCCGCTCGGCGAGCGCTCCGGTGACAGCATCGGCCCGTACAAGCTTCTCCAGATCATCGGCGAAGGCGCCGTCGGTGTGGTCCACCTCGCCGAGCGACGCGAGCCGATGGTCCAGCGCGTCGCCCTGAAGATCGTCAAGCCGGGCATGGACTCCAGGGCGGTCATCGCCCGCTTCGAACAGGAACGGCAGGCGCTGGCGGTGATGGATCACCCCAACGTCGCGAGGGTACTCGACGGCGGCATCACCGAGTCCGGCCGGCCGTATTTCGTGATGGAACACGTCAAGGGCGAGCCCATCACCGCATTCTGCGATCGCCACCGCCTGACCATTCGCCAGCGACTCGAGCTCTTCGCGACGGCGTGCGATGCCGTGCAGCACGCGCACATGAAGGGGATCATCCACCGCGACCTCAAGCCGGGCAACATCCTGGTGGCGCTCGTGGCCGATCAGCAGGTCGGCGACGGAGAGGACACTCACGGAATGCTCGTCAAGGTCATCGACTTCGGCATCGCAAAGGCGATCAGCCACACCCTCACCGACAAAACGATTTTCACCGAAATGGGCCAGATCGTCGGCACGCCGCAGTACATGAGCCCCGAGCAGGCGGAAATGGGTGCCACCGACATCGACACCCGCGCCGACGTCTATTCCCTGGGCGTGGTGCTCTACGAGCTGATCAGCGGCACGCTGCCGTTCGATGCCCGATCGTTCCACGACGCGGGGCAGGCGGAGATCCAGCGGATCCTCCGTGAGATCGATCCGCCTCGACCCAGCACGAAACTGAAGTCAGTGGACGACACCACTGGCAAAGCGATCGCCCGGGCACGGCAGCAGGACCGCGAGCAAATCGTCCGGCAACTGCGCAGTGAGCTGGAGTGGATTCCCCTGAAAGCCCTGCGCAGGGATCGCACGCGGCGGTACGCCAGCGCCGAGGCGCTGGGAGCGGACGTCCGGCGATACCTCCACGGCCGGCCGCTGGAGGCCGCTCCAGAGTCTCGGGCATACCTGCTGCGGAAGTTCTTGCGGCGAAATCGCGCGCCGGTGATCGCGGTCGGCGCCGTGCTGCTGGCGCTGGTCACGGGCTTCGGAGCAGCGGTCATGCAGGCGCAGGAGGCGGCGCGTCAACGGGAGACTGCCGAAGTGCTCCGAAGGGCATACCAGACCGCCCTGGAAGAGATGCAGGACAGGGACTTCCTCCAACTGAGCGAAGAAGTAAGCTGGCGGGTGGTCAAGATCCTGAACACGAGGGACTTACGCGAGCCGGACCAAGGCGCCCTGGCGCAGGCGTTCCGCACCGAATCGGATGTAGCAGCCGCCTCCGACGCTGACTCGGCATCGATCGACCTGTTGATTCGGAGAATCGCAACGGAGGTGATCGACCGGCACCTCAGGAACGACCTGCCGGCCGCCGCCCAGATGCTGGAGATGCTGGCAATGCGATGCAGCCAGCTTCGCCTCGGCGATGCCGCTCTTCGCCTGCAGGAACGCGCCATCGATACACTCCGCCGCGCGGTGGGATTTGAAGAGGACTCGGCCACACTCGCTTCCATGACGGGTAGGATGGGCTTCTGGCTCTGGTCGCAGGGCAACCTCGCCGACAGCGAGACGTACTGCCTCGAAGCCCTGGAGACACACCGCCACGCGCTGGGGAAAGACCACCCGGCCACCATCGCATCCATCAGCAGAATGGGCTTTCTGCGCTGGTCGCAGGGCAACCTCGCCGACAGCGAGACGTACTGCCGCGAGGCCCTGGAGAAGCGTCGCAGCACGCTGGGGGACGAACACCCGCATACGCTCATCTCTGTCGCAACCCTGGGCGGCCTGCTCTATGCTCAGGACAGGCACGCCGAGGCCGAACCGTACTTCCGCGAGGCACGGGAGAAGTTCCCGCGCGTACTAGACGAGCGCAGCGAGCACGCACGCCATGCCGTGGAGTGCATGAACAGACTGCTCGAGTTCCCGAGCGGGCCCACCGAAGCCGAGCCGATCGACCGCGAGGTGCTGGAGACGCTCTGCCGCGCGCTGGGGAACCTGGACGGCGCCTCGTTTCCGTCCGTGCGCCCGCTGACGGTGCCGTAGCCGCCTCGGATGGCCCAACGACCGCGTTCCGCCGGGCGATGTGCAGAAACACCGTGGCAGACCGGCGGTCAGACTGACAGGCTGCACGGCACCGGGGCGCCACCAGCGATCAAGGCAACCTGCCCGCAACACCTTTTTTTACAGCAGGTTACGGCCCGGCGCCGGGGTCTCGCCGTCTGGCACAGGGTTTGCCACGAAGGCCGAAAGTCGGACCAAACGGCCAGGGAAGCCGGTTCCGGTACGACAGGGGCCCGGGAGAGTGGCCCAGGGTCAGCGCCGCCGGACCGAACCGAGCCACCTGTGGGAAGCTCGGAAAGGAGAGACAGATGAAATCCCCCCGAGTACTCGTCTACGCTTTCGTTGCAGCGATCGCCGCCTTCGCGATCGGCCAGACCTGGCCGGACCTGGTGAGCCGTGCCGCCTACGCGATCGAGAGCGGCCAGGCGTCCGCGGCCCGCGAGCAGCTCCGGCATGTGCAGGATCTGTCGCTCGTTTTCCAGGAGGTCACAAAGGCGATCCGACCGTCCGTGGTGAACATCCGCTCGATCCGCAAGATCGAGGTGGACAGTCGCATTCGTCGGATGCCGTTTCCAGGGCGAGGCCCCTTTTCTGACGGCCCGTCCGGCGATGACCTGTTCCAGTGGTTCTTCGGCCCGCGGATGCAGCCGCCGGGCGAGTCCGACGGGCAGCCGTACGTCCAGCGCGGCCTCGGCACGGGGGTGATCATCAGTGCGGACGGCTACATCGTCACGAACAACCACGTGGTGGCCAAGGCGGACGAAATCACCGTCACGCTCTCCGACGACCGGTCGTTCACGGCGACGGTCGTGGGCACGGATGAGAAGACCGACCTGGCCGTCCTTAAGATCAACGCCCCGGGCCTGTTGCCCGCCGAACTGGGGGACTCCGCGGCCATCGAAGTCGGGCAGTGGGTGCTGGCCATGGGCAACCCCTTCGGACTGTCGCAGACGGTGACAGCGGGGATCATCAGCGCCAAGGGCCGTGCCAACGTCGGCGTCGCGGAGTACGAGGACTTCATCCAGACCGACGCCGCCATCAACCCGGGCAACAGCGGCGGCCCGCTGGTGAATCTGGAGGGGCAGGTCATCGGCATCAACACCGCGATCGCGACGAGGTCCGGCGCCTACCAGGGCGTGGGATTCGCGATCCCCAGCAACATGGTCCGGCAGATCATGGAATCCATCATCCAGGAGGGCAAGGTCGTCCGAGGCTGGCTGGGCGTCGGCATCCAGAACCTGAACCCCGACCTGGCGGCGTCCTTCCAGTTCGAGGGCATGGACGGTGTTCTCATCGGCGACGTGATCGACGACGGGCCGGGCCACAAGGCCGGGCTGGAGCCGGGTGACATCGTCGTTCAGTTCGACGGCGAGAAGGTCACGGACATGAACCAATTCCGCCACCGCGTTGCGGCCACCCGGCCCGGCACGAAGGCCGAGTTGGAGGTCTTCCGCGACGGCGCCCGACGAACGCTGTCGGTCGACATTGGCGAGCTGGAGTCACAGTCGTTCTTCGTCCGGGAGCCCGTGGCGCCCGAAGAACTCGGCATGCGGCTTCAGAACATCACGCCGGATGTGGCCCGACAGCTCCGGCTGAAGACGGACGAACAGGGCGTCGTCGTCACGCAGGTGGAGCCGGGCAGCATCGCGGAGAAGGCGGGCATTCGCGCCGGCGACGTGATTATCAGCGTCGGAGGCGAACGCATCGGCAACCTCACGGAGTTTCACCGGGCCCTGGCCGATCGCGATCTTGACCAGGGTGTGCGGCTTCGCGTGAAGAGCGACGGCATGCAACGGTTCGTCTTCCTCAAGCGGTAGCGGGGGCGTCCGATACTCCGCCCCCATGCACCGCGCCGCCCGGAGACACCCGGGATCGGCCGGCCGGGACGCGAGCAGACGCGCCCGGCCGTCAAGAGGAAGACGCCGGCCTTCGGCCGGCTTTCTCGGGCGGCTACGAAGAAGGCTGTCCTTGGGGAAGCCGGCTGGAAGCCGGCTCCGAGAAACACGGGAAAGGGAAAAGATGATGGCCGCACACCCCCGGCCGAGGCCGGGGGCACTGACCGGCCGGCTGAAGCCGGCCTCAGAGGATGCCAGATTACTGGCACCCCAGGCGAAGCTCCGCCCACTGAAACGCCGACTTGAGGGAGCTTCATTGGCCGGCCTTTCCAGGCAACCGTATCGCGGACGGTCGGCCAACACCGAGAAGAACCGCGGGTCTAGCTGTATTGCAGGGCTTGCAGCCGGTCGTCGATCTGGGCCAGGATGGCCGTCACCTCGTCCGATTCCGACCGCTTGAATTGCCATTCGGTGAGAATCGCGCGCCCGGCCTCCAATTCCTTCGGGACCGCGGTCAGCACCCACGAGCGGAAGCCGCTGAGCACGTCCGACAGGCAGGGGACGAGGCTTGCGACGTGATCCGCATCACGGCAGGCGGCCACGGCCTCCAGGGCAAACGCGGCCGCCCGGTGCGGGGCCGCCGTGGCCAGACGCTGAATCGCCAGCCGAACGGCCGGGAGCACGATGTCCGCCGCCCGGCGTGACTGCTGCAGCAGCCGGGTGAGGTCAGACAGAAACGGCTGCACGTCGCACTCGTGGCGGAGACGATCGTGCAGGTGCTTCTGAATCGCGATGTGCAGCTTGTCCAGCAGGGCCGCCTCAAAGGAATTCACCGTCGCAAGGTCCGCACGATCCTCGGCCAGTCTCAGCACGTCGGCCGTTCGCGCCGACGCCGCAGTTTCGGCGTCCAGGGCGAGGGCCGCGATCCGGTCCAGCGCGGCCACCGAGCAGTCCGGAATCGCCTGCGACGTGATGTCGGCCAGCGCCTTGCATCGCCCGTCCCGATAGTGGTTTTCCACCATCTGCAGCCAGGCTGAGTCCTTTCGAGCCGGCGTGGCGGGCTGGGATTCCGGCTCCAGGTACGTCACCTTCTGCCCGCGCACGAGGCGTCGGGCTTTCTGCAGGTCCCCGTTCACCGCGCTGAGGCCGTACGGCCGCCCCACCGTGTACCGCAGCCCCGCGGAGAACGAGACCTCGGCCCGCAGCGGCCCGGGCACGCCGAACAAAACCGCCTCGATCCAGTCGCCCGGATCAAACGTGCCGCCCGTCACCACTCGCTGTTTGCTCAGGACCAGAGACAAGGCGTACACCACCCACGGCGCACCGCAGCGTTCCGCGGCCGCCGCCGCCCGCTCGGCGTCCGTCCGGTTCGACGGCGTCAGTACCAGTTCATTCAGGATGTGCGGCGGCTGAAGCTGCACCTGGAGCGCCCCACACGCATCGACGGCCATCAGCACATTGGACGGGTTGTAGCCGAACCGCGCGAAGTCCGCCTCCGCGATCACAGTGATGTGCGTGTAGATCCGCCGCACGCCGCGGCCGGTGTGCTCCGCCCCGGCGTCGCAACTGTAGGAAAGGGCCAGTCGCCCGGTGCTCAGTCGATAGAACGCAACCGCCGACGCATCCGGGCCCTCGTCACAGAGCCCGCCGTGCGACGGGCTGCGGGTGGTGATGTCCCGCTTCTCTTCCGGGGTCAGCCCCTTGCTGGCCGCGATGATGCGGTATCCCTGCCCGGTCGGCGTGCGGACCGAGGAGAACACGGCCTGATCGCAGGTGACGGTGGCGGATGCCGCGGCCGCACCGGCCGGGGCCTCCATCACAGTCGGCTGAGAATCCACTGAAACGGCTCCAGGATGCCGCGCGGCGCGCAGTGGAGCGGCACCGACACGATGTTTCCGTCCTCATCCGTCCCGTAGGCCAGAGAGCCCACCACCGAGGCCGCGAAGAACCGCACGTTCTGGAAGCGGGCCTCGCAGATGTTCCACGTGCGGTTCAGGTTGGTCTGGGCGAACTTGGCCGGATTGTCGAAGCTTTCCGGACAATAATCCGCCTTGCAGAGTACGACGGCCACCGGAACGTCAATCTTGTCGCCCCGCTTGACCGCGAACATGTCGTCCACGTAGCTCATCAGCTTGAGGCCGAAGAAGTCCGGTTGCGGCGAGCCCGTGCTGGCCACCGCCGCATCGATGAGCACGATGCACCCCTCGCTCTTGGCGAGCAGATTGTGGATGACCTGGAACGACTTGGGGTTGTCCACCTCGGCCGCCAGGGCCTCGCCCGCCATGTCCGGCATGACCAGGTCGAACCAGTTCGTGCCGCCCCGCCGCTGCACGACCTGGTAATACGCCCAGTTCCACAGGTCCACTTCGCTCGGCGTCTTGGGCGGGAAGCCCCGACGCGACAGGTAGCTGATGACCGCCTGCTGGAGATTGACGGAGTATGCCCCCTTCGGAATGGCCTCAAAGTCTCCCGCGCGCTTGGACAGCATGTCGAGCAAGAAGCCCAGGTACACCGTCTTCCCGACGTTCGTGTCACCGATGACGCTCACGATGCAGGGTTCGCGGTCCTGCTGCACCGCCTCCTGAATGAGCGCCATGGGGGCCGAGCACTCGGAGCAGAGCACCGCCTCCGGGTCGTTCTTCGCCTCGCAGATGAGGCAGTAGTGAATGCGTTCCGCCAGGGCTGAACTCATGAAATCACGATTCGCTCCGCCGCTGCGGCTACCCCTGCAGCCAGGTGGCGTCCTTCAGGTCCATCGCGCACCGGAAACCGACGTTGTGCGAGCGGGCCAAGGCAATCAGGCCCGTCCGAAACGTGCTCGTCGCCTGGTTCTCGAAATACGTGTCAAACGCCCCGCCGCGCAGGCCCTTCATGGGCATCTCACCCAGTACGGGCCGGCCGTCGGCGTCCGTCACCTCAAAGTCCGAGCTGTTCCACTCCCAGGTGTTCCCCACGAGCTGCAGCACGTTGTTCGGCGCGGCGCCCTGCGGGTAGGCGTCCACCGGCACCGTCTCGCCGATGCCGGAAATCCAGAGATTGCACCGGTCGCGGTCCATGGCATCGCCCCACGGGAACCGACGGTAGATGTTCGCGGAGCTGCGAATGTGCCAGCTTGCCGCCATCTGCCATTCCGCCTCCGTGGGCAGCCGCAGGCCGCACCACAGTGCATACGCCCTCGCCTCGAACCAGCTCAGGCCGACGACCGGGTGGGCGGCCAGCCGATGATCGTGCCGCCCGCCGCGCCAATAGCGCGGACCGGGCGCGCCGGTCTGGTCGTGGAACTCGATCAGGTGCGGCCAGATGTCCTTGGGCCACAGCTCGAGCTCGTCGTACGCGTCGGAATCCACGAACCGCTGAAACTGTGCGTTGGTCACTGGCGTGACCGCGATCAGAAACGAGTCCACGGACAGATCGATCTCGGGCGTTCCCGGCTCGTCACTCAGGGTCGTGGGCAGGCTGACCGTGCCGTCCGGCACCAGCGCCATCCGTTCTTCCAGAAGGTTCGCGGCCGCCTGCAGAACGGCATCCCCGCCCGGGTGGGTCCGCCACTTGTCCGCCTGCCGCAGGATCAGCCCGAACCGCTCCTGCTGCCACAGGCGCTTCAGCGGGTCCCGCTGCGGCGGCTCCGCCGGCGCGGGCTCGTAGGCCCGCTCGGCCGCAGCCGGCGCACCGGCCGCCGCCCCGGCTTCACCATCGCCGGACGGGCGTCGTTTTCTGGAGAAGAGGTTCAGTGCCATCTCTGGCTCACTTTCCCGATTACATTCCCCCAATCGCACGACGCTTGGCATCACGCCGCAGCTTGCGGAACCGGTCCACCAGTCCGCCCGATTCCTTCGGCGGCTCCGGCACCGCTGCCGGGGCGGCCGGGTCGGGCGCCGGCGCGGGCGGCGCCGCCACGATCGGCTTGGCCGGTTGCACGGGCTCCGGCGGCGGCACGCCGAGGCGCTCGGCCAGTTCCGTCCGCTGGGCGCTCACTTCCCGGCGTTCCCGCTCCAACTGATCCTGGAGCGTGGCGATGCCTTCGCGGGCCTCGTCCAGCTCACGCCGCTGGGAGGCGATTCGGGCCTCGGCATCGGCCAGTTCCCGCTCCCGCTCGTCGAACTCCCGGTTTCGGGCTTCCAGTTCCGTCACGGCCGCGGTCAACTCGGCTTCCAGCCGGGCGACGTCCTGCGCCTGGGTTTCCACCTGGTTCCGGGTTCGTTCCAGCGATTCCTTCTCCGCCCGGACGCCCTCCAGCTCTTCTCGCTCACGCGTCAGATCGTCTCGGGCGCTCTGCAGGGACTTCTCCAGATCGTCCACGTTTTTCTGACGCGACTCGAGTTCACACGCCAGTTCATCCAGCTTTGCCTGGCGGGCCGCGCAGTCCTGCTCGCGCTGCTCGATCCCTCGCTGACGGGCGTCCGACTCGTTGCTGTGGTTGGCCTGTGCACGCTCCAGGGAGGCCTGGACCTCCTGCAGCTTCTGCCACTGCTGCTCGATCGACTCGTTGCGGGTACGCAGCTCTTGATCGATCCGGGTCACGATGTCGGACCGGGCCTTCATCTGCTGCTGAACGGTGCCGATCGCGGCACGGAGTTCCTCACCGAGTGCCAGGATCTCGGCGGAAGCGGGGTCTGCCTGGGATGCCGTTTTTCGCTCGGCCATGTCACCTTTCCGCCGGTTTGACCGCCGGCGCAAGCCGAGGCGTCCGCATGGCGCGGACTCTCCGGCCGGAGGCTTCCACAACTGGAAACGTACAATAAGACTCGGTGATTTGCCCTGCGGACTTTTGCAGTGCGATTCTCGGACGGCGTGCCCCGGCCGCCCCGCGGCCCGCTTCTCGGACCCGCCGCGGGAATCGCCGGATTCACGCTCTCCCGCCGTCCCATAAAGCACGACCGCTGCACGGACAGACGGTTCTCTTGGCCGCTGGCCGGACCCGAATTGTATGCTGAGGGTGCGAGGGTGCCGTCCGACGGTCCGCACCGTGGCGCGGACCGCCGGGACGCGACACCCCGGCGCGTCGGCCGAGAAGCCTCCTCGCAGACCTGGCCGACCGCGCCGGCTGCCTGGAACACCCAAAGGGGGGCAGCGACGCCACACGGTTGTGGCAAGCTGCACGACGATGGCGAAGGGAAAAGCACACGACAGTCGTCCCGCGGCGGCAACGCCGGCTGCAAACCCGGCCGCCGACCTCACCGCCGCAGACGCGCAGCTCGGCGCCGCGCTGGATTCCCTCTCCCAGAAAGTCGCCGTCTTTGAGAAGCAGGCCGGCGAACTGCTGGCCCGACTCCACAAGCAAACCACCGAACACGCATCTCGCGAAGCCGAAGTGGCCCGGCGTCTGAGCGAACTCCAGCAGGCGCAGCCTGCCCTGACCGAGCGTGAACAGGCGTTGGAGACGGCCCGCAAGGAACTGGAAGCCGAAAAACAGCAACTCGCGCCGCAGAAACAGGCCCTGGATGAGCAGATCGTCCGGGTCCGCGAGCGGGAGAAACACCTCGAGGAAACCCAGGCCGCCCTGGAAGCCCGCGAGCGCTCGCTCCAGCAGAGCATCGCACAAGCGGACCGCCGGGAGGCGGAACTCAGCGCCACCCGGGAAACGCTGGACCAGCGCGAGGCCACCCTGTCCCGGCAGGAGCAGGAACTCGCCGAGCGCCAGCGAGCCGTCGAAGAAGCGACCGGCCAACAGCGGGACCAGCTCCGCCAGGATCGCGAGAAGCTCAACGCCGAACTGCGGGAGTTCGAAACGCGCCGCGCCGAACTGGACGAGGCCCGCGAGGACACCCGACGACGCCAGGAAGATCTGGACGAAGCGGCCAAGGCACTCGCCGAGGCGGACGAAGCGGTCAAGCAACGGCTGGAAGCCGCCCGAACCCGCGAAAGCGAACTGTCCGCCCGCCAACGGGAGGTGGAGGCCCGCGACCGCGAGCTGGACGCCGAACGGGCCCGCTGCGCCGAGGTCACGGAGGAGTACGCGGCCAGAAACCAGGAACTCGCGGCCCGCACGCAGCAGCTCGACGCGCGCCAGCGTGAACTGGAAGAGCAACGCCGCCAACTCTCCGAGCAGGGCAAGGAGCTGCGCGAACTGCGCGAGTCCTTCGAGGCCAGGCAGGCCGCCATCGAATCGGACCGGACCGCGCTGGAACTCGAACGCCAGCAACAGGGCGCCGGCTTCGCCCGTCAGTACGAGGAGCTGGACGAGGCCCGCGCCGAGGTCAACCGGCAGCGCGCCGAAGTCCAGCAGCAGTTCACGGAACTACAGGACCGCGTCAACGACATCGAGGCTCGCGAACGGGCATTGGCCGCCGGCCAGGAAGAAGTCGAGGCCGCTCGAGCTCGCCTGACCACCCGTGAACAGAAGCTCAACGAGAAGGCCGCCCACCTCGAAGAACGCGAAGCCGAGATGGGCCAACGCCTTCAGGCCTTCCAGAAAACGGAGGACTCCCTCGCCGAGCAGACCGAACGCCTGGAAGAGCGGCAACAGCAGATCGCGGCGGCGGAACGCGAAACCGCGGAGGCCCGCAAGGCCTTCCAGCGGGAACAGACGCAGGCCCAGGAGAAACTGGAGGTCCGCAGTCACGAGCTCGACCACCTGCGGAACGAAGTCGAAAAGCACTGGAACCAGGCCAAGCAGCGCCTGGATGAAGGCGACCGCCGCAAGGCGGAACTGGCCGAGCGACAGCGGCAGCTTGACGCGGCGGAAGCCCGGCTGGGCGAAAACCGCCAGCAGGTGGAACAACTCGATCGAACGCTTGCCGCCCGCAGCGAGGAACTCGCCCTCCGCGAGAACAAGCTTGCGGAGCAGACCGCGGAAACGAACCGGCTGCGCGAAAAGCTGCGCGTCCGCGAGAAGGAAATCGCGGACGACCGGGCAGCCCTCGATGCGGAACGCAAAAAGCACGGGGCCGGCTTCGGCAAGCAATACGAGGAGCTGGAAGCCCGCCGGGCGGAAATCGCCCAGCAGAAGGAGCAGGTCCAGCTCCGGCACGACGAGTTGGCCGGGCGCGAACGCGCCCTGGAGACGCAGACGCAGGATTTTGCCCAACGCGAGCAGAAACTGGAAGCCGCCCTGAAGCAGGCCCAGGAACGCGAGCGACAGGCCGCCGAGCAGTCCACCCGCGTGCAGCAGCTCCAGCAGGAACTGGACGCACGCCTGGAGCAGATCACGCGCAACGAGCAGGAAACCACGCAACGCATGCGGGAACTGGAGCGAACACGCGGCGAGCTGGAGTCCCAGAAGAAGGCCATCGCCTCCGAGCGCGAGGCCCTGGACCGCCGGCAGAAGGACGCCGGCGCCGCCGCCGGTCAGAGCGACGACGACCGGCAGGCGCTGCAGAAGCGACTGGCCGACGCGGAAGCGCGATGCCGCGAACTCGAAACCCTCGTCGCGGAGAGCGGCGCATCAGACTCTTCGGGACAGACGGGCGACGAAGCAGCCGGCGACCTTCAGGAAAAGGCCCGCAAGCTCGAACAGGAACGCCGGGAGTTCGCCGAGTGGCAGAAGCAGGCCGAAGCGAGCCTCGCCGCCCAGGTGGAAGAGGCCGAAAAGGCGATCCAGGAGCAGGAGCGCCAACTCGCCGAACGCGAGGAAACGCTCAACAAACTCGAGGCCAAGCTCAGCAGCGGAAGCCTGGAAGCCCTCGTCTCGGCACCGCCGAAAGAAATCCCGGAACCGCGAGCCGTCGAAACCCCCGCGCCGGCCGACCGGCCCCGGGCCACGGCCCCGCGAGAGATCGCCGAACCGGCCGCCGCAGCGTCCGAGCCGAAACCCAAAGGCCCCGCGCCGAAGCCCGCGCCGCCCAAGGTGAAATTCGTGCCCGGAGCGCCTCCGGAGCCGCCGGCGCCGGTCAGCGCGGACGTGCCTCTGCCGCCCGGACTCGATGAGGAAACGCAGACCAAGCTCAAGACGCTGCGCCGCCTCTCGCCCGGAAAGTCCGATCAGGAACTGCTCAGGCAGATCCGATGCGAACAGAAGTCCGAGAAGCCCAAGGGCAAACGCGGCTGGTTCGGGCGAAAGGGCTAGCGCAGGTCCGCTATCTCGCGGCGGACCGGCTTGGGACCCGCGCGATCCGGGAATCAGTCCAACACCGGCGCCGGGCGGACCGATACGGTAGAAGATTCCGCGGTCAGACCCTGGTTTGACGGGCGACCATGAGAAAACGAGTAAGCAACAGACTGGGCCAGTGGAAACAGCGGCCGGCCGACGACCCGCCCCGCCGGTCTCGTGTCGGGTGGCTCGGCATCCTCTTCTGCGCCCTGCTCCTGGCCGGAGCCGCGGGCTACCGCTTCTACTACCAGCCGGCGCAGGCGGTCGCCCAGGCCGACCCGTTCGCCAACCTGCTCCGCCTGGCCGAACGCAGCGTCGCCTCCGCCGATTTCGCCACGGCGATCGAGCACTACCAGCAGGCCCTGCGCATCGAGTCACGCAACACCGACCTGATCTGCAAACTCGCCAATGCCCAGGCGGCGTTCGGCGACGCGCCCGCCGCCGTTGAGAGCTACAGTCGCGCCCTCGAGGCCGATCCGAACCACGTCACCGCGCTGACCCGCCGCGCCGAAGTGCATTCACGAAGCGGTGACCACAAGTCCGCCGTCGCGGATTACGACCGGATTCTCGAACGCTCCACGGACAACCACGACGTTCGCGGACGACGCGCCGCCGCTCGACTGGCCGCCGGTGACGCACAAGGCGCCGCGGAAGACGCCGGCCGGGTGCTGTCGGCGACCGGCAACCGGGCGGACATGCTGCTGGTGCGCGGGCGGGCCCACTTGCAGCAGGGCCTGATCGGACCCGCCGAGGATGACCTGAATCTGGCGATCGAACTCGCCCCGGACGAGTCCGCGGCCTGGAACGCCCGCGGGCAGGCCCGCCTGCGACGAGGAGACGCCAAGTCCGCGGACGCGGACCAGACCCGGGCCATTCAGCTCCACCCGGTGAACCCGGACTACTACATCGATCGCGCCCTGGCGCGGCGGGCGGCCGAAAACTACTCCGGCGCCGTCGCGGACCTGGGCAAGGCCCTGGAACTGCGGCCGAACGACGCCCGCGCGTTCCTGGAACGCGCCAACGCGCGTCGCGATCGCGGCGACCGGCACGGCGCCGTGGACGATTACACGCAGGCGATCCGCCTGGCCCCGGACAGCGCCGAGGCCTATTACCATCGCGGCACGACGCGGGCGGCCTGGGGCAAACTCCCCGGCGCCATCGCCGACTTCAACCGCGTCATCGCCATGCAACCCGACGACATCAATGCGTACGTCGCCCGGGCCGACGCCCGCGAGCGCTCCGGCGACTGGGACGGCGCCATCGCCGACCTGAACCAAGTGCTGCAGCTCGACCCGAAGAACGCTTTCGCCTTCTGCACGCGCGGCGACATCCGCCGGCAAATGGGAGACCTGAAGAGCGCCCTGGAAGACTACGACCGCGCCCTGAAGACCAACCCGGAGTACAGCTACGCCTACTACAGCCGCGGCCAGGCCCGCTGGGACAGCGGCAACGTCCAGGGCGCCCTGGCCGACTTCCGCTGGGTCGTCGACCACGCCACCGACCCCAGCCTCGTCAGCCTCGCCTCCCGCTACCTCACCGCCGCCGACCCCGCCTCCGTCCCCGCCCCCAGGCCGTAGACGCCGTGTGCCCCGCGACGGCTCCGCCAATGGCGGATGACGCCGCTGCGGCGGGTCACCGGCAACCGGTATCTCCATCGCAAATCAGAGGACTGCCGCAACGCCGTTCGCCGAAAGATCGCCGGCTGTCATCGCCACATCCTGCTCGGGCGGATCGCCCAGGACCTGCTCCAGATCATCGCGGTCAGGATTTCTGAACGCGTCTGGCAATCATCCATTCCCGCTGTCTGAAGGGCCGTCCGGGTGGGCCCTCGCTCGCGTACGGGCCCGCGTTGTCGTGGTCGGGGCGGGAGTCGTCAACGGGGCGGCCGGTCCTGCACCGCGGCGAAGATGCGCAGGCAGCGGGCCAGCAGCGATTCCAGTCGGTCCAGGGGGTAGACGGTGGCGGGGTCGGACCGGGCCCGCTCCGGGTCGTCGTGGACTTCGAGGAAAAGGGCGTTGGCTCCGGCCGCCACGCCGGCCAGGGCCAGAGGCTCGACGAACTCACGCAGGCCGCCGCTCTGCGACCCGGCGCCGCCGGGAAGCTGGCAACTGTGCGTCGCGTCCATGACCACCGGAGCAAAGGCCTGCATCCGGCGGATGCCGGTGAAGTCGTTCACCAGCCGGTTGTATCCGAAAAAGGTGCCTCGCTCGGTGAGCAGCACGTTCTCGTTCCCCGTCGAGGTCATCTTGCCCACCACGTTGGCCATCTCTTCGGGCGACATGAACTGGCCCTTCTTGACGTTGACGGCTTTGCCGGCCTTCGCGGCGGCCAGCAGCAGGTCCGTCTGGCGGCAGAGAAAGGCGGGCACCTGGAGGCAGTCCAGCACCTCGCCGGCGGGTCCGGCTTGTTCCGGCGCATGCACATCGGATAGCACGGGGGTATCCAGTTCGCGGCGGACTTCGGCCAGGATGCGAAGCCCTTCGTCCAGGCCCGGGCCGCGGAAGCTGTCCACGCTGGTGCGGTTCGCCTTGTCGTAGCTGGCCTTGAAGATGAACGGTATCTCCAGCCGCCGGGTGATGCGGGCAATGCCCTCCGCCATCCGCAACGTGTGATCGCGGCTCTCAATGACGCAGGGCCCGGCAATCAGCACCAGCGGCCGCCCGCGGCCGATCTCGACATTCGCGACCTGGGTGACTTCAATCGTCGCCATAAGTGGCCTTCCTTACGCGAAAACCGTCCGCGCGCAGAGCAGAGGGTACGGTGCCAGTGACGGCCGGTCAATCGAGCGCTTTGCCGCCGGATTGGCCTGGGTTTGCTTCGCTCTGCTGCTCGCATTCCAGCTCGGCCGCGGTGCGAATCCGGCCCTTGCCTGTCTTCTTTTTGCCGGCGGCCGGCTTCTTGCGGGGCGGGCGGCGGCCTTCGGCCACCTCCTCCTCGAACGTCTTCCTCCGCCGCAGGATGTGGTGGTAGTGCTGGGCGAAACGGTGGGCCTCGTCGCGCACCTGCTGGAGCAGCCGAAGGGCCTCATCGTTGCGGGCCAGCCGCACCGGGGCGGAGCGGGCCTGGATGTAGATTTCCTCCTCCCGCTTGGCCAGCGAGATGACCATGGGGGGCCGGACGTCCATCGCGGCAAACCCCTCCAGCGCCGCGTGGAGCTGACCCAGCCCGCCGTCGATCAGAATGACGTCCGGATAGAGCTCGTCGCCGGCGGCCGCATGGCGGTATCGCCGGGTGACAACCTCGCGGATCATGGCGTAATCGTCCTGGCCCTCGACGTTCTGAATGCGGAACCGGCGGTAGCCGGATTTGAACGGCTTGCCGTCGACAAAGCAGACCAGCGAGCCGACGGATTCGCCGCCCTGCAGATTCGCGATGTCAATGCCCTCGATGGTCCGGGGGGGCCGCTCGAGTTCCAGCAACTCACCGAGCTTCTCCAGCCCCCGCGCGGGATCAACGAAGAAGACCTCCGGCTGCACGTTCTCGTCCGGCGTGCCGGACAGGGAAAGCGACTGAATGGCCCGGATGCGGTCCCGCAGGGCGGCGGCCTCCTCGAATCGCAGCTCCCTGGCCGCCTCGTCCATCTCCTTCTGCATCTGCCGCAGCACCACGGAGCGCTTGGACGCCATGAACCGCTTGAGCCGGTCGATGTCCTGCCGGTAGTCCTCGCGGCTGACGCGGTCGCCGCAGGGACCGGTGCATCGGTGAATCGAATACAGCAGGCACGGGCGGAAGAACCGCCGCGATTCGTCGTCCGCCCGGATGTCCAGTTCGCACGTGCGGAAGCGGAAGACCTTCTGCAGGGCGTTCAGGGCCGCCCGAATGCTGAACGCGCTGGCGAACGGGCCGTAGAGCTTGCTGCCTTTCAATCGTGGCTGGCGCGTCACGTATACGCCGGGGAAGTCGTCGCCGGTGGTGATCTCCAGGTACGGGAACGTCTTGTCGTCGCGAAGCTGGGCGTTGAACGGCGGCTGAACGTCCTTGATCAGCCGGGCCTCGTGAAGCAGCGCGTCCACCTCCGTGTCCGCATCCAGAAAGTCGATGTCGTCCACCAGCGTGACCATGCGGGCAATCTCCGGCCCGCGCGTGTTCAGCAGGTCGGCCGACTCCTGGAAGTAGCTGCTCACCCGCGACCGGAGGTCCTTGGCCTTGCCGATGTACAACACCTGGCCCGACCGGTCCTTCATCAGGTACACGCCGGGGGTCTTGGGGAAGTTCGCGATGTGATCGCGAAGCCGCTGGATACGCTCGTCGTCGCTGCCCACGCCATCATTGTAGACCCGCCGGGCCGCGCCGGGAAACGGCGGTGGAATCCGCTCAGCGGACGGCGCCCTCGCCGGCGTCATCCGTCAGGCCCGGGGTGTCCGCCTCATCCGAAGGCAGGTCCTCGACGGTGCGGAGCTTCCGTTCGATCGTTCGCGACTTCCTCGCGGCCGCGTCGATTTTGCCGGATGCCTCCTCCAGCTTCTTCCGGACGGCCTCCAACGCCTCGCCGAACCGCCCGAACTCCCGCTTCACGACGGCCAGCAGGTTCCAGACCTCGCTGGAGCGTTTCTGAATGGCCAGTGTCTTGAAACCCATCTGCAGCGCGTTGAGCAGGGCGGCCAGCGTGGTCGGGCCGGCCACGACGATGCGATAATCACGCTGGAGGGTGTCGACCAGCCCGGGCCGGCGGAGCACCTCGGCATAAAGCCCCTCGGTGGGCAGGAACATCATGCCGAAATCCGTGGTGGCGGGCGGGCTGACGTACTTGTCGCGGATGTTCTTCGCGTCGTTGCGGATTTGCTGTTCGAGTTGCCGAAGCGCCTGTTCGGCCGCGGCCGCGTCGCCTGCTTCCTGGGCGTCCAGCAGCCGCTGGTAGTCTGCCTGGGGAAACTTGGCGTCGATGGGCAGCCAGACAACGTCCTGCCCTTCGTCCCGCCCGGGCAGGCGGATGGCAAACTCCACGCGTTCGCCGCTGCCCTCCTTTGTGGCCACGTTGCGGTCAAACTGCTCCGGCGTCAGCACCTGTGCCAGCAGCGATTCAAGCTGCACCTCGCCCCAGGTGCCGCGGGTCTTGACGTTGGTCAGCACCTTCTTGAGGTCGCCCACGCCGACGGCCAGCGTCTGCATTTCGCCGAGCCCCTTGTGGACCTGCTCGAGCCGCTCGCTGACCAGCCGGAACGACTCGCCCAGGCGTTTCTCGAGCGTGCCCTGGAGCTTCTCGTCCACGGTCTGCCGCATCTGGTCGAGGCGCTTGGCGTTGTCTTCCTGGATGGCCTTGAGCCGGGCATCGACCGCATTCCTCAGGCTTTCGAGTTGCTTCTCGTTGGTTTCGGTCAGCTTGCCCAGTCGCTGGGCAAACGAATCCAACTGGCCCTTTTGCAGCTCGCCGATGGCGACCATCTGCTGGCGAACGGTGTCGTTGGCGGTCTTCTGCGAGCCGGCCAACTCCTCCCGCAACTGGCGGTCGAGGGCGGCGGCTTCCTCTCGCGTCCGGGCCGCCTCCTCGCGGAATACCCTCTCCAGCCGTTCCTGGGCCCGCTCAGCCGATTCCAGGAACGGGCGCACGGCCATTGACGGGTCTGCGGCGTTCCGGCGCAGGCGGAGCCACAGCAGCACCAGCCCGACCAGGTTCAGGCCCGCCAAAACGAGGAGGATCCAGAGCAGTGTCTGCGACACGACGTACACCCCTGACGTATTGCTGCGGCGAGTGGTTTCGAGTCCGCCGCCCACCGGCGAAACCGCGGCCCACGTCAGGTTCGCCCCGATGCCGGGGCGCGTCAAGCGTCAGGATGTTTGGAAACGCCGGCGGCGGCATGGCATAATAGCGAAACAGAGCGACACAGTGGGAATGTGCCACGGGAGACTCGCCATCGATACGACCAAACGGTACCAGCAGCGGGTGTTTGCCGACCATCCACGGGAGTGGGGAGGAAACCGGTACATCTACCCGGTCATCTCCCGCCGCAGCGGCGGCCTGAGCATCGGCGTGAACCTGAACCCGGACGCGGTGTGCAACTTCGCCTGTGTGTACTGCCAGGTGGACCGGTCGCAGCCACCCCGTGTGCGGGACGTCGATGCGGGCGTGCTGGAGCAGGAGCTGGACCAGATGCTCGGCTGGGCGGTGGACGGCTCGATCTTCACGCACCCGCACTTTGCCGGCGTGCCGGAGACGTTGCGGCGCATCAATGACATCGCGTTCTCCGGAGACGGAGAGCCGACCACGTGCCCCGTGTTTCCGCAAAGCGTGGAGATCGCGGCACAGCTCAAAGCGAAATGGGGCCTGCCCCAGGTGAAGCTCGTGCTGATCACGAACGCCTGTTACCTCAGGCGACCGGCCGTGTCGGCGACGCTGGACGTTCTGATGGCCAACCAGGGGGAAATCTGGGCGAAGCTCGACGCGGGCACGGATGACCGCCTGCAGAAGGTCAACCGTTCACCGTTTCCGCTGAAACACATCGTGGACGGGATTGCCGCGACGGCCGCCCGGTACCCGATCGTCATTCAGTCGCTGTGGATGCGGCTGCACGACGCACCGCCGGACGTGTCGGAAGTGGAGGCATTCATCGACCGACTGCACGAAATCCGCAACCGAGGGGGAATCGTGTCTCTGGTGCAGATCTACAGCGTGGCCCGCCGACCGAGCGAACCGTCCGTCACCCCACTATCCAGTCAGGAACTGGGTGACATCGCTGCCCTCGTTCGCGACCGTACCGGCCTGAACGTCGCCACGTATTGACGGGGCGAGGCAATCGTCCAGACGGTTCCCGCGCTTGGGGATTACGGGCGGCGGATGATGATGTCGTCAATCTGCGTGATGACTTCGATCATGGCATCCGCCCTCCTCACGCCGGGATCTGGTCGATGAAGCAGAGCATCCACGAAACGAGATCCACCAGCCTCAGAACAAACTCGGTGCTGCCTGCGAGCATTGGCGTTCCTCCTGAAGAACCCTCGAGACACCTCGTTCGATCCACCGTGTGATCTGCTGGCCTCGTTTCCTCCCCGGGGGCATTCCCCCGCTCCTGTGACTCTTAAGGGCCAAATGCCCTATCCTTCTCCAACGCCATACCTTACCACTGTCACCAACATCGGTGTGATGGTGGATAATCTTTAGCGGTTTCCGGGGACGAACGGTGGATTACAGTGGCACCGGAAACCAGACTCGTGCCACCAGCCACCGGAGCGCCGTGGGCACAGGCTGCCAGACGAGCCCCGCAGTATCGAAACGGGCGATCCCGTCCCGTTTCGGCGCTGGAACCCTGTGCAGAGGGACTTTGCTCCGCGGCCGTGCGGGATGTGGGTTGAGATGACCGGCTGGAAAGCCGGTCCCACAAATTCACTCCGCTGGCGCGCGGGATGTGGGGCGAATTGCCTCGGGCAGATGGGATTCGATTGCCGAGGCGGCGGCGGCGGATCGGCGGAGCATGTCGGCCAGTTGCCCCAGAATCTCCTCGCGTTGCGCCGAGCTCTCCAGAAGCGGCGCGTTCACGCGGACGCTGTAGGCCGCGGCACGGACGCAGGCGTCCGCCAGGACGGCGGCCACGCCAAGATCGCTGAGCAGGTGCGGGTTCGCATGGGGCAGCAACTGCTGCATCGCGACAAGCGAGGCACCCGCGACGGCGGCCGTTTCCATAGGCACGGCCAAGGCCACGCCGACCGCCTGCTCGCGAGCCGGGGGATCGTCGCGACCCTGGCGTTTGGCCCGCTGCGCGGCGGAGAGGGCTTCGTAGGCCGTGGCGTCTTCGTCCATCAATCGCCGCAACATGGCGTCCGCCTGGGCGAGCTGGTCGCACAGCGATTGAACGGTGGCAGCGTGTTCGTCGTCGGGCTTCTTTCCAACGGAGTAGGCCCCCACCATGCGGGCCATGGCGGCGGCCAGAGCGCCGGCCAGTGCGGCCGCGCTGCCGCCGCCGGGCGTGGGCGTCCGGTCCGCCAGTCCGTCGAGGAATTCGTTCAGCGTCAGGGCGGACTGGGACAGGCGGTGGGTGGTCATGGCGGTTGCCTCCGATCGGGCTGCGGTCCCTCGTGGAGCGGCGAGGATCGCAGTTGCCGGCGCAGACGGCGCAGTTCCAGGAGCGACTGGATCCGCATCCTCAGCTCCACGCGATTGACGGGTTTTCGAAGGTAATCATCCGCGCCGGCCTCATAGGCCCGCTCGTAGTCCGTGTCGGTATTCAGGGCGGTCACCACAATGATGGGGATGTCGCGAGTCTGCGGGTCTTCCTTGAGAATGCGGCAGGCCTCAAAGCCGGACATCCGCGGCATCATGATGTCCAGCAGGATGAGATCGGGGTGCGAGTCCCGCACGCGGGCGAGGGCCTGCTCGCCGTTGCGGGCGATCAGCGTGGACACGTCGGGCATGTCCGCGAGGTAGGCCTCCAGCAGTTCGGCGACCTGGGGGTGGTCCTCCACGATCAGCACGCGGGCGATCGGACTGGGGGGCGGCGTGTTCATCTTCGTTCCCCGGGCTTTCGGATTGTCCGTTCCCCGCCGGTGGTGTGCAAGCCCGCGACGCCGGGCCGATCAAACGGGTTCGGCGCCGAGGATCGGATGCCCGGCGCGCCGCGAAAGGCCTTGCATCCCCTCCACGTGCCGTTCCGTATGCGGGCGGCGTCGCCCGGCGGGCGGGCGCGCCCACGCGCCCGACCCGCCGGGAACGCCGCTGGTTTGGCGGAGTCCCGTCGACAACCGCCTCACGGCATCATGAGGAACATGAAGAAGCACGCAAACAGACCCACGGTTTCGGCGATACCCATGGCGATGATGGAGAAGACGAACGGCTTGCCCTCCCCGTCGCTCATGGCTCGGATACCGGCCGCTCCGATGGCCCCCTGCATCCAGGCGCTGAACAGCTCGCCCAGCCCGCAGGCCAGGCCGATGCTGAACAAGGCGCCGGCGTTTGCCGACAGGAAGGTCGCGTCATAGACGTTCCCCTTGAGCAACGCCAGCATGAGCACGAAGCCGTAGATGGTCTGGCTCAGCGGCATGCCGGTCAGCGCAATATAGAGGAAGTTCAGCCGCTTGCCTTCACGGGCCTCCTTGGCCCAGGCGCCGGCAGCCGCCTGGCCGGCGGCGCCAATTCCCAACGCGCTGCCCACGGCTCCGAGTCCCAGCGGCAACGCGAATCCCAACTGACCAAGCCATTCCATACCTGCGTCTCCTTCGATGCTATTGCCCGCTTTGGACCCTTTGGGCAAACGGGGTAAAGGGATATCCCGCCCACTGGACGCCGGCGTTGCTGGAAAACTCCAGCATGTTCAAACGCACGCCGTGAGCAAAGATGGCAATGACGCCCAGCACGATGTTCAGGGAGTGCGCCAGCACCACGATCAGCACGCCGGCCGGCAGCAACCAGACCGACGGCGAGGCCACTTGGTACGCCAAGCCGTTGAAGGCGCTGGCGATGTAGTAGCTGGCCAGCCCCACCGCCATGAGACGGATGTAGCTGACGGTGTCCGAGAAGGTGCTGATCATCGGCAGAATGTTCGCCACCAGGCCCAGCCCGACGCGCTTGGCCGGGTTCGGGCTGGGGTACGTGAACAGGACGACCAGCACGGCGCCCGCAATCAGCAGGCCGATGGTCAGCGGGACCGGAATCCAGACCTGATTCGGGAAGAACAGCATCCAGATCACGCCGAACATGCCCACAAGGAAGCCGCTCCAGCCGACCTGGGCCAGGTACCGCCGGTCCGGGGCCATCCCGATGGCCTGTCGGACGTGCGCCAGCACCAGGTGCGCCCCGCCGATCAGAAAGCTGACTTTGATGATCAGGTTCCGCGCGATCTCGTCGTCCGGGTTCCACAGCAGGCCGAACGCCAGCATGATCCGCCCCAGGGCAGCCCAGAGGCCGGTCGCCTCGCGTAGGGCGGTCACGTCCTCAACGCCGGCCGCAAAGGCGAACTGCTTGGGAGTGATGCCGAAGCAGTTGGCGGTCAGCAGCCCCCAGACCAGCGTCACGCCGCCGAACACCAGGATCAGATTGGCCGCATCGCGACTCACGCGGTCGGTGATGCGGCGATAGCCCAGCAGCCCGATCAGCACGAAAATCAGACCGTAGCCCGCGTCGCCGAGGAGCATGGCCCCGAACAACGGCAGCGCGATCATGAAGAAGGCGGACAGGTCGTACTCGCGGTACCCCGGGACCGTGCCCAGAATGGCGAACATGGCCCGTATGGGCTGCGCCCACTTGGGGTACCGGATGAGCGTCGGCGGAGTCTCATCCGGGTCGGGCTCGATGGTTTTCATGGCCGCGACCAGGCCCAAGCGGGCGAGGTCCTGCTTCAGGGACGCGGCCGCATCGGCCGGCATCCAGCCCTGCAGCGCAAACAGGTGTTCGTCGTCCATCGCCCCGCGCACGGCCCGCGTGTAGTCCGCCCGCTCCTGCACGTCGGCCCAGTGCCGTTCGACGGCGGGCCGCAGGTTTGCCAACTGCCCGAGTCGCTGGGCGTCGTACTCCATGGCCTCCTGGATCTCGGCGGCTTCCGCGCGGATGGACGGGGCGTCGCGCGTTGGCAGGGGAACGGGCTGCGCCCGCTTGGGCGCCAGCACCTCCCGACGCTGATCGATCGCCGCCACGAGGACCTTGTCCCCCTGGCGCGCGCCGACCACTTCCACACATGCAGCGTGGATTTCGTCCACCAGCTCCTCCGGCGCAAGGAAGAAGTGGACCTTCAGACCCGCCTGCTGCAACGCCTGAAGCTGCTCAACCCGCACGTCACCCCACAGCGACACGGCGTCCAGTTGTCGTTCCAGCACGGCCAGGCGGCTCAGACGCTCCGCCGTCCGGCGGTGGATCTCCAGGACCTCGCGAACCACGTCGGCGGGCTCTGTTTCGGGCATCGATCCGGACGGGGTCACGCTTTCGAGGATCTGAATCACGCGTTCCACGTCCCGGATGCCGCCGGCCGTCTTCTCGTCGAGCGCCGCCCGAGTCGGATCCACCGGCGTCAGGTGAACCACTCCCAGTTGGCGCAGGGCCTGCAGCAGTCGTTCGCGGTCGCTCTGCCGGGCCACGAGAAACAGTTTGGCCATCGGTACGATCATTCCGTCTCCGTCTCCACGCCGCTGTCGGTGTCGTCATCGTCGGGCGCGTCATCGCCCGCATCGGCGTCCTCGGCCAGCTTGCTCTTGGCGATCTTCGCCCGGCCGACGCCCGCGGTCATTTCGTCGCCCAGCTTGATGCGGATGACCCGGATCGCGTTTCGCGACTCGGGTATTTTGACCTTCTCGAACAGATTGACGCGCTGGATGATCCGGTTGAGCTCGCGGTTCAGCAGGCGATACGCCTCGTCCAGCACGTTCAAGCGGGCCTGGAACCGGCTGAGCCCGCGCAGGTCGTCCAGCGCCCGGTCCACCCAGGCCGGCGTGCCGAACAGGCTGTACTCCGCCGGCGGGAAGACCGCCTCCTCGAAGGCGGGCAGCGTCACGCCGGCGACGTTGAATCGCGAGGTGCGGACCTCGGCCGGCTCCGCCCATTGCCGTAGCGGCAGGCCCGCCGGGTCGGCGAGCACCGCCTCGTATCTGCGGAACGCCCTCATGGCGGCGTCCAGTTCGCTCTGCACCTCGGCCCGGCGCCGGGCCGCCTCACGCAGCGTCATCTGCAACTGCTGCTGCTTGAGCTTCAGCATGGGCAGAAACCGCTGGTAGCGCGTCAGCCGGTCGCGCTGGCGCTTCAGTTCGGGTCGGGTCAGTTTGATCTTCGTCGCCACGTTCGGCCGATCTCCGCGATCAGGTCAACGGCTTGGGCCAGTGTTCGTCGATGATCGCCCGCCGGATGCCCGTTTCCGCCGGCTCGAAGCACTCCGCCAGAATCGCCCAGCACCGATCCAGGGCCTCGAACAGCGGAATGTTCACCGACAGGTCCATGATCCGCTCTTCGAACAACGTCCCGTAGGTCAGCAGCCGCTTGTCCCACTCGGACATCTCGAAGCCCATGTCCCGCTTCTCGCGACTCTCGCGGCACAGGGCGTACAACTGGATGCAGGCGTCCATGATGGCCCGGTGGTCGTCGCGCGTCTTCCCGTTGACCTGCTGCTTCAGCCGCGAGAGCGACCCGAACGGCTCGATCCGCCCGTTGCGCAGGTAGAACTGCCCTTCGGTAATGTAACCCGTGTTGTCCGGAACGGGGTGGGTCACGTCGTCGCCCGGCATCGTGACGCAGGCCAGCACGGTCATCGAGCCGGTCCCGTCGAAGTCCACCGCCTTCTCATAGCGCCGGGCCAGCTGCGTATACAGGTCGCCCGGATACCCGCGGTTCGACGGGATCTGCTCCATGACGATCGCGATTTCCTTCAGCGCGTCGGCGAAGGCGGTCATGTCGGTCAGCAGCACGAGCACCGTCTTGCCCTGGAGGGCGAACTGCTCTCCGACCGCCAGGCACAGATCGGGAACCAGCAGGCACTCCACCACGGGATCGGCCGCGGTATGCACGAACATGATCGCGCGGCCGAGCACGCCGCCCTGCTCGAACGCGTCGCGGAACTTGAGATAGTCGTCGTGCCGAAGGCCCATTCCGCCCAGGATGATGATGTCCGCGTTGGCCTGCAGCCCGACGCGGGCCAGGAGTTCGTTGTAGGGCTCGCCCGCCACGGAGAAGATCGGCAGCTTCTGCGACTCCACCAGCGAGTTGAAAATGTCGATCATCGGAATGCCCGTATGGACCATTTTGTCGGGCATCCGGCGCTTCACCGGGTTGATGGCGGGGGAGCCGAGGTCGATGGGCGGCGCCTCGACCGGCCCGCGGCCGTCGCGCGGGCGGCCCGAGCCGTCAAACACCCGCCCCAGCAGGGCGTCCGAGAAGGGCACCTGCATCGGCTTGTGCAGGAACCGCACCCGGTCGTTGTTCGCCACCCCCTGTGTGCCGGCGAACACCTGCAGACTCACCTCCCGGCCGTCCAGCCGGATCACCTGCGCCAGCGACTCGCCCCGATCCGACGTCAGCACGGCAAGGTCGTCGTAGCCCACGCCGCCGGCTTTCACCGTCACCACGTTCCCGGCAATCCGAGTGATGTCGTCGAAGTACTTCCTCATTCCTCACGCCCCTTCGTGGCGATGAATTGGTCGATCCGCTCCAGCAGTGTGCGGTATTCGTCACTGTCGCTGGCGGCGTAGTTCCAGTTGCGAAACAGGTCCGTCCCCCGCACGATCGTCTGACGGGCGACAGTCTTGTCCTCAAACCCGAAGTCCAGGTCCAGGACCTCGAGAATCTTTTCAAAGACCACCCGTTGCCGATCGGCCGGCGTCGCCCCGTCCACATCGTCGAACGCGTTCTGCTGAAGATAACAGTTGTCGAAGAAGTCGGCCTTCAGGGCGACGGTGAAGTCCTCCGTGGAGGTGCCCTCTTCGCCGACCACGGTCATCATCTGGCTGATTTCGTTGCCCCGGGCCAGCAGGTTTCGCACCCGGGCCACCTTGTCCGGATCAATGACGCCCTGGTACTTGCTCCACGATTCCAGGGGGTCGATGGCAGGATAGCGGCGGGCGTCACTGCGCGCCCGCGACAGCCCGTGAAACGCCCCCACGACCTTGAGCGTGCCCTGCGTGACGGGCTCCTCGAAGTTTCCGCCCGCCGGGCTGACCGTCCCGCCGATGGTCAGCGAGCCGACCTTCCCGTTCTTCAGCTCAATGGCCCCGGCACGCTCGTAGAACGCCGCGATGCGGCTCTCCAGGTAGGCCGGGAAGGCCTCCTCGCCGGGAATCTCCTCCAGCCGGCCCGACAGCTCGCGCATCGCCTGGGCCCATCGTGACGTGGAGTCGGCCAGCAGCAGCACGTGCAGGCCCATCTGGCGGTAGTACTCGGCCAGGGTGGCGGCCGTGTAGACCGACGCCTCCCGGGCCGCCACCGGCATGGCCGACGTGTTGCAGATGATGATTGTCCGCTCCATCAGGCTGCGTCCGGTCCGCGGGTCGATCAGCAGGGGGAACTCGCGCAACGTCTCGACCACTTCGCCGGCCCGCTCGCCGCAGGCGGCCACAATCATCACGTCGATCTCCGCGTTCCGCGCGGTGATCTGCTGCAGCACCGTCTTGCCCGCGCCGAACGGACCGGGGATGCAGTACGTTCCACCGCGCACGATCGGGAACAGCGAGTCGATGATCCGCACTCGCGTGGTCAACGGCTCGGACGGCATCAGCCGCCGGCGGGAAACATTGAGCGGGACCTTGACCGGCCAGTTCTGCTGCATGCGCACGGTGTGCGATTGCCCGGCGGAGTCCTTCAGCACGGCGATGTCGTCCGCGATGGTGTACTCGCCCGCGGCCGCGATCGACTCCACGGTAAACGACCCCCTCCAACTGAAGGGGACCATGATCTGGTGTGTGAAGATGCCCTCGGGCACGGCGCCCAGCGCGTCGCCGGACTCCACCGTTGCGCCCGGGGCGACTTCGGGCGTGAACGCCCATTGCCGGTCGGGCAGCAGGCCGTCGATGTACGTGCCGGGCTGCAGAAAGAAGCCCACCTGCCCCGCCAGCTTGGGCAGCGGATTCTGCAGGCCGTCGTAAATCTGGCCGAGCAGCCCGGGCCCGAGCATGACGGACAGCATCTCGCGGCGGAACTCGACCTCGTCGCCGACTTTCAGCCCGCGGGTCTCCTCGAAAACCTGCAGGTCCGCCACGTTCCCGCGAACCCGCACCACCTCCGACAACAGCCGTACACCGTCGGACCGCACGCAATACCCGACCGAGTTCTGCACCACCCGGGTATCCGTCTCGGCGATCACCAGGTTTCCGAACACCGCTACGATCTTGCCAGTCAACCTGTTGCCCTTTCGAGAGATAGTGACGACGCGTCCGCGGAAGTGCCGGGGAAGCCGCCCTCTTCGGCGTCAACCACTCGCTTCCATTGCTGCATCAGCGCCAGCTTGGCCGCGAAGGCCGCCAGTTCGTCATCCTGGAACGTGTACCATGCGTCGTGGGCCGTCAGCCAGTTCCACCGGGTGCGGATCAGCACGCGCAACCCGTCGAGAGGGGTCGCCGCCGCCGACCACTCGTTCAGCACCGGCTCCAGGTCCGTCTGGGGGTCTCCCAGGTCCGCCGCGACCCGAAAGGCGCCTTCGTCGAGCCCCAGCCGCTTCGCGCGCGCCGCGGCCAGCGCGTTCCGCAAAGCCACCTCAAACCCGACCCAGCGTTTCAGGAAGACACTCCCGCACTTGCGGGCCACACCGTGTGCGTGCCGGAAAGCTGCCTCCCACAGCCCGTCCACCCGGGAAACCAGCGACCCCGACTCGGTGGCCACGGCCAGGTGCGGCGGCAGAGGCGCCTCATTTCGCGCCTGAGCCGGCGTGAGCACCGCCGGCTCGACCGCCGGGAGTTCTCCCGCCAGAAACGCCTCCCGCTGCACGAGATCGTCAAACAGCAGGACCGATTCAACCAGCGCCCTCGCGCACGGCAGAGCGGCGACATGCGCACGCAGCCAGCCCGGGCTGACCGGCGGTGTGAGCCCCAACTCGCCAAGCGCAGGTAAAGCCGAAATGTAGAAACGACGGTCGCTCTTCATGGTGTCAATGGTCGTCCGTCGCGGCATGGAAGACGATGTTCTTCAACTCCGGTCCCACGATGCCGGCAAGCACCTCGACCACGGACTCCAGTGTCACCTCGACCGTTCCGTCGACCAGTGTGTACTCGAATCCGTCGGCTCTCAGGTTCTTGTCCAGCACGACCCCCAACCCGCCCTTGCGAGCATCCTCCACCAGAGCGCCGATCCCGTACTCCGTCAAATGGTGGTGCATCGACTCCGGGAGGTTGATGGTCATCGTTTCCCGGCGCTCGATGTCCGCCTTCACGTACTCCATCACGACCTCGCGGAGGAGCTTTCCGATGAAGTCGGGATCCGTGAGTTTCTTCTGAGCCGCCTTCGTCAGAATGCCCCGCATGGCCCGATTCAACGAGCCTTGCAGCCGGACGATCGTGTCCCGGGCTGCGAGGTGCAGCTCCGTGGCCGCGCGGGCCTCAACCTTCTCCCGCTTGGCTTCCGCACCGGCCAGTATCTGCTCGGCCCGGGCCTCGGCCTCCGCGATCACCCGCCTGGCCTGCTCCTCCGCCTCGGCGCGAATCTTCTCCGCGGCCATCTGGCCCGCTCGCACTCCGTCCGTCTGAAGCTTGCTGACGAAAGCCTCTAGTGTCTCTGGCATCTCACGACTCCATTCACTGCGCCGCCGCCCGGCGTGCGCATCAGTTCCGCCCCGTCCGAACGGCCGGGCCGGCAGAATACCTTATCGGCCATAATCGTCTTCAACCCCCTGTTTTCCGCAATCAGGAGGGCCCGGACCCCGCCCGACCGGCCTCCTCACGCGACGCCTGCCCGGGGCGGACCGGAGCCACGACCTGTCACTGCCGGGGAAACCGCGGTTCCGGCCCTCGGCGGCGGCCGCCGCACGCGACTCTGCTCCCGATCCCTCCGGCAAAGCGGCACTCCGCCGCCAGGCTGACCGCCGCCCGCGGCAGATGCCCTCGTCTGCCGACCGAAACGTCATGGCGTGTGCAGACCGCCGCGCGAAGCGACACGTCTACTCCCAGGGCCTCTGACGCGAAACCGGACGCCCGGAGCCGGCCGGCCGAGTGGTCGTCACTGTATCGACCGGGCTCAAGCCCAAGCTTGCCCGCGAATTGCGGCGTGGGACGAGGCCGCGCCACGTTCCTCCCGTACACGCCGCACGACAGGCGGGTATCATGGCGGCCCGAGCGGGAAATTTCCACTGCCGTCCGATAAAATCTGCCGGAAATCGTTGTGGCACGGGAGCTAACGGGAGACCACCCACGGCCACGGCGACTCGGGGGACGGCGGCCGGTGCCGGCCGATCGCCTTGACTTCCGGGCCTACATTCGATTAACGTCAGGCATGATCGAGCCGGGGGGATGGTCCCTGTCTGTTCCCCACGGAGCGGTCCAGGGAGAACACAAGACTGTATCGAGCCCGTCAACACGTTGCACCACCGGGATAGAGAACATCGGCCGGCATTGCAGAGATGGTTCCGGAACCACGAGGGCCCGGCACACCGTACGGCCCGGCCCGGCCTGCCGCCCGGAACCCAAGGTCGTGATTCGTCTCGCGTGGCTTGGCTGCGAACCGGCCACGACCCGGGGGTGAGTTGGTGTTCCGGGGCGGCAGCGTAAGACTTCTGTAACGGAGCGTTTGCCCACGCAGGCTAGGAATCAAGATGAACGACATGCCACGCCCGACGGAGTCTGCCACACCGGCGGACATGCCTCTTTCACCCGACCCGGATGCCTCGCTCGGCCTGGGACTGACCCCGGAGGAGGAGGAGGCACTGGCCGGAATGACCATGGGCGATGTAACGGACACATCCGACCCGTCGTCGGCCCCCACGGAAGGAGCGGAGACGGTGATCCGGGTGAAGATCGTCAAGGTTCACCGGGATGACGTGTTCGTGGAGCTGGGGGGCAAGTCGGAAGGCGTCGTGCCGCGGGTCCAGTTCAAGGGGGGCGAGGATGAACCGGTCGAGGGGCGGATCATCGACGTGGTGTTCGACCGGTACGATCGGGAATCAAACCTCCAGATCTTCTCGCGAGAGGGCGCGGCTCGGATTGCAAGCTGGGAGTCGCTGAAGCCCGGCCTGGTGGTCGAGGGCCGGGTTTCCGGCATGAACAAGGGCGGCCTGGAGGTTGACCTGAAGGGCATCCGGGGCTTCATGCCGGCTTCGCACTGCGACGTGGACCGCACGGTTGACATTTCGAACCTGATTGGAGACGTGGTTCGCTGCCAGGTGTTGGAGGTGGACCGCCGGGAGAAGAACGTCCTGGTCAGCCGCCGAAAGGTCCAGGAAGCCGAATTCATGGCGGCCCGCAAGCAGTTGCTCACCGAACTGGCGGAGGGTCAGCTTCGCCAGGGCGTGGTCCGCAACGTCACGGACTACGGAGCGTTCGTGGACCTGGGCGGGGTGGACGGCTTACTGCACGTCAGCGACATGAGCTGGTCGCAGGTGGACAAGCCCAGCGACGTGGTGCATGCGGGCCAGCATGTGGACGTCAAGGTGCTCAAGATCAAGCAGGGCGAGGAGGGCAAACTGCGCATCTCGCTGGGGCTGAAGCAGGCGCTGCCCGACCCCTGGGCGAACGTCGAGCAAGACTTCCCGGTGGGCACGTCGCTGAAGGCTCGCGTGGTGCGGCTGGCCGACTTCGGCGCGTTCGCGGAGGTAACCCAGGGCGTGGAAGCCCTGATTCCGGTGAGCGAGATGAGCTGGGGTCGGGTCAACCGGCCCAAGGACCTGCTTTCCGTCGGGGAAATGGTGGACGTGGTCATCATCCGCCTGGAGCCGGAAAAGCGGCGGATGGCCCTCAGCATGAAGCAGGCCGCACCGGACCCGTGGGAGGATGTGGCCGCCGATTTCCCGGCCGAAGCGGTGGTCACCGGCCGGGTGACAAAGACGGCGGAATTCGGCGCTTTTGTCGAGCTTCGCCCCGGCGTGGAGGGGTTGGTCCATATCTCGGAACTGGCCGAGACTCACGTACGCCGGCCGACCGACGTGGTGCAGGCCGGCCAGGACGTGCAGGTCAAGGTGCTGGGTGTGGACATGGACCATCGGCGGATATCCCTGTCCATCAAGGCCCTGACCGCTGCTGCTGCTGCAGAGGCGGTGGCGGAAGCCGCACCGGCCAAGCAGGTCAAGAAGCGCAAAAAACCGCTTCGCGGCGGATACGGCACGGACGGCGGCGGGCTTTTCGACGGCCTGCTGCGCTGAGCCGGCCCGCTGACGCACCGCCCGATCAGGCGTATGATCCACCGCTATGACGGTGGCCGAACAATTCATCCGGGCCAGGGTTGACGCCGGGCAGCACCTGTCCGCCGAGGACGGCCAATGGCTGTACGCCTCGGCAGACGTGCATACGCTAGGGCAACTGGCCAACCAGGTTCGCGAACGCCGGCACGGGCGCAACGCCTACTACAACATCAACCGGCACATCAACTACACGAACTACTGCGTGCTGCGCTGCAAGTTCTGCTCGTTCTTCCGCCCGTGGCGGAAAGCGGCAGCGGACGGGTATGAACTGACCGTCGAGCAGATCGCCGATCGGGCGGAGGAAGCCTATTCACGCGGGGCGACGGAAGTGCATATCGTGGGCGGGCTGCACCCGCGGCTGCCGTTCTCACACTACACCGACATGTGCCGCGAAATCCGCCGCCGCTGCCCGCGGATGTGCGTCAAGGCCTTCACCGCCATCGAGATCATCCACTTCACCCGCATCGCCAAGCCACGAATGAGCATTCGCGAGGTCCTCGTGGCGCTGCGGGAGGCGGGGCTGGATGCGCTGCCGGGCGGCGGGGCGGAGATCTTCGACCCGCGCGTGCATGACGAAGCCTTCCGGAACAAGGTGGGGGAGGCGGAGTGGTTTGAGGTGCATCGCACGGCCCACGAGCTGGGCATCTTCACCAACGCCACCATGCTGTACGGCCACGTGGAGACGCCGGCGGAGCGGATCGCCCACCTCATCAAGCTGCGCGAGCATCAGGACGAATCGCTGCGGTCGCGGCCGGCCCATTTCAACTGCCTGGTGCCGCTGCCGTTCATTCCGGAGGGCAGCGCCCTGTCACACCTGCCCGGCCCCACCGGCCTGACGAACCTGCGCACGCTGGCCGTCGCCCGGCTGATGGCGGACAACATTCCTCACGTCAAGGCGTTCTGGATCATGCAGGGGATCAAGCTGTCGCAGGTCTCGCTGAACTGGGGCGTGGACGACCTGGACGGCACGGTGGTCTATTACGACATCACCAAGCGCGACGGCGTCTCCACGCACCAGGAGATCACTGTGGACGCGCTGCAGCGCCTCATCCGCGAGGCCGGCTGCGTCCCCGTCGAGCGCGACACCCTCTACCGCCGCATCCTCCGCACCGCCGACGGCTGGACCGTCGGCGATCCCGTCTCCTGACGGGTGGAATGGCCCCCAACATCTGTGGGACCGGCTATCCCGGAGGGTCTGCACGAGTTGTAGCACGCGATGTCCGTCGGCAATCTGGCGAACATGTATTCAGCCAGAGACGGTCAACCGATGTCTGGTTGATTGCCCGTTTCAACGAGCATTCCCGCCGCGGGGCGGGTTGATAGGCCAGCCCTTGTAGGGCTGGTTGGCGGGGGCAGGCTTTACCTTCCCCTCTCGGAATCGCAGCCCGTTTCAACGGGCTTCCACCGTTCTGGTCCAGGCCGCAGCGGACGGTGAGAAAAGAGAAGCCCGTTGAAACGGGCTCGTCTGGGATGGAAATACAGGGATCGTCGTCCGGCAACCAGTCCTCAAAGGACTGGCCTGAAGCCCGCCTGCGGCGGGAAAGCCCCGTGAACGGGGCTCGAATAGCGGCCATGGCCGGTCGTCCTCACAACGCGGATGCGCGCCTGGAGCACTCATGCGGCGTAAGCCCAGAGCTACGGCCTGCGCCGCGAGATTCTGTGCCGGTGAATGAATCCCCCTGGGAGCGGGTTACCGAGAGGCAAAAACCGTTCGAATCGCGGCTTGTGGGGCGGGTCGTTCGGCCATAACGACAACAACCTGCACGTGGCGATCAGAGCCCCTTCACTCGTTCGCCTGGCGGACGCCGCGTGTCAGGTAGTTGCAGAACAGTTTGCGGACGACGTCGGCGGGGCCGGGGGGGGCGTTCAGCGTGCGGGTGATGTCCAGCGTGGACAGCACCCACCGGCCTTTGCCGTCCGGAACCACCGCGACGGCCGTGCTGACCCGGGGCTGATGATCGCTGACCGATCCGACCACAGCCTCCTCCCCCTGCAGCAACAGGCCGAAGCGGTCGGCATCGTAGGCGACGAGATCCTGGTACTCCCAGTTCAGGGCCTGGTTGACGGGCAGCCCCTCAAAAAGCGGGTGCTCTCGCACGAAGAAATTGCCGCCCAGCCACCACTTGCCGTGCCGCATGACGCCGTCAAACTTCACCAGGCCGCGCTGGGCCAGCATCCGGGCCACCGGCTCCGCGTTGCGGATGACGACGGCCGTCGTGCCGTCGTCGCGAACCCGCCGTGGCAAATCGGCCAGCACGGCCTCCGCCTCCGCACGCATGGCGGGCCGCGTCCAGAGCAGCCGGATGATCGCGCCCTCCTGCGCCTGGAAGTACTCCAGTCGGATGTCGTAGGCCGTACCCGCTTCCAGCGTCAGCGGCTCCGACGTGTCGTACGTCGGGCCGTGCGTGGTCCAGTTGTCGATGAAGCGCTTACCGTCGATCCACAGGCGCACGCCGTCGTCGCTGAGAGTGTGAAAACGGTAGACGCCGGATTCGGGTGCTCTCAGCTTCCCCTGCCAGCGAGCACTGTATTCCGTACTCGCCACGGCCGGGTCCGGCGGGGTTTTTGAGAAATCGAAATCCACCTTCGGATCGGTGCGGAGAAGCACGCGGCGGTGGAAGTCGGTGCCCTTGAAGTACTCGGCGGTGAGTCCCCGGCCTTCGCCTTCCGTCGGCACCAGGGCGGTGCCGGGCACAACCTCGCGCGGTTCGAAGTCGAATGCGCCGAGGATCACGTAATCGAGCTTCTCCAGCGAGGCCGAGAACGCCGGTATTTCGACACCCAGGTGGTCTTTCAGAAAATCGCGGACGAGCGTTCCGTTCTCCACCACGGCGCCGCGGGGCGAGACCCGCTGCGACTTCCAGTCGACCACAAACGCCTCATCGTCACCGACGGCAAAGGGCGCGGCCCCCGGCTCGGCGCCGGGCAGGTGCAGTTCGGCCTTCAGGGCGTATCGCCCCGGGCCGCAGTCGACGGACACGTCCACACCGCCCAGCAGAAGCTGCCCGTACCGTTCTCCGCCGGCAACCCGGACGGGCAGTCGTTTCGACCACAGATCCTTGCCATCCGCATCCACGATCGACGCGTGCAACTCGAACGCGCCCTTCAGGTCGACCTCGTTGACCAGGTGAAAGTCGGCCACCGTTTGGAGCGGCGCGTGGCCGACCTTGCTCCGCAGCTTGACGGCCACGTACAACGGCGCGTTGTAGCGAGCCAGCAGCTCCGCATCGCCCTTGAGGTTGCGGAAGCAGTCGACCACGCCGGAGTGGTTCTCGATCTTCTCCGCTTCCCAGCCGTTGATCACGTATCCGTCCGTGACGTTGCCGGCGCGGACGTTCTCGATGATCCGGCCCTGGTAATAGAACGCGATGTTGCCCATGCTGCGGGTCAAATCGTCCACGCTGCCGAAGTGCTCCAAAAATCCGCGGGACTCCAGGTAATCCACGTACGCCTGATGCCACTGCCTGTGGGCGGCGCCGTCCCAGCCGTTGGGCTTTCCTTCCAGCTCTTTCGCGATGAGCGCCAGGCGCGGCGGCGTGGCGATGGCGCCGTCCTCGCCCCAGAAGACGATCTCCTTCCCGTTGTCCGTGTGACGAGTGTAGTGGGTCGGGCTCACGTAGAAGGCGTCGCGGTACACGCCCGGGCCGCAGGCGTTGTGGTAGTCCCACCAACCCTGCGTGTACTGCTTCTCGTCGTACGGCCGCATGTGAAGCTTGAACGGGTCGTCGCCGTCCTTGTTCCAGCCGGAGGTATAGGTGATGATCCGGCTGGGATCGAGCCGGTGGGCGTCGGCCATGTCCTGCTTGCGATTGTCGTCGGGCGGGATCCGGTCCTCCTCGTTGATCATGTTGTAGAGGACCAGGGAGGGGTGGCTGCGATCGCGCCGGACCATGCGCAGCAGCTTCTCGCGGGCCCAGCGGCGGCAGAACTCATCGCCGCCGCGGGCGGTGTAGCCGCCGGGCTCCTCGTATTGCAGCAGGCCCATCTCGTCCGCAAGGTCAAACAGAATCGGCTGCCCGATGCAGCGGTGGTGGTTCAGCATGTTCAGGCCGATCGTTTTGGCGGCAGCGATCTGCTTGCGGGCCCGTTCGGGCGTGGGGTAGATGCCGTTGATCGGCCAGAAACCCCACGAAATGGCGCTGCGCAGCACGATCCGGCGGCCGTTCAGACGAAACACCGCGTCCTCACCGATGCCGTCCGGCGCGAACCAGCGGAACCCGAAACGCCGGCTGTCCGCGTCCAGGCCGCCCAGGGACACCTGACAAACGTACAGCGTCGGGGATTCCAGGTCCCAAATCCGGGCGGTCGGCACGGACAACGTGGCGGTGACGGTCTGCAGGCCGTGCGAAAAGCGCCGGCCCTTCACCGCCTCTTCCAGCAGAACGCTGGACGGATCGGCTGCATCCACGATCCGGAATATCACGTCGCGAGTGACCACCTCATCCGTGACGTTTCGCACGGTGACCTCGACGTCCACCTCACGCGGCGCCGGCTTGTTCCGGACGAAGAGGTCGTCCACGTACAACGGGTCCAGTACGAGCAGGCGCAGGTGGCCGGTCATGCCGCCGAACCCGTGACTGGCCGGCAATGTGTACTTGCCCCAGCGGTGGGCGTCGAAGTCGATCCAGTCGAAGTTGCCGCCGGGATCGGTGATGCGAAAGGCCAGCCGGGCCGGCACACCGGGCGCCAGCTTGCCCGTCAGGTCCACCTCGAACGGCGTGTTGCCGATCAGGTCGTAGCCGACGAGCGTTTCGTCGACAAAGACCTCGGCCCGCAGGCGAACGGAATCCACGCGGAGCAGCACCTGTCGGCCTGCGGCCTCGGCCGGCAGCGTGACCTCGCGCCACCACCAGCTTACGCCGCGGTAGTCGCCGCCCTCGGCGTCCCAGAGGTACTCTTCAACGGTGCCGGGCACGGAGACGGGCAGGCCGTTCGTGCCCAGGGCCTCCCAACCGCCGGTGGGCGGATTCACCGGCAGCTTCGCGAGGTCGACAGGCGGCAGGAAGAGCTGATCGCTCTCCCACGCGGCCTGCTTGTCCAGCCAGAGACTCCAGCCGGGGCCGCCGAGCTCGATGACGGTTCTCGTTGTCATCTCCGCCTGGGCTGCGTGGAGGCCGAAGAGAATCGAGAATCCCACCGCCGGCCACGTCCGTGGATTCGATTTCATCGGTTCCTCGCCGAGCTGGGACTGTGCATGGCTCCGCTTTCCATGAAGTGGTCCGCGAGGCGGACCCTACGAGTCGGGCGGCGACATCATTGCGTCGTAGCGCTGCTGGTCGTCATACATGCGCTTGTACACGTGGTACTTGCGATCGTGGTACGCCCCCACCGCGCCGCCCGACGGCTGCACGGCGCCGCCTACCCGGTTCATCGCCGCCATGGCGGCCGCGCAGTCCGCGTACGCGCCCGCCGCCACCGCTGCCAGCACGGCCGAGCCCAGCAGCACCGCCTGCGGCTCCCTGGGCAGAATCAGCGGGCACCCGGTGATGTCGGCGTGCTCCTGCACGAAAACCGGGTTCTTCGTGCCGCCGCCGCAGGCCATCACGTGTCGGATGGAAAACCCTTTCCGGTTCATCTCTTCGATGATGTGCCGCGTCCCGTACGCCACCGCCTGGATCGTGGCCAGGTACTCGATAGCCAGCGTGTCCAGCGTGTCGTCGAGCGACAGGCCGGCCATCATGCCCCGGGCGTGCGGGTTGGCCCGAGGCGAGCGGTTTCCGTGGTGGTCGCCCAGCACGTGGAAGCGGGCGGTCAATTGCGCCATGGGTTGGTTGCCGGCCAGTGCCTTGAGGCGGGCGTTGAGCAGCTCGTAGACGGTTTTGCCCGTCTTCCTCGCATCCTTGTCCAGGGCGGCCGCGTGGGCGCTGGAGCGGATGCAGCGGTCGATCAAGGCGCCGGTTGCCGACTGGCCGCCCTCCGTAAGCCACAGGCCCGGGACCATGGCCGAGTAATACGGCCCCCAGATGCCGCGGATGAACTGCGGCTTCTGCGCGACGGCCATGTGGCACGTGCTGGTCCCACCGATGAGGGCCAGCCGCTGATGCGCCGACGCCGGGGCGAAGGCCTCACCGTCCAGGGTCGCCCCGATCATGCCCAGGCCGCCGGCGTGGGCGTCGATGATCCCGACGCCGACCGGCGTGCCCGGCTCCAGCCCGAGCGATCGGGCGGCGGCGGGTGTCAGGCCCTGGCCGATCGGTTCGCCCATGGGCCGAACGCGCTGGCCGATGCGCCGGTGCGCGTCCGTCACCAGGTCGTCCAAGCCGATTTCGTCCCAGAAGGAGTCATCCCATTTGCCCACGCTGGGCACCGTCTTGCCGCGCCGACCCAGGTGGCCCTGGTAGGTCCACTTGCAGACCGTGGTGCAAAGGCTTCGGACGTCGACGCCCGTGGATCGGTACGTCATGAAGTCGGCCAGGTCGAGGAAGCGCGCGGCGGATTTCCAGGTCCGGGGCAGGTCCTCCTTGAGCCACAGCAGCTTTGGCGGCTCCATCTCCGGCGACACGCCGCCGCCCACGTACCGAAGCACCTTGTGCTGCGTGGCGTTGATGCGCTCGGCCTGGGCGATGGCACGGTGGTCCATCCAGACGATGACGTTCTGCTCGTGCCGGCCCGTGGGCGAGACGGTCAGCGGCTTGTCGTCGGCATCGAGGCAGACGAGGGAGCACGTGGCGTCGAAGGAAATGCCGGCCACGCGCCGGCCGGCGGGGCCCGCCGCCTTGAGCGCGGCCTTGACCGCCGCCGCGCAGGCCCGCCAGATGTCCTCGGACGACTGCTCGACGAAGTCCGCCTTCGGGCGCCAGAGCGTGATGGGCCGGACACCGAAGCCGTGCCCTCTGCCCTGCAGGTCAAACACGCCGGCCCGCACACTGCCCGTGCCGACGTCCACGCCGATGACGAATCGTTTCTTCTCTGCCATGGCTGCCTCGCCGGGTCCGGATGGTTCCGTTGCCGCGTCACGGGACGCACAACGCAAGGGGCTCGATCCGAACGATCATGCCCCATGACGCGCAGGACACAAGGCCTGCCACGCAAAACATGAATCCGCACGATGCCCGTCAAACGGTTCGGCCCGGCCCGGGCCATGACACGGACGGGCACAGACACCTGACACGCGGCGATCATCGTCGCGACGAACCCTGATGACACGGTGCGCATCCGCATGGGCAGCGTGATGCTCGTTAATCCGCGCCGCACTCTGGGGCCGCGACTCCGGCGCCGGACGCGTGGCGCAGCGTATCCGTGCCGAGCTTCGGAATCAACCGCGGCCTCGCCCCGCGGAATGCCCTTCCTCGCGGGATGCGCGGCGCGGACGGCGTTGCAGCGTGCGCTCGCATGTCGCTGCCGGACCCGGGATCCGCCGGCGTCTCCGGCCCGTGCGGGCGCTTGCATCCGGCCCCCGTTCCGTTTACCTATATGCGGACGCCGCGACGGGGGCCCGCCCCCGGTGACAGTCTCTGCGAAAGGGAGAAGCCGATGGTCGCTTCATGCCTGGCCGTTCTTGCGCTTGCCGCTTCCGCCGGGGCTTCGGAGACATCACTCCGCACCCTCCTCGATGAGATGGCCGACCTGCCCCGCCTGACTCGCCTGCCGGACCCGTGGTACACGTGCCGCCAGTTCTCCAGCTATGACCGGGCGTCCAAATCGCCCGAGCAGGACTGGTTTGCCAATGCGGACGCCGGCCACTTTCTGCGGGAAGAGACCCGCCCGGACCGCACCGAGTACGTCCTGATGGACGCCGAAGGGCCCGGCGCCATCGTGCGCATCTGGTCCGCCAACCCCAAGGGCATCCTCCGCGTATACGTGGACGAGGACCCGGAACCGGTCATCGAAGTCCCCATGGCCGACTTCCTCAGCGGCAAGGTGCCGTACAACCCCGAACCGATCGCCCATGTCCGCAGCGCCGGCTGGAACAGCTACTTCCCGATCCCCTACGCCAAGTGGTGCAAGGTCACCAGTGACGAGAAGGACTTCTACTATCACGTGAATTACCGCACCTACCCGGCGGGGACAAACGTGAAGTCCTTCACGCCGGTTCAGGCGGACGAACTCAAGCCACTCGTCCAGGACATCGCGAAAAAACTGAACACGCCAAGGGCGCTCGCGCCGGACGTGACGGTCCGGACCAAACCGGTCAAGCTGGAGCCGGGCAAAACCGAACTCGTGGCAACGCTGTCCGGCCCCGCCGCCGTGGCGGTGCTGTCCGTCGAAGACCTCCAGGCACCGGACCCCGACGCCGCGCTCCGCGGCGTTCTCCTGACGATGGAGTTCGACGGGCAGCCGACCGTGGTCGCCCCGCTGGGTGATTTTTTCGGCACGGCCCCCGGCCGGTCACCCTACGAATCCCTGCCGATGGGCGTCGCCGAGAACGGGCGGATGTGGTCTCACTGGCGAATGCCCTTCCGCAAGGAGGCCAGGGTCTCCCTGACCAATCACACCGACAAACCCGTCTCCGTGGCCATCGGCATGGCCGCAGAGCCCTACGCGTGGGACGACCGCTCCATGTATTTCCACGCGAAGTGGCGCATCGAGCACGACATCCCCACGCGCCCCTTTCGTGACTGGAATTTCGTCGAGATCGACGGGCAGGGCGTGTTTGTCGGGGCCGCCCAGTACGTGGCCAACAAGGTCAAAACGTGGTGGGGCGAAGGCGACGAGAAGATTTACGTTGACGGCGAAACATTCCCCAGCCACTTCGGTACGGGGACTGAGGATTACTTCGGGTATGCCTGGTGCAGCCCCGCCCTGTTCGTCCATGCCTACCACAACCAGCCCCGCTGCGACGGGCCGGGCAACTACGGCCACACAGCCGTCAACCGCTGGCACGTCCTCGACAACATCCCGTTCGCCCAGAGCTTCCGGTTTGACATGGAGATCTGGCACTGGACGGAGGACATCACGATGACGGTGGCGGCCATGACCTACTGGTACGCCCGTCCGGGGGCCAAGGACCGGGTAGCCTCGCTGGCGGCCACCGACCTGCGGGTGCCGGAGATGCCGCCCTATGTCCCGCCCAAGGTGGCCGGGGCGCTGGAGGCGGAGGACTTCCGCATCATCGCGTCTGCCGGCAACGTCCGGCCGCAGGAATGGACCGGTCTGAGCATGGAAAAGCACCTGTGGTGGACGGACAACAAGCCGGGTGACAGGCTGGTGCTTGGCTTCCCGGTGAAGGAGGCGGGTCGGTACAGGGTAATCGCCCGGTTCCTCACCGCCGGCGATTATGGAATTGCCCAGCTTTCCATAAACGAACAACCCGCCGGGGAACCGGTCGACCTGTACAATGACGGAGTGAAGCCCGGCGAGGAGCGAACTCTGGGCACGTTTGTCCTCAAGGCGGGTGAAAACACGATCACCGTAGAGATCGCAGGTAAGAACGAAAGGTCCACGAATACCCTTTTCGGCCTGGATTACCTGCTCCTTGCCCGCGAATAGCCGCGGGAAGCGGACCGGACGGGCGCCGCTCGTATCGGCGCCGCGCGAACGAACACCCTTTCATGGAGGAGTCGTTATGAACGCGATGCGAACGTGGTGGCACGCGGCCAGCGTGCTCGTGGTGGCTGCATTCCTGGCCGGCGCCGGCTGCAAGAAGGAGGAACAACCCGCTCCGCCGAAGCCGGCGGAAGGCGAGACGGTGGGCGCCAAGATCGACGAAGCTCTGGACGCCGCGAAAGACACCGCAGAGGACACCGTGGAAAAGGCGGGAGACGCCGTGGACGCCGCGGCCGGAGCGGTGTCGGACGTCATCAAGGACGCCAAGGAGGAGCTGACCGGCGAGGCAAAGGCCGAGGTGGTCGCGATTCTCGCCCGGGCGGACGCCCTGGATGGGGCGGAGGACAAGGTGATCACGAAATGTCCGGCCTGCAACCTGGCCATGGACGGCAGCGACGAGAACACGATCGTGGTCGAAGGCTACACGATGCACTTCTGCACACCGGCGTGCAAAGAGAAGTTTGACAAGGATCCGCTGAAGGCCATCCTCGCCATGCAGTTTCCCGAGGAGGGCGAAACGGAGTAAGCGGGCGGGGCAAGGCGTGCAGGGGGACGTCAGCGCACAGCGAGCGCGGCGGCTATGTGTGCCGCCGCCTGCGATTTGCGGGCGGGCACTGGGCCACAACGGGCGTCGACCATTCCGGCCGGTGCCGGCGTGGCCGGCGCCCTTTCCGCGACCCGTCTACTGCTTCACCGTGTTCATTGACCCTGTGCCGGTCACGACGATCTCTTCGCCGGCCTGGGTCGTGAGCACGCGCTCGATGTCCACGTCCCCGTCCAGCGAAACGCCGGCGGCGCTGAGTTGGGCATGCCAGGTGAGGCTGTACTCCAGGTAATCCCCGTCAGCGTTCTCCGCTTCGATCGTGAAACGTATGCTGACGCGCCCATCCGAGTCTATGCCGGAGAGGCTGACCGACACCGGTCCCACGGTGGGGTACAACTCGGCGAGGCTGTAGGTTTCGCTACCGTCCTCGCTGGTGATCGTTCCGACGAGACTCGGCGGCACGGTGTCAAAATCGATGCCCACGTCCGTGTTGTACAGCGGCGCGTCGTCGGCCTGCGCGGCGGACATTCCCTTGGTGTTGATGTTGATGAACACCAGGTGAAACCCGGGCAGCCGGCCCTGGAAGTTCGTCAGGAGGATGTTGCTGTACGGGTTGCCGCCGAACCGCACCCGGGAATCGCCCCGCTCCGAAAACTGGTACGACCGGGCCGTGGCGGCAAAAGTCGCCTGAACCCGGCCGAGAAACACGCCGGCCAGCAACCCGGCGGCCGCCCCCGCCCCCACACCGGCCAGCGCGGCGCAGCCTGCCAGCCCCGTCCAGACGCTGAAAACCCCACCCCCGGAAAGCACCCACCGTGCCCACCGCCGAGCTCGCCCAATCCTGGCGATTGAATTCGCATTCCGTTGCATGATTTGCGCCCTCACTTTTTCTGTGGATTTGCCGCGACCGGACCGCACCCGGTCGCTCGCCTATTGGTACCCCGGCCAGAGTGTCCCGGCAAGCGATCCCCACCGGCTTTGGGTGGAAACTACTCGCCATAACGCTCGGGGAGCTTGGAAACCTCGATTTCGCGGATGACCAGGTCGTCGTTGGGCGAGTGAAAACGGAAGTCCGCGCCCCCGTTCTGGCCGTTCGCGCAGCGGGCATCCGTCAGCCGGAGGACGGCCGTTTTCCAGGCCTTCGTGTCCGTGCGTGTGACGGTTTGCGGGCATGGCCGGTAGCGATCGGCCGGCGATCCGGTGTCTGAGACCGCATTGTAATGGACCACGATCGGCTGGCGGCCGGCATCCCAATACGTGAACTCAACGGTGATCGTGCCCCGATGGTCGTAGTAGTACGGGTCCGCGATGTCAATGTAGAGATATCGGTTGTCCCCGATGCTGCGCCGTGTCCGGATGCACGGCGTGCCCTCCAGCTCCGTGATGGTATACGGTCCATCCTCCACGCCGGCGCACACCCGCAACCCCTCCTCCACCAGTTTGCCGCCCGCCTCCGCCCGGCAGGACAACCTCAACCGGCTCGCGAATCGGCGGCCCTCCCGTTTCGACTTGTCCGCACCCAGCAACGAGCGGACGGCCTTCGACCAGTCGTCGGCCTCCGGAGCTCGGCCCGCCTTGAAGAGATCCGCGAACCGGCGTGTCAGGTCGATATAGAAGCGGCCGTCCTCCACGCTCTCGCAGATGGGCGTGCCCTCGTGCATCTCGTTCCACGTCTCGACGATGACCAGGCGGGGCTTGGCCTGCAACGCCAGCAGCCAGGACGCGGCGTAGTACCCGCCGCCCAGCCGATCGCGGGTCGGCGTATTCCGGCCCGGCACGGGCGAATCGTCATATCCCGGCCCCACCTGGGCGGCGCCCTCTCCGAGGATCGGCCCGAACAGCGCCGCACCCCAGCCCGTGCGGGCGTCCGCCGTGAACGTCCACGCCGGACCGGCCACGACAAACGGACGCCGGCCGTCGAAATCCTCCGCAAACCGCTTGTACACGTAATCGATCGTGCCCTGGTCGTGCCCGGCTGCAAACGCGGACTCGTACAACTGCACCAGCGGCCGGCCGTCCACACAGGCCCAGTGCCGCGGCGGAACCAGGCAGAAGAAGTCGCGGATGGTGCGATAGAAGATGTCCTTTCCCTCGTCCGTGCGCAGGTCGACGTTCTGTTCGCGAGGCTCCGTGAACGCGTGGTTGGCCAGCAGCGTGGACGTGTCGTAGAACAACCCGATCCGCGGCGTCTTCCCTTCCTTCGCCAGTTCGTCCAGAGCCTCCACCAGGGGCGGAATGCCGTACACGGAGAACCGGACATCCGGCTTCTCATACTGGTTTGGCGCGCCCCAGTACACCAGCAGCGCCGCGTCGATCCCCGCTGCCAGCAGGTCCTTCATCTGACGCCGGTGCCAGGTCGCAGATTCGTAGCTCACTTCGCGTTCGTCCGGGAAGTGCTGTCGCAGCAGATCGTGCGTGTGCGCCGGGTCATCAAAGAAATGCTCATCCGGCCAGCGGTACCAGTAGAAGTAATGCGTGGCCACGATGCGCTCGTCCGGCCCGAAACTCGGGGCAGCGGCGATCCGGTCCGGCGCAGGCACGGGTGGAATGATCATCTTCTTCTCTCCGGCAGCCACGGGAACCGCAAACACCAATCCGACAATCCACACAGCAAGATGGCGAGCAACCATCGAATCACCTCCGACAGAACGGGCCCAACACATCAGCCGTCGCAGCCGACCCCATTGCCCCGCCGCCCCTTCGTCGCTTCGTCGCTATTCCGGCCGCCGAAGGCCGCACTCACCACCGTTTCGCGCCCAGGAACGATTCGGCCCGGTACTCGGAGAAGAGCCGGTCTCCTTCCTTCAGGCTGTTGATCTTCACCTCCGGCGGCGCGGCATGCACGAAGTGCGTCGAGTTCATGGCGATGGCCACGTGGTAGATCTTCCCGGTGCGGTCGACGAAAAACAGGTTGTCTCCAGGCCGGATGCCGTCCATGCACCAGCGTGTGGCCACCAGCCGCCCGGTCAGAAACTGCTGGGCCGCGTCGCGCGGGACGGCGATGCCCGCCTGCGCGTTCACGTTGCGGACCAGGCCGCTGCAATCCAGCCCCGCGGAGGACAGGGCGCCGAACACGTACGGCGTGTGCAGGAACTCCAGCGCCCATTGCACGCGGTGGCGGGCCTGGGATGCGTCATCGAGGATCCGCACGTCCGCGATCGGCGCCTCGAAGGTCCCCCCGCCCAGGTGCATGAGCTGCACGCCGGAGTCGGACTTCTTCGCCACGGGCAGCATCGCTCCGCGGCTGATCCGGTGCTCGCCGACCTCCACGTCTTTCAGCAGTACGGCCGGCACGGCGCCGGCATAGGTGCGGAATTCCGCTTCCGTCATCGGCCGCACGCAGGACTCCCGCACCCAGCCCCAGTAGCCGTCCGCTCCGTGCAGCAAGTAGTACCCCCGCGCCGCGTCATGATCCAGCAGGAACAGCGGCTCGCCGTAGAGAAGCTGCGTCTGCAGCGGCGCGGATTCCGACGGCTCGGCAAAGGTCAGGGCCATCGGGGCCACGCAGACCCCGAATCGCTTGTCGCCCAGCCGGCCTTCCTCCGGCAGCAGCTTCATCTCATTGCGCACGTTCGCGACCCCCACCGCCTTCAGGGCGTCAGCCAGCGTGTCCCGCAGGATCGCCATGTTCGTCGCCCCGCCCACGATGACCGTCTCGCCTTCCACCCGGACCTCCGGCTTGAGATAGATGGCGGTCCGATCGCTCAGGTTCGCGCGGCAGTACAGGTCGCAGAACCACGCCGCCTTCTCGATCGGCAGCCTGCCCTCCGGCCACACGCGGCGCGCGGCCGCGGTCAGCCGTCGGTTCAGGCTGGGGCGCGGATAGTGAGGCACGGAATCCGCGTCGGCCGGCTCCGTGTCGTCACCCGAGTCCAACGGCGCCAGGTTCAGCGCCTCCCGGTTGCGGTTGGCGGCCTGCGCAATGGCTTTGTACAGCGCTTCCGCACACTCGCGATGGAATGCCTTCCGCCGGCCGGTTAGCATCGACCCGTCAGGAGCGTTGAACCAGACCGCTGCGCCGGGCACACTCAGTCGACCACGCGGGTGCGCCGGTTGTTTGGCGGTCGGGGGCGACAGGGATTCCGCGATCGCCCTGGACACGGCATCATTCGCCACAGGCACGGCCCGCACGGCTTCCCCAATGTCAAACCCGATCGTGAGCACGAGGTCCGCCTTGTGCTGCTCGCAGACCTCTGCCAGGGCCTTTGCCGGCCCGCCGTCGGCCGTCGGCAACGCGCGGTCATCGGCCCGCGTCATCACGGACACGCCGCCGGCCTGGCGCACCAGGTGGTACAGGTGGGCCGCGGTTTTAAGGGCCAGGTCGTCGCGCGATCGGTCGGCCGGCGCCGTCGCCCCGCCGCCAAGCGGATCCAGAATCACCACCAGGCCCTGCAGCTCGCCGGCCGGCGGCATCCAGGCGGGCTGGTAAGATTCGATCACCGCTTCCACCGGTGCCTGGCTACTCATGGCCGGCCCTTTTCCCTGTGCGGTCGAGGCCGCCAGAACGACGAGAAGCAACTGCATCATTGCGGATCCCTTTCACGGATTTCGTATACTCCGTTCCACTCCTGTGGCCTGCGGCACCCAATCCCATCAGGCCCGTTTCACCCAGATCGGGCTGGACCACGCCATGTTGTTGTCGCGCAGTGTAACCCGCAGGTAGTAAAACGACACATCGCGCTGCGGCGGTTGCTCGTCCGCAAAAGTGTACCGACTCTGCTGCCCTTCGCCGCCAAAGCAGTGGATGACCTCGCCGTCGCGAACAAGCTCCAGCGTGTGAAGCTGCCCTTCCTCGGGCGGTACGGCGACATTTACGGTAAACTTCGGCGATTCCGAAAGTTGCAGCTCGCTGCCCATCGGATGACCGTCGCAGAAGAACCACAGGCACAGCTTCACACCGGTGGTGGCGAAGGTCCGGCGGGCGCGGATGGCGTCGAGAATGGCCTCCCGCGTCAGCTCCGGCGCCCAGACGCCGGTCAGCCCGGCGCGGTATGCATTCCGCTTCCAGCACACGCCGTGCTGCCAGATCAGACCGTGCTGGTCGGAGCCGCCCACCACGCCGATTCGCTTGCCGGCCAGCAAGCCGTCCTGAAGGAAGTGGCCCTTCATGCCGCCGCGATGCGGGACGGGCCGGTTGCCCTCGTACTCGAACGCGCCGTGCACCGAGCAGATTTCCAGCGCCGGCGTAAGGTCTGGATCAAACTGCTCCCAGGGGACGCCGGTCCAGCCGATGTGGTGCGGGATGGCGATGGCGCGGTAGTCGCGGATCGCCCGGTAAAGGTCGGGCAGGTCGCGGGTGGCCGGCTCCATGTGGTCGAACAGCGGAATCCGTGGATCGGCCGTGTAGACGTTGAAGTGACCCCAGCCGTGCGGGTTGCCCGGACGCGGCGTGGTCCACTCCTGGCCGAACAGGGTCACGAACGCGCCCGGCCTGTGATAATGCTCAACAAGGTCTTTCTGCTCCTGCCACTGGGCATCAGTGAGCCGCTTCCCGACGAAGGAATCGTGGTCGGTCAGCACGTGGAAATCGTCATGAAAGACGTCCCGGGCGCGAACGTACGAATCTTCCGGATCACCCATACCGTCGCTCTGCCACGAGTGGCCGTGGATGTCACCGAAATACAGGTTGAACGCCGGGGCGCCCTTGGGCGGCTCCGGCCACGAGTACTTCGCGGTGACCCCGCGCAACACCCGGCTCTTCCCATTCTGCGGCTCGCTCCGTGGCTTCAGCGCCGGCGGCTTCAACGAATCTCCGAAGCCGTCGATGCGATGGAGCGCGTTCGTACGCAGGTCCCGCCGGGCGCACCACAGGGCTCCCTCGCCATTGAACACAGCGCTGATCTGCCTGCCGCGGCCGCCCCAGCCGTCTTCGGGAAGCCGATACAAGGGGCTCACCTCGTCGCCGCTGAAGTACTGCAGGTAGAACCCGTGCGACGGCCGGCCGAGCACGCAGATCGCCCCGCCGGGGGCGACGGCCAACCGCACGAACTCGAAACCCTGGATGCTGCCGCGGGCGTTCAAGTCGCGACCGGCGGGCTCGCGGGCCGGCTCGAACCATTGGCCGGTCTGGACGTCCAACGCGGCCAGGTGATACCAGCGTGGGATGTCCCACGCGCCGTCGCCGCTGCGATTGCTGTGCCAGCCGACCCACACCAGTCGGCCGTCCGCAGAGACGGCCACGTCCGCCGCCACGTCGGAGGCCGGATGCGACGTGACCGCCAGCGCGTCGCCGCACCGGCCGGTGGCCGCGTCGACGAACGTCAGGTGGACGTTTTGCGTGCCGGGCGCGTCCTGCCGGTCGTGGACCACGGCAAACCGCTTGCCATCTTCAACGGCCGCGACGGCCGGCCGCATGCAATCCTTCCCGGCGTGCTCGGCAATCTCGAACGGTTCGCCCATCGGCATTCCTTCGGGGCCCAGCCGCCGGCCGTAGATCGCAAACGTGCCGCTCTTGTCTGAGCGTGCCTGCCAGACCACGAGGGCCAAATCACCCAGTGCGGCAAGCGCAGGCCGCGTATGCACGGCCCCGGGATCACCCGGGCCGGCCAGCGGAATCACGTTCGCGTCAAAATCGCCCTTTTTGCTCAGCCGCCTGGATTGAACGCTCCACCGGCCATCGGAAAACTCGGGCCACGCGATGAGACTGCCGTCGCCGATCGGGGCTGCCGTCGCGGCGCCCGCAAGGCCCGCCTGCGCCCCGTTGTCGGCGGTGCATACAGGCCCCCACGACGAATCCTCCGGTGAGAACCAGCGCAGCAACACTCGTTCGCGATTCTCGTGCAGGCCCGTCCAGACCGTGCAGAGCCGGTTGCTCCCTGCGTCTCGAAGCAGAATGGGAGCGATTTGCCGCTCGGAGACGTGGTAGCGATGCCCCGGCCCGATCCTGAGAAGCTGCCCGTCGGGTGTGAGATACTCGGACTGGATCGTCTCACCCCAGGGCGAATCGGCCCACGCCCGGCTCAACGGGCCGCCCAGCACCAGCCCCCCGGCAGCGGCGACAAAGGTCTTGATGGCGTGGCGGCGCGTGCATCCCGCGCCGGGGGATGCGGGTTCAAGCCACTCGTGGGGGACGTTTCCACCAGGCATGCAGACGGCCTCCTTCCGCGGTCGGGTTTGTATCTGCCGGCAATCGAATCGCCGATCGCAGCGTCGGGCCGATTATAGGGGCAGCGACGGAGGAGGTGAAACAAAGCGACCACGGCGAGGCGGTCCAGGCGACGGAGCGACGGTAGAAGCAGCGATGGGATTCAGGCGTACGGATCGCCTGGAGGGGATGACCCGCTCGTCCACGCTGAACGGCGCACCGCATTCGGACAAACGGCGCGACGCCCGAACACACTCAACGCCCGAACGCCCACCCGGCGACGCCGGCCACCACGTCGACGGCCTGATTCGTCGGCGTTTCGCGCCAGCCGGGCCAGAAGTCCGGCTCGTACACTTCCCAGACGACCAGGGCGGCCAGGGTTGGCACGAAGCTCTTGTCGCCCAGGCGGTCGCCCAGAATATAGCCACTGACGACGTGAACGCCGGTCCAGAAGTCGAAGGCCGAGACGTCCACCTCACCCACGAGAACGTTGCCATACGGGCCGGTCGGGATGCAGCCCGTGGCTGCAGGCAAGAGGCACACGGCGATCAACCCCGCCGCGCGGATACGCCGCAATCGTCCATCGGTCGGAGTCATGCCGCGCATCGTACCGAAACCACCGCTTAATGCCAGGAAAGCCCGGCACGCGCAGTCGCCGCGGGCCACCAGCCGGTCAGCGGCGCCACGGTTGCCGTACGGTTCCTGATCGCGATACTGTTGTGAGCCGGGCGACATTGGTCGGGGCGACGTCGGCGCGGTCTGCCGGTCCCCTCGGGAGTTGCACACCAATGAACAGGAAGTCCATGTCCCGCCGAGTCGGCATGGGAAGCGTGCTGCGGCTGTGCCTGGGTGCGTCGGCCCTGGTGCTGATCGGCCTGCCGGCCGGCTGCGCGAATGCGATCGGCGGCGCGGGAAAGCAGCCCGGCGGCCGGCCGACCAGCCAGGTGACGGCACACGAGGCCTGGCTGGCCCTGTCAAACTTCCAGGACACCCATGAAGAGATCGTCCGGGATGCGTCGCGGCGCATGATGGATCAGGCGACGGACAACCGCATGCGGCGCCATATTCTGGAATGGAAGATCTACGGGCTCCGGCTGATGCGCAACGCCCTGAAAAAGGATGAGCCCATCGCCGCCCTGCTGGATGCCTGGGCGCTGGCGGTGCAGATGAAACAGTTCAACCAGCGCGAGGCGGCCGAGCTGCCGCCCGAGAGCCGGTCGATCATGCTGGAAGCAGCCGACGCGACGGTGGCGGAAATCGAGAAGGTGGTCCGGCACATCCTGCACGATGCGGATTTCGAGTCGGTCCGGGAGCAGATTTACCGCTTCGCTGCCGAGCACTCGGTATCCGGCGGTTACTCGACGCTGGCGCCCCAGCCCCCGTCGCAGGCCGCGGCCAGGATACCCGTCCTGGACCCGTTGTTACGCATTCCGATGGCGCCCTTCCGGACGGCCGAGGGCATCGACCGGGGCGCGCAAGCCATCTACGAGTTCACCAAGGTGGCCATGCGCTTCACCGACGTGGTCGAGGGCCTCCCGGAGGAATCCATCTGGCAAATGCAGCTCCTGCTGCTGGACCTGTCGGAAAACGAGGTCGTTCAGTCGCTTCTGGCCAGCAGCGAGCAGATCAGCGAAAGCACGCGGCGGTTCGTCGAGACGTCTGACCGGCTGGCCGACACGCTGGCGACCATGCCGCAGGACGTGCGGCGCGAAACGCAGGAACTGCTCAATGAATTGACGCAACGACAGGCGGAATTGCAGGCGACGCTGGACAAGATCGAGGCGTCGGCAAAGGCGATTGACTCGGCCGTAAACCGAGTCCGCGAAACGACGCCGGAGGTGACCCAGGCGGTCCAGAGCACGGCCGACGCCGGGCAGAAGCTCGCCGAGGCGGCCGGCGCCATTCAGGACATGGTGGCGAGTTTCCGCACTCCGTCTGAGAGCGGGCAGCCACCGCCCGCCACGCTGCCCGCGGGTCCGGACGAACCCGGCCGCAGTTTCGACATTCGCGAGTATGACGCCGCCGCCCAATCCGTCGCCGAGGCCGCCCGCGAGTTGCAGGCCCTGACCGGCAGAGTCACGGACCTGGACGAGCGGCTCACCGCCCATATCACGCGTGCCGCCGGCGAAGCCGACGCCGTAGCGGCCAGGCTGGTCTGGCGCCTGGCGGCCCTGGCGGTGTTCGTGTTCGCACTGGCTCTGGTATACCGATGGCTGTCATCACGCCGCCCGGGGCGGAACACCTGAATTCGCCTCCGCGCTGGAACCCCCGGCGACCGCGAGTCGACCACAGACGGCCCCTCCCCGTTCCGTCACAATCTGCAGATCGCCCGATCGTGACTTCGCTCACGCCGCCGCGACGGCATCTCGGTTTTTGCGGCGAGCAAGCAAGTAACCGAACAAAACCGCCACCACGCAGCCGAAAGGCGCGTACCACGGCCAGGCGATGGTAACGAACTTGGCTTTGCCCTCCACGATAGTCTTGTCAAAGTAGCCGTAGTAGTTGATCCAGAGCATGAGGGCCAGGCCGGCGCCGAGGACGAAGGTCTGCAGCCAGACCGGGATGACCGGTGGCGGAAGCACGTCTTTTCCGAGTTCGGTCGGCCGACTTTCGCGGATGACACAAACGGCCACGTGCCAGATCCACAAAACGAGCATCAGTGCGGCAAAGCTCCAGCAAACGTAATGACTCCAGGGGTCATGCCATACCAGCGAAAACACACACAACACAGAAAGCGGCGCGGACCACATGTAGCCGCGGCCGTCAATCCTAAGGGGCAGGAAAGAGAGAGCGAAGCATCCGAGGAGAGCGCCGCCGGCGTATCCGGCCATGGCAAGCGCCAAATCGAGAATCGACTTGTACTGGGCCTCCGCAGCCTCCATGAGGTAGGCCACGCTGGCCAGTATCACACCCCAGAAAACAACGAGCACTCGGCTCAGCAACACGTTGCGGCGATCCTCCGCAGCCGAATCACCGGGCGCTGGCTGCCCTTGTCGCAGCCACTGGCGAAGCGGAGTGTAGAAGGCACCCATGACGGTCTGGCTGAGCGCGGTGAGGATGCCCATAACTGTGGAAATGGCGGCGGCGAACGCAGCCGCCATGATGAGCCCTTTCAGAATCTTGGGAACGACTTGGCAGATGAAGATCGGAAAGATGCGATTCGGATTGCCCTCGTAAATCTCGAGCGCCTCGCCGGTCAGAGGATGTTGCTGGTAGTAGGCGAAGAGACCGACGCCGACCAGCATGACGAGGAACGTGACGCATTGCCCGAAGGAGCTTCCGATGATCGCTCGCCGGGCCTGACGCTCATCGCGGCAGCAGAACATGCCCTGGACAAGCATCTGATCGGTCCCGTACGAGAAGAGGCCTCCCCAGGTGCTCGCAATCACAGCCGTCCAAATGGTGTACTCCTTGAGGGGACTGAGGGACACGTCAAAGAAGGTGAACTTCCCCCACGGACCTGACTCCTTCGCCTCCCAGCCCACGCGGAAGACCTCGGACAAACCGCCCGACAGTTCGTAGGCAACGGTACCCAGGGCAACGCCGGCGCCGACGAAGAAGACCAGGAACAGAACGACGTTCGACCAGATGACGGTGGTAATGCCGCCAATGAGTGTCCATCCGGTCGCAACGATTCCGATGATGATGATGGCCCACGCCAGCTCGTCGAGTCCGACGCTGGCGGACAGCCATTTCAACTGGTCATTGAGAACCACGATCATGATCTGCGCGGTGAGGTAAACACGGGCGGCCTGGGCCAGCGTGGCACCCAGAAGGAACAAACCGCTGGTCATCGTCCGCACGCGCGTGCCAAGCTGGTTACCCATGTAATCGTAGGGGCTGTAGATTTCACGCTTGTAGTACGCGGGAACGAGGACATACCCCACAATGATCCGGGCCAGGATGGAACCGAACACGCCCAACTGCAGATACGTAAAGTTGCCACCGGGCTTGAACACGACGTACGGCACGCCGATAAAGGTCACGGCGCTGATTTCCGTCGCGATGATCGAACCGCTGACGGCGTACCAGGGGAGCTTGCGACCGCCGAGAAAAAAGTCCCGCATGGTCGCCTGCTTGCCGGACATGCGGATGCCAAGCAGTGTCGTAAAAATGAGGTACGCCACGACGACACCCCAGTCATACGGGGTGAATTGCGCCGACACGCTTGCGATAGGCAAACTCAGCATGAAACGCTCCCGCTCAGGGCAGTGAAATCCGGGTGCCGTGTCCCCGCGCAGCAGCAACCGCGCCAGTCGTGCGGACTATACGGGGTCACCCACACTTCGACAACCCCGACACCCCGCCGCCTCATGCCGCGCCGTTCATTCCGCGTCGGCCTGAGCCGGCGCCAGCAGGTCATCCACAGCCGCGGCGAGTTCCTCGAGGTACTCACCGCCGCGCGGGCTCTCGGTCAGGGCGACCAGGATGTAGCGCCGGCCCTCCCCCTCCACCAGGGCCGTGTCGTGATGAAAGTTCTCCCAGGTCCCGCTCTTGCGCAAAATGGTGCGTTCTCGCCCGGCCAGGCCCTTCACGAACTTGGACTGCCGGTGCTCCAGGTCGGGCGACGCGAAGACATCCCTCATCATCGCCGATGCCGCCGGGCTGACCAGCCGCCCCTGCTCCATCATCAGGTAGAACCGCAGGCACTGCCGCACCGTGGCGGCGTGCGACAGGTCCTTCAGCGGATCGCGCAATCGCTCGTCACCCGGGGCGTAGTGCTTGCCCATCCACAGGCCGCCGCCACGCTTCTTGTCATAAAAACCGTACTCGGGCGATTCGAGCACTTCCGCGATGGCCGGCAGCCCGAGTTGCCGGCTGAAGCGGGCGGCCAGCGCGTTGTCCGAGTGCTTGATCATCCGGCCCAGCGCCTCCCGCACGTCCGGGGCGAGTTCCTCGGCCGACTCGGGCATCTTCTCAAACCACGCCAATAGAATCGCGATCTTCGGCACGCTCGCCGCATAAAACATCTCGTCCGGCCGGATCAGGGCCAGCCGTCCGCGCGTCAGATCGAGCAGCCCCACCGCTCGCTCCTCCACGCGCAGCCCGAAGTGGGCCGAGAGCACCCGGTCGATCTCCTGCACCTGCCGCTGCAGCCACGGATCGGTTTCGGCGCGATAGCCCAGGCGGTACTCACTTGCGTCTGCCACCGCGCCCGGCACGTCGATCCAGATGCGCGGGTCCAGCACCGAGTTCTTGTTCTTGTTGATAAACTGCACGTCCACCCGATGACCGCCGGGACTCAATTCGTCCGGCAACGTGGCCGTGAGCACGTAACCCTTGTTCTGGAAATCAAACGCCAGGGGCTGCCCGTCCAGCCGGACGTCGATCGTGCTGGAGAGGATGCCCTGCCGGTCGGAGCCCCAGGCGCCGCGCTTCCGCAGCCCGTCATCCAGCCGAAAGACGAGTGCCTTCGTCTGGCCGGGGATCACCCGTCCGTCCGCCGGCTCCACAAGCTGCACCCGCGGCAGGCCGGCGTAGACATACCGGGCCAGGCCGTCGAACAGGCCGTAGGCTTCCAGAAGGTTGTGCTCCGGCATGCGGAGCCGCTGCTCTTCTTCGGGGTTGGTGAAGAAGGAGGACTCGCACAAGGCGGCGGTCACATCGGCTGCGCGAAGGATGCCGAACCCACCGGGATACATCAGCGCGTCGGAGTTCAGGGCGTCGCCGGTAATCTGGGGAAACTGAAACGCATGTAGCAGTCCATGGCAGAGATACCGGGCCAGATCCAGGTTGGATGGGCGATGATCCACGTCGCGGTGGTACCAGACCGAGGTACGGTTGACCTCCGGCTTGCCGATCGCGTTGTGGTGGAGGGAGATGAACAGGTCGGCGTCCCAGCGGTTGGCGACTTCGGCCCGCTCCGCCAGCGACGAGTCCACGTCCGCCTCACGCGTCAGCAACACCTCGGCCCCGGCCGCCACCAGGAGATCGCGGAGGTAGAAGGCCACGCGCAGGTTCATCTCGGCCTCGCGGACGCCGGTCGGGCCGCGCTTGTAGGCCCGTTTGTGAGCGTCGCCGCCGTGCCCGGGGTCCAGGCAGATGCGAACGCCCTTGAGATACCGGGCGTAGGCCGGCATGGGCCACTCCGGCGTGCCGATGCGGACGCGGGCGTAGTCTTCCGGGGCCTCAATCAGCGTGTTGACGGACAGCATGGGGTCTTCGGGTTCCCGGGGTTCCACGCAGCCGCCGAGCAGGCCGCCCAGGGGGCACAGAATCCACAACGCAGGTCGGCAGATGGTACGTTTCACTGCATAATCCTCCTCTTTCGCTGTCGCGGCGTTTATAGCCCAGCCGCGGCCCGGAAGCCAGTTGCTTTGCGGTGGGGGCGGCGGTGCGGTAGCATGGGGCGGACTCGGCCCGAGACGATGCACCAGGGCCGGCGAGAATCCGTCTCCCACCCCCAGCGGGGCCGGGCATCCAGCACGCAGCGCGAAAGCACACGCCCGAGGCCGTACACACAGGTATGGCACCGAGCCGTCACAACCGAGAATCAACGGGTATGCACGCTCCTTCAATCACAGAGTCTCCCAACGAACTGACAACCGACATCGACGTGGCCTCGCCGGAGGAAATGGTCCGGCTGCTGCGGGCCAGCGATGCCCAGATCTACAACGGCTATCGCGGGTTCCCGGCCCTGTGCGACGACGTCATCACGGCCAAGATCGCACAGGCGGTGAAATGGGCGGCCCCGCTGATGGGCCGGCGGGACAGCGTCATTGTGATTTCCGGTGCCGGCACCAGCGGCCGGCTGGCGATGTTTGCCTCTCGCGTCTTCAACCGGTTTCTGAAAAGCCGTCGGAAGGAGCCGAACTTCCGCCACCTGATCGCCGGGACCAACCTGGCCCTCATCAAGGCGCAGGAGAAGGCGGAGGACGACCCGCACCAGGCCTGGACCGACGTGGAGCCCCTGATCGAAGGCAAGCGGAACGTGTTGTACATCGGCATCACGTGCGCGTTCGCCGCCCCCTACGTGGCGTCCCAACTGCTGCGGGTCTCGGAGCGGCGCGGCGGTAAGTGCATCCTGATCGGCTTCAACCCGGAAGACCGCGCCCGAACCCTGGAGGTCGAAAACTGGGACAAGACCTTCGCGGACGCCGTACGCACCATCTCGACCCGCAAGAACTGCCTGATCCTCAACCCGGTCGTCGGGCCGGAACCCATTACCGGCTCCACGCGAATGAAGGGAGGCAGCGCAACCAAGCTTCTGTTGGAGGTTGTGTTTGCACTGGGCGCTCGGCAAGCCGGCCTGCTGCCGGGCGGCCGGAGCAAGGCCGATCTCGCCGATTGGGTGCGGGCAGCAGTGCTAGCCTATGAGAACACGCGGGTGGCCGCGTACTCGCAGGCGGCGGACATTGCGAACCTGATCGCGCGGGGCGGTCACGCCCTGCGGCACGGCGGGCACATTTACTACGTGGGGTCGGGAACGCCGGGCATACTGGGCATCGTGGACGCAAGCGAGTGCCCGCCGACCTTCGGAGCGGCCTTCGGCGACGTGCGCGGGTTCCTCGTCGGCGGATGGCGATCGCTGCTGGGGCCGGGGCATGATCTGAGCGAGGCCGGCCGGTGGTACCGCATTTCGCTGGACAACTTCCTGGAGGAAATCGCTCCGACGCTGACAAAGCATGACCTTGTGGTGGCCCTGCCCGGCGGCGGGCGCGAGCCCAAGCTGACCGAGGCGCTGCGGACAGCCCGGAAGGCCGGCGCCGCAACGGCCATGATTCGCGCGAGCGGCTCAGACCACATCGGCCTCCGCCTGGACGCCGCGGTGTTCGTTCCGGACGTGCCAAAATCGCTGCTGCCGGGAGCATCGGTGTACGGAGAGTACGCCACGAAGCTGGTGCTGAATGCCCTGACCACCGGCGCACACGTCCTGACCGGCAAGGTCTATCGCAACCGCATGGTCGACCTGCGCATCAGCAACAACAAGCTCTGGCACCGGTCGATCGGCATCGTCTCGGACATCATGGGCGTCTGCCCGGAGACGGCCAAACGCTGCCTGCTCCGCAGCCTCTACAGCGTCGACCGCGTAACGCCCGCACTGAACAACGCCAAGCCGTCGAAGCACGTCGAGGCCGCCACCGACGCCACGAAAGTCGTGCCGCGAGCCCTGATCCTGGCCGGCAGCGGCGCCTCGTATGCTGAGGCGGAACGCCTGCTGAAAAAAGAGCCCGTCGTGCGAACGGCCATCGAGCGGCTGAAGGCGGGCAAGTAGGACCCGCCCGCTCACGCGAACGGCGAACCTTGCGTCAGGCGGGCCGCCGCGCCAGCAGCTCGCGGCAGGCGTCAAAAACGGCCTCAACGCCAACCTCGGTCATGCACTTGACGTGCCCCAGCGGGCAGACGGGCTTCTGGCAGGGTCCGCAATCCACGTCAATCCGGACGATTTGCTCCAGGCGATAATCCGTGTCGGTCCATTGCGGCCAAGTGGGGCCGAAGACGGTCACCACCGGCACGTCAAAGGCCTTGGCCAGGTGACGCGGGCCGGTATCGTTGCACAACAGCAGGTCGCTGAGCCGGATCAATGACTTGAGCTGGCTCAACGTGATGGCCGGGTCCTCCATTACCAGCGGCCGGTGCCGCATGGCCTCAATCGCCCGCCGGGCCACGCTCTCTTCTCCGGGACCGTACGTCAGCACGACGCGAGCTCCGCATTCGTCCACCAGCCGGTCGCAGACGGCGGCAAACCGGTCCGCCGGCCAGCACTTGGCCGGTCCGAACGACGCGCCGGGCGTCATGACCACGATCGGCCGATGTCCGGCCAGCCCGGCGGCCTCCAGCCGGGCGGAGATCACCGCGTCGTCCTCCGGGCGCGTGTGGAGCATCAGCCGGTCGCCCGGCCGGTCGCAGCCGAGGGCCACGGCCAGTTCTCCGTAGTAATTCACCATGCGTGTGCGAGCGATTCGGCCGGCGGCGTCGCGCTGCACGGGAATGCGGTCGGTGAGCAGCCAGCCGCGTCCGTCACGGTCATATCCGATCCGTCGCGGAATGCCGGCCAGCCGGGCAACCAGGGCGGATCGGAAGGAGTTGGTCATCAGCAGCGCCCATTCCATGCGGCGGCGGCGTAAGCGGAACGCCACCTGGAACGTACCCCCCTGACGGCCCCGCGCGTTCTTCGCCGGCCAGACCTCCCAGTCGTCAACCCACGGGCAGCTTTCGATCAGGCCGCGGATGCCCTGACGGATCAGTCCGGTGATGGCCGCCCGGGGGAACCTCGCCCGAATGGCCGCCAAAGCGGGCGTGGCCATCACCACGTCGCCCACCCAGTTCGGCAGGGCGATAAGGATGGTCTGCGGATCACGCATTGGACTGAAAGGTCCGTCGGGCACGGGGCCGCTCTGCGCTGCGTTGCGGGCACGTATGCGGCATCAGTGACGCGACTCGATGGCAATGGTGGTCAGCGTGACAAGCTGGAAGAACCCGGCCAGCGCAAACCGGGCGATGGCCGGCGTCATGGTCTGCGTGTCGAACATGCCCACGAAGCCCCAGATGGCCGTGACCACAGCGAGCATCTGGGTCAGCGTGCCAAAGAGCCGGAGAAACGAAAAATCCTCCTGCCGCCGGGCCCGCTGCTGCCGGTCCAGCAGGTCACGGATTTCCGTGAGCAGGGAGCGCACGTCCGCATCCGCGGCGGGCTCGGTGCCGGAGCGCGAGGTCGTCGGCTGATCTGTGGGCGGGGTCGATTCCTTCTCCACGATGTTCGCTGCCTCCCTGAGCGAATCGGCGCGGTAGTCAGGCGAGCACGTGCCATTGTCAGCGGGCGCGTGCGAAAGTGCAACGAGAATTGTGCGGCAACCCGCCCGCTGCCCCGCCTCAATGTCCGAGGCCCGGTCCCCGATCATCCACGACCGGCCCAGCTCGAGGTTGAGGTCCCGCGCCGCCTGGATCAACATGCCGCAGCCCGGCTTGCGGTGCTCGCTGGCCCGCCGGTACGTCTCCACCACGGCCTCCGGACCGTCGAGGAAGGGGCAGTAGTAGATGGCGTCCAGCTCGGCGCCCTCCTCGCGAAGCAGGTCACGCAGGCGCTGGTGAACGGCTGCCAATTGTTCCTCCGTGATCAGACCGCGGGCGACCCCGGACTGGTTGGACGCCACCACCACCGCGTACCCCGCCGCCCGCAGCCGGCGGACGGCCTGGGCCGCACCGGGCAGCAGACGCACCTGGTCCGGATCATCGATGAACCCGGGGTCGTCGATGAGCGTGTTGTCGCGGTCGAGGAACACGGCCGGTCGACTCATGGCACCGCTCCCGGTCCCGCCAGCCGCTCCAGCAGCGCCGCACGCAGCAGCGGCAGGAGAATCTCGTGATGCCCGATCACCTCGTGTCCGCGTCCGGGAGTGACAGGCCGCGTCACCACGTTCACCTTCGGCCGGTAGTGCCGCAGCATGTCGAAATTCGCCGTGGTCATGGCGTCCAGGTTCGCACCCAGGTTGCGGGCGACGGACACCGCCTTCAGAAACACCTCCGGCATGACCACCGCCGAGCCTACGTTCAGCCACACCCCGCCCGGGCCGTCCGCACTCGCCGCCCCCAGGTCCCCCACCACGCTGCAGATCAGCCGGAAATCGCGTAACGACGCCGCCCCGATCCGCGCGCCGTCCATCACGCCGGACGCATGCACGGTGTCGGTCCCCAGGGCCACGTGCAAGGTGGCCGGGATGGACGCCTGATACGCCGCGGCCAGCACGCTGTGGGCCAACCCGGGCGGGTTCGCCTCCACGAGCAGCCCGCCCACCGCCTCGCCAAAGCCGATCTGCCGCTCGTCCGCCCGGGCGGCCGCGCGGGTGAAGAAGTCCAGCGTTTCGGACACCATGCCGAACGAGCCGTCCCGAATGGTGTCGGCCACTTCCTCGCTGGTGGCGCCGACAGTGGCCAGCTCCATGTCGTGGATGGCGAACGCCCCGTTACACGCAACGGCGGAGACAATACCCCGCCGGATCAGGTCCACCACGATCGGAGTGCAGCCGACCTTCACGACGTGCGCCCCCATGGCCAGCACCACCGGCCGGCCATCGCGAATGGCCGCGGCCATCGCGTCCACGGTTGCCCGGAACTCGCGGACGCCCAGCACGTCCGGAAGCGAGGCGAACAGGTCCGCCGCCGACGTGCCCGGCTCGGGCAGCCCGGCGAGGGCGGCCGTGGAGACCTTGTGCGGCCGACGGCCGACGGAGTACGTCCGCAGCCGCGACAGATCAGCGGGTTGGTATCGGGGTCGGTTCATGATCGCCGCGCCTCGTCTGCACCGCCCGGTCCAGGGCGTTGTCGAGGATTCTATCATCATTCGGCCGGAAGTCGATTTCGATGCGGACGGCGAGGACGGGAATGGGCCCACGTGCGTTCAGGTCAGCCAGCTTCACGGCGTCCTTCTCGGTGGTGAGCAGCACGGCCGCCCCGACCCGTTGGGCCGCGTCCTGCAAGGCCGCCGGATCACGCTCACTATAGTGGTGATGATCCGGAAACCAATGGGAGCCGGCGATGTGGATACCCAGTGACGCGGTCGTCTGCCGGAACGAGCCGGGATTGCCGATGGCCGCGAAGCAGTAAGACGGCCCCAGGTCGGCCGGTGACAACGGCGACTCCACTCCGTCGAGCTGGACGAGCCCCGCGGGGCGATGCACCGCCCGGACGCGCGGCACCCCTGGCGCAAACGCATCGAGCGCGGATTCCACACGCTGCAGGGCGGGGGCATCCACCTGATCGACCCGTGAGATGACGATCAATGAAGCCCGCCGCAAACCGGAGAGCGGTTCGCGCAGCAGTCCGCGCGGCAGCACGTACCCATAGCCAAACGGGCAGGTGGCGTCCACGACCACGATGTCCAGGTCACGCCCGATCCGTCGATGCTGAAAGCCGTCGTCCAGCACAATGACGCTCGCCCCGTGCTCATGCACGGCCCGGCGGGCGCCCGCCACCCGGTCCGGATCGGCCACGCACGGCACGTCCGGCAGGCGGCGGCGCAGCATCAGCAGTTCATCCGCCTGTCCACCCGGCCCGGCCCGGTATCCGCGACTGACCACCGCGGGCCGCAGCCCGGCCGATGACAGGCGACGGCACACTTCGATCACCAGGGGGGTCTTGCCCGTGCCGCCGGTTGTGATGTTGCCCACGCTGACGACAGGCACGCCAATCCGCGCCACGCGCGAGCCGCCACGGTCGTACCACCGATTTCGCAGTCGCATCGCCACGGCGTAGAGCCCGGATGCCGGACGAAGAACGCTACACACCAGCCGGCCCAACGGCCCGGCCTGGCCGGCGATCAGACGCTGATATCGGGAGGGTAGGTCCATGTCCGTCCCGCGCCTCCGCGCTCACCGGCGGAGCACGGCGGCCGCGCACGTTACACCGGTCTGTGTCTCCACGTCGACGGCCTGATGGTATCGAAGCACTTCCACACGAGCGTCCGGCAACGCCGTCAGCAGGGCAAAAATGCACCCGACGCTGCAAACCTTCGTCGGGTTGTTGTCGTCCGCAAAAGCCGCACAGAAGCCCGCCGCGTCGTTCTCACCCACTCGCGACAGCACCTCCTCATCCCGCCGCCGCACTGCGTCCAGCACCGGCGGTTCCAGCGGCTCCTCATCCCCAAACGGCTCGCCCACGTGGCTGAGGTCCGCACCCGCGATGATCAGGGTGTCTTTCCCGTCCTCGTCCACACATTCGCGCAAGGCCCGCGCCACGTCCGCCACGCCCACCGTCGCTGGCTCGCCCGCAAATGCATCCGGCGCCACCGTGGGGTCGGTACACAGAATGGGCACCAGCTCAAATCGGTTCGCCCCGAACAGGTGCTGACACCAGGTCACCTGCAGCTCGACGGAATGCTCCCATACGTGGTCCAGCTCAAACCGTCGCAGGTCGCCGCAGCGCTCCTCCAGACGCCGGATGAAGGGCACATCCGCCCGCGTCTTGCCCAGGGCCGTCTCGAAGTCCAGAGCCGAAAGGACCGGGGCGGCCGTTCGCGGCGTGTGGTTCGTCCCCATCACCACGATCCGCTCCGGCGGCGTCCGGCGGGCCACGGCCGCATACGCCGCCGCGTAGCAGGGCCGACCCCGCGGATAGTCCAGGTGTGGCGCGATGAGGCCGACCACCCCGTCGTCACCCGGCACGCCGGGGCTCTCGGCGAGAATCTCATCCAGAAACCGCGACAACGCCTGTGCGTCGGCGACCTCACCTCGATCGAGCCGTGGCCGCGTGCCGACGGATCGAAAGTGTTCGAGGTACGCCTGGTAGTGCGCGTCAAAGTCCGGCCCTTCCAGCAACAGGCTCTCGTTGAGCTGGTCCACCAGATTCTCGATCACGCCGGCGCCGACGCACTGGTGCGTCATCGTCTGGAACTCGGACCGAACTTCCTCGACGGTCCGCTGCCCATCCATCAGGCTCATCAAACACAACGCACCATGGCTGACATGCACAACGCCGGGTGCCAGGCCCGACCGGTCAAACAGCGTGATCATGCCATCCGGCGTGTCGTCTGTCCGGATGGTATCAATGCTGGCCCGCAGCCTCGGCCTGTCCACGCGAGTGCTCATAACGGCCTTTTGTATCCGAAACGGGCGAGCTTGTCAGCGCCGGAAGCGTTCCGCCTCCGCGACCGCCATCCGGTCGCACTCCTCGTTTTCCGGATGCCCCGCGTGGCCGCGGACGTGCTGAAACGTCACATCATGCCGGCGGCACAGGTCCACCAGCGTCTTCCAGTATTCCGCATTCTTGACGGGTTCAGAACTCGCCTTGGACCCCTTGCGCCAGTCGTTCCGAATCCACTTGGAGACCCACTGAGTGATGCCGAGCTGCACGTACTGGCTGTCGGTCACCACTTTCACCTTGCACTTGCGCTTGAGCGTCTGCAAACCCTCGATGACGGCCTGAAGCTCCATGCGGTTGTTCGTGGTCTGGCCCTCACCGCCGGATAGCTTGCGCTCGGAACCGCTCTGGACGTGCCGCAGGATGCAGGCCCAGCCGCCGGGGCCGGGATTGCCCGTGCAGGCCCCGTCCGTGAACAGCAGGACGTCGTATTCCGCATCCGGCCGCACCCGGCCGTTCGCGATTCTCAGATCGGGAATCAGATCGTCGGTGTCGTGCATGCCCGTCATGGTACGGGCGGCCCCCGGTCCACGCCAAGAGGCGGGCGCGAATCTGTTCAACCGGGCATACCGGCCGTATGATGCGAAGCATGGACTCGTTTCGATTTACCAACGGGACGCTGCACGGCGAAGGGGTCCCGCTGCCCCAGGCGGCGGACCGGTTCGGCACGCCGGTGTACGTCTACTCCGCCGCGACGCTGCGCGATCGTTACGACACCGTTGCGTCGGCCTTCGCCGAGCTGAATCCCATCATCTGTTACTCCGTCAAAAGCTGCCAGAACCTGCATATCCTCCGGGTGCTGCGAGAGCGCGGGGCGTCGTTTGACGTGGTCAGCGGGGGCGAGCTGGCGCGGGCGCTGGAGGCTGGCGCCGACGCGTCGCGGATCGTCTTTGCCGGTGTCGGCAAGACGGACGCGGAGGTTCGACAGGGCATCCAGGCCGGCATCGGCTGGTTCAACGTCGAGTCGGAGCAGGAGCTGGAGAACCTCATCCGGATTGCCGCGGAGGTGGACCACCCGGTCCGGGCCGCCTTGCGCATCAACCCGGACGTGGACCCCAAGACCCACGTCTATACCACCACCGGCAAGCAGGAGACGAAGTTCGGCGTGGACCTGGTGCGGGTCCGCAACGTCTTCGACCGGTATGGCCGGGATGCCCGCGTAAAGATGTCCGCTCTGCACCTGCACATCGGCTCGCCGGTCAACACCGTGGAGCCGTACGTGGAGGCAATTGAGAAGACGCTGGCCCTCATCCGGCATCTGCGCGAAGACGGGTTTGCGGTGGATACGCTGGACATCGGCGGCGGCTTCGGCGCAGACTACGAAACGGGCGAGGCGCCCTCGCCCAGCGAGTACGCGGCCCGGATCGTCCCCCTGCTTCACGGGCGCGGCCTGACCGTCATTCTGGAGCCCGGCCGGACCATCTCGGCCAATGCCGGGGTCTTGCTGAGCCGCGTGTTGTATACCAAGCAGTCCGGGGCCAGGCGGTACGTCATCACGGACGCCGCCCTGACGGAGTTGGTGCGTCCGGCGTTGTACGGGGCCCGGCACTTCGTCTGGCCGGTGGCCCCGGGCGACGGGTTCGTGCCGGAGGCCCGCCGGTGCGATCTGCACTTGGCGGACACCGAACTGGTCGACGTCGTCGGCCCGGTCTGCGAGAGCAGCGACTTTCTGGCGAAGGGCCGGTGGCTGCCGCCGCTGAAGCGCGGCGACTTGCTGGCGGTCTTTTCGGCCGGGGCGTACGGTTTCGTCATGAGCAGCCAGTACAACTCCCGGCCGCGTTCGCCGGAGGTGCTGATCGACGGCCACTCCGCCCGCCTGATCCGCCGGCGGGAAACCTACGACGACCTCGTGGGGCCGGAACGCGTCGAGTGAGACTCCGCGCACCACGCGACCGGCTGGAAAGCCGTAGGGTCCGCCGTGCGGACCAGCCACTCGTAGGGTCCGCCGTGCGGACCGGCCGGTCCTACGAGGGGACACGGAAACATGAGCATCCCCGATCCAACAGACCCGCGTCTGATCGCCGGCGAAGCGGACTTCTACTGCGCCGCGTGCGGGTACAACCTCCGCGGCCTGGCTGGTGATCCGAAGCGCTGCCCGGAATGCGGGTACCACAATCCCATTGAGCTTCTCATCATCCCGGCGGAGGCAATTCAGCGCGCCATGCGGCGGCTTGAAACGGCGCCGACGCTGGCATTCGCGGGGCTGCTCATGTTCGCAGGAGCGGTGCCGTTCCTGATGCTCGATTTGGTGCCCTGCGTGGCTCTCTTGTGCCTGCCTGGGGCTCTTTGCCTGTTGGGGGGCATCGTGTCGTTTGCCGGCGCGTGCCGGTACCGTGCGACATGGATCGGTGCCCTTCTGGCGTACTTCGGGTACGCCACGCTTCTGTTCATGGTCGGGTTCGGGTTGCCCATCTCCGTGCTCTGGCTTGGGAGTTTGATGCTCAATCTCAGCGAATGGGGAGACCTCGCTTGCGTAATGTGGCTCGCCCTACTTCTGCTGGGAGTTTCCCTTTCTGTGCTGCCTATTCGCGTCCTCTACCGGGCCGCCCAAGGCACGATCCGCGAACTTCAGCGGGAAACGGCAGTCCAGATGGCTTGGGAGGCCCACCAGCGTCACATCCGACGGCAGATGCGGACATGACGGCCCGTTCGGCGTGGCGATGAGCCCGGAGGACCGATAATCCGGAAACGCCGTTTCAATGCCCGCCCAACTTCTGGTAGTATGGCCTTGGCAGGATCGGTCCGGCCACGCGGACGGATCGGACAGGGTTGCCCGTTCTCAATTCACTGTGGGAAGGAAAGCCAATGTTGTCTCTGCGAATTTCGATCACGCTGGTGTGTACAGGCATCCTGTTGCCGGTAGTGGCCGTCCAGGCGGCCGCCATGGAGTGGACGTACGCGAGGGCGCTGAACGCCAACGCCGCCACCGACGTGGACAGCGATTACTACCCCCACCTCGCGACCGATGGCGCCGGCAACTGGGTCTGCGTCTGGTGCGCGGCCGTGCCCGGATCGCCGAACCGCGATTTCGACATCCTGGTTGCCCGCAGCGCGGACGACGGGGCGACGTGGTCCGAACCCGCCATCCTGGACCCGCTGGCGGTCGACCCGCCCGAGATCGAGGATGACTTCCATCCCTTCGTGTACACGGACGGGCAGGGGCATTGGATCGCCGCCTGGTACTCGTACGACCCGCACGGCGGGACTCTGGGCGACGATATCGACATCCTCGTCTCGCGAAGCAGCGACAACGGCGCCACCTGGACGCCGTCGATCCCTCTGAACAGCGACGCCGCGACGGACCACCTGGACTACGCGAGCTGCGGCGACAGCTCGCCGGAACTGGCGTATGACGGAGTGGGCGCCTGGGTGGCCGTCTGGAGCACACGCCGCACGAACGAGCCCGACGACTACAACAACGACATCTACTTCTCCCGCAGCACCGACCACGGCGCCGCCTGGTCGACGATGATGCCGCTGCATCCCAGTATGACCGTGGACGCGGGTTCAGACTCGTCGCCTCGCATCGCCTCGGACGGCAACGGCACGTTCATCGTGGCCTGGCAATCGGAGAACCTGATCGGGTCCAACGGCGTCGGCGACGAGGACGTGCATTACTCCCGCAGCACGGACCACGGCCTGACCTGGTCTGGACCCGCCGCGCTGAATACCGACGCCGCCACGGACGAGTTGCGAGACGCCTACAGCGGCGGCCTCGACCTGGCGACCGACGGCAACACCTGGGTGGCCGTCTGGGTACGTATGCTGCCCCCCATGCTCGATCCCGACCTGATGATCGCCCGGAGCACGGACGCCGGCGTCACCTGGTCGGACCCGGAAAACCTGAATCCGTATCATGCTGTCGACTCAGGCGGCAAGGACCTGTACCCGCGCCTGGCCACCGACGGACACGGTGGGTGGGTCGTGGTCTGGCAGGCCTACGACCACGTCATCTTTCCGTGGGGGACGGATCATGAAGTGCTTTTCATGCACAGCAACGACGGCGCGGTCACCTGGTCCGAGCCTGCCCTGCTCAACGCCCACGGCATGTTTGACCTTGTCGCCCGGGACGAGAAGCCCGCGGTCAAGGCCACGACGGACGGGTCCTGGATGACCGTCTGGTTTTCGACGTTCGACCTGGGCGGAACGATCGGCGCCGAGCGGGACATTCTCTACGCCACGGCCTGCGTACCCACCCTGGCGGGCGACCACGACTGCAGCGGCCATGTCGACCTGTACGACTTCGCCGGCTTTCAGCAGTGTTTCGCCCCCGGCGACCCGGTGGCCACCGGCTGCAGCGCCTTCGACCTGGTACCAAACGGCCACGTGGACCTGGACGACCTGATCGCATTCGAGGCCGCACTGACCGGGCCGAACTAG
>CAZPHH010000007.1:0-2640 GCA_964586145.1 uncultured Phycisphaeraceae bacterium | reverse complement strand
TGCCCGGAATGCGGCACCCGCATCGTCGAGGATCAGGACATTCCCCGGTGGTTTCACGCGAAATCCTTCCGAGGGACGCCGGAGCTGGCGTTTTTCCCGGACGCCAGGTCCCGGTACGACGCGTGGAAGGAAGCATACCGCAGCAGTCAGAAATCAAAGGCGTATTGGGCCACGCTCGCGCTGGCGATGCTGGGCCTGATCCTCTTCACCTCACCGTGGGCCCAGAGACTGTCCGCGTCCTACTGGCCCGCCTATGGGGCCGTGCTGGTCTTCTTCGCGCTCGCCGTGCCCTGGTCGCTGCATCGGGCAGCCCGACGATCGCTGCGACAGGCGCTCCGCGACCGCGGAATCTGCGGTCGCTGCGGACGCGAACGGGTCGAAGACCGCCGCCCGGAAGGGCACGAGTAAGCAGGTCGGCCGGTACGCCCCCAATCACCCGCAGATTCCGCCGCTGGACCCGGGTTTTCCATTTTTGGCTCCGCGACGGTATGATGCCCGCCCGGCCAACCGACACGGGGTGGAATCCGACGGGCACTCGGGCCGGATTGAAGGACATTCACTGTGACTCGGACCGATCTTCGTAACGTCGCCATTATTGCGCACGTGGACCACGGCAAGACCACGCTGGTGGACCAGATGCTGCGCCAGTGCGGACAGTTCCGTGACGCGCAGCTCAAGGGGGAGCGCATCCTTGACTCCAACGACCTGGAACGCGAGCGGGGCATCACCATCCTGGCCAAGAACATCGCCATCCGCTACGGCGACACGAAGATCAACCTGATCGACACCCCCGGCCACGCGGACTTCGGCGGCGAGGTGGAGCGGGTGCTCAAGATGGCCGACGGCTGCCTGTTGCTGGTGGACGCCTTCGAGGGCCCCATGCCGCAGACGCGCTTCGTGCTCCAGAAGGCCTTCGAGTGCCACCTCCGCCCCGTGGTCGTCATCAACAAGATCGACCGGCCCGACGCCCGCCCCCGCGATGTACACGACGAAGTGCTGGACCTGTTCATCGAGCTGGGGGCGCCCGACGAAGCCCTGGAATTCCCGACCATCTATGCCTCCGCCACCCAGGGATATGCCTCCACCACCCCGGGCGACCGGCCGGACAACGTCTACGCCCTGTTTGACGCCATCCTGAAACACGTGCCTCCGCCGACCGACCGGGCCGACGCCCCGCTCCAGATGCTGATCACCGCTCTGGACTACAGCGACTACGTCGGCCGGATCGGCATCGGTCGCGTGTTCGGCGGCGTCCTGCACGCGGGCGAGGAGGTGACCGTGCTGCAGCGCGACGGCACCCAGGTGAAAGAGCGGATCGGCGAGCTGCTGGCGTTCGACGGGCTGGGCCGCCGGAAGGTCGAGGAGGTTTCGGCCGGCGACATCTGCGCCGTGGTCGGCCTGAAGTCCGTCGACATCGGCAACACCATCGCCGGACTGGACGACCCGCAGCCGCTGCCGCTGATCGCCATCGACGAGCCGACCCTCCACATGACGTTCCGCATCAACGACTCGCCGTTCGCCGGGCGAGCAGGCAAGTATCTGACCAGCCGGCACCTGCGCGACCGGCTGGAGCGTGAGGCCCAGAGCAACGTCGCCCTGCGCGTGGAGCCGGGCCACACGCAGGAGGAGTTCCAGGTCTCCGGACGGGGCCTGCTGCACCTGTCCATCCTCATCGAAAACATGCGCCGCGAGGGGTACGAGCTGTCCGTCGGCAGGCCGAAGGTGATCTATCGCGAGCTGGACGGGCACAAGACCGAGCCCATCGAACTGTGCGTGGTGGACGTGCCGTCGCAGCACGTGGGCACGGTGATGGAGCTCATGGGCGGACGCCGCGGCATTCTGAAGACCATGCAGACCCGCGGCGAAGGCGCACACCTGGAGTTCACCATCCCCGCCCGCGGACTGATCGGCATGCGCAACCGGATGCTCACCGCCACCAACGGCACGGCCATTATGCACCACAACTTCTACCAGTATGAGTTTCTCCGCGGCCCCATTCCCGGCCGGGTCAACGGCGTGATGGTCGCCAGCGAGGCGGGGCAGGTGACGGCCTACGCCCTGAACGGCCTGGCGGACCGGGGCGACTTCTTCGTGGCGCCGGGCGAGCCGGTGTACGAAGGCCAGGTCGTGGGGGAACACTGCCGCGACAACGACCTGCCGGTGAACGTCTCGCGGGCGAAGAAGATGACGAACATCCGGGCGGCCTCCGCGGACAAGACGGTCGTGCTTCGACCGCCGCGGCAGATGACGATGGAGATGGCCCTGGAATTCATCGGCGACGACGAACTGCTGGAAGTCACCCCGGACGCCTTCCGCCTGCGAAAACGTCGATTGAAGGAAGTGGACCGCAAGCGAGCCTGGCGCGGCGCGTAGCATCCGCCGAAGCGAACCACGGTCCGTCGCCCTCCGCTTTGGAGCGTGAAGAAGAAGAAAGCGTGTCCCGCGCCACCGGTTCGGTCCCGATGACCATCGGAACTTCACCCACAGACCCGGACCGGCTGGTCTCCGCTGGTCCTCCCGACCTGTCGGGACCGGGATGGCGAGAAAGCCGATCCCACAAACACTGGAGACCAGAAGACCGGCTGGAAAGCCGGTCCCACAAAAGAGAGGGCCGGGCAAACGGAGCACCGGCACTTACTT